>JAJVLF010000007.1 GCA_029255845.1 Campylobacterota bacterium | reverse complement strand
TACATCTATTTTATAAAAATTGCTATAAGGCTAAAATATAATATTAGCTATTTATTTTGGATTAATAGAGGTTCCCTTAAGAGTTTAAAAGACTAATATTTAATGAATAACTATAAACCGCCATATACGATAAGCAATAAGATTTTAACCCTAGTTAGTGATATTGTAGAATTGCTTAGTGAATTAAATCATATCAAAAAAGAGATAAATAGCCCAAGGATTCGTAAAAAAAATAGAATTAAGTCTATTACAGGAACTTTACAAATAGAGGGGAATAGTTTTAGTCAAGAAGAGATTGCTGATGTGATAAATGGTAAAATGGTTTTAGGAACAATCAAGGAAGTGGAGGAGGTTAAGGGGGCTATAGAAGCCTATGATTATTTGGAAAAATATGATTATAAAAATGAAAAAGATTTATTGAAATCTCATAAGTTTTTAATGGGCAAACTTCTTCATAATGCAGGAGAATATAGACATAGTAATGTGGGGATTGACGGTAAAGATGGTGTTACTCATGTCGCACCTCCATCAAATATGGTGCCACAACTAATGAGTAATTTATTTGATTGGTTAAAACATACTGATGACCATTTGCTGGTAGTTGGCTGTATATTTCATTATGAATTTGAGTTTATTCATCCTTTTAATGATGGTAATGGTCGAGTTGGTAGGCTTTGGCATAGTGTAATTTTACATAAATATAAAAGTATATTAGGATTTATGCCTATTGAAAGTGTTGTGAGAGATAATCAAGAAAAATATTACAAGGCTTTGGAAGACTCTGGAAGCATTGGAGAAAGCACCCCTTTTATAGAATTTATGCTTAAGATAATTTTGAAAACTTTGAAAACCTTAGAAAAAGAAAATGTCCCAAAAAATGTCCCAAAAAATGTCCCATTAAAACGACTTGATAAAATATTGAATTTTATAGGTAAAAATAGAGATATAACTATTATAGAACTTGCAAATATACTAGGTGTTACAGACAAAACAATTAAAAGAGATATAGTAAAATTGAAACTAGAAAACAGGCTAAAAAGAACAGGAAGTTTAAAGTCTGGGTATTGGGAGATTATAAATGAGATTTAACGAGGAATTAGTTTTAAACACCATAGATTGCGGTGGAGTTCGTAAAAAGTCAAACCTCCCCACATTCTTGACAAAAACTAGATTCAACAATCCTACTTTTATTACAGCTTTTACATTCATAATATAAGCTTTCTCCACAGCTAGGACAATATTTATTTTTATCATCTTTACAAGCACCACATTTATGACATAAGCCTTGTTTTATATAAGTGTTGCTTAATTGAGTATCTTTGATGTTTTTTTGATTTAATGCTCGTTTTTGTATGTATTTTATTATTACTCCAAAAATAATAATAAAAAATGCGATAGCTATATAGTTAGCAAAAGCCACTATATTAAGCAATACTAAAATTTCATATATTTTTATAAATATTACTTTGGGTATTATGCTATAAATAAAGTCCAATAAATAGAAAAGTCCAAAAATAGCTACTACATTTAAAAGGTTTATAAGAAGATGTGAAATTATATATTTTTCTTTTTTGATAGTGAAATTATATATCAAATATACAATTAAAAAAAGCGGTATTAAAAATAAATAAATACTAAATAATACTTTTAAATGATAAAGTCTTTGGTATTGATTAAAGTCATTATTAATAGAATGGGCATTTTTTTTAATAGAAGATATTATTTCTATATAGCTACTGTCTTGATAAATATTTTCCATATTAGCTATTTTTACTTTAAGTGCATTTATTTGATTTGTATAGTTATTTAGTTGATTTTTGACTGTATTTGTATTAGATTTAAGGGGCGATTTATTTTGTGGTTGATTAGCTATTTTTTCTAAAAGCATATTGCTGTATTGATTATTTATATCTTTTATTTTTTGATTTAGTATTTGTTTTTCATGGCTGAATGTTTTAATTTTCTCTATTTTATATTTAAAAGTATCAAATAAAGATTTGTATAAATTGTCTATTTTATTACATCTTATATCGCTACTAGAGCCAAATAACGAATATTTAAAATCATAAATATGCATTTTATTATTTTCTGATTTAGTTAATTCAATACATTTATGACTAAATTTACTATAAGGTTTTTCTATTATTTGTCTTTGCTGATTTAATGCTTCTGAAATCATTATAAAACAAAACAATATAAAAATACCTAGAAATACTTTTGATGTATTTGTTAATGGTTCATGATTTACAGAAAATAGCTTATTTTTATATGATGATAGAGAAGTTTTTAATTGCATAAATATCCTTGTTGTTGTATTTTAACATATATACATTAATACTTTTATTATATAATTAAAGCTTTATTTTATTATCAAGGAAATTATTTTGCAGACAATTAAGCTTACAAAAATAATATTATTTATTTTTATATCCATAGGGCTTTCTTCTTGCGGTGGCTCTGGAGGTAATTCTGGAGGAGGTAATGACAGCTATAAGCCAAACCCTACAACACCAGAAAGCACGACTCCTTTATCAACGAGCAATCAAGACCCCGTAGCAAATGCAGGAATTAATAAAAATGCTAAAAAAGGTGATATTATACTTTTTAGCGGTATTTCAAGCGATGATTCAGATGGATATATAGTTAGCTATAAGTGGAGTGAGGGAAGCACTATTTTATCAAATAGTGTAAGTTTTGCTAAAAGTAATTTTTCTGTAGGAGCTCATACCATAACTTTAACTGT
>JAJVLF010000069.1 GCA_029255845.1 Campylobacterota bacterium | reverse complement strand
AATGGAAATTGCAAAATCTCATCATTTAACAGAAACTGCACTTCATTTTAGACAATTAAAGCAAGGGTTAATCTCTTCTAATATTGCTAATGTTGATACTCCATATTATAAATCTAAAGATATTAATTTTGGTCAAATGATAGAAGCGGAAAAAAAGCAAGTTTTTAAAGAAAGGGATTCTATGAAACTAAGACTTGCTACTTCTAGTGCTAAGCATTTTGAATTTGGTAAAAATGCGGATCTAGATAAGAAAGCTCAGATTTACTTCAGGGATGGACAACTGGCGAGAAATGATGGAAATACAGTGGATTTAGACACAGAGACTACGGAATTATCAAAAAATGCTTCTTACTTTAAGGCTTTAGTAGCATTGATGAGGAAACAAGAATCTATGTTTAAATATGCCATTGAATCATCTAGTAAATTAAGTTAAGGACTTTAAATGGCTAATTATTTTTCAGGATATGATATCAGCGGATATGGAATGTCGGCTCAAAGAGCTAGAGTTAATGTTATATCTTCAAATATAGCAAATGCAGAAACTACAAGAACTAGTGAGGGTGGACCTTATAAAAGAAGAGATGTTGTTTTTATGGCACAAGATTTTGAATCTGTGCTTCAAAGAAATATGAATGGACTTGATGAAAAAACCGATACTTTAAAGTATGAAGACCCATTAGATGAGCATTTCTTTGAGCAAAGACCTGATAAATATCTTCATTCTGTGAGAGTTGATAAGATAGTGAGAGATGATAGTGAGCCAAAGATGAAATACGAGCCACATCACCCTGATGCAAATAATGAAGGGTATGTAGCATATCCAAATGTAAATCCTGTCATAGAGATGGCGAACTTAGTAGAGGCTACTAGAGCATATCAAGCAAATGTTGCTGCTTTTGAGAGTGGAAAGACTTTAGGGTCAAGTACATTAAGTTTATTACAATAGTGAGATAAAATGACGAATATAAGTAATATAAATAATTTAGCTAGTTTATTAAATAGCACTGGCTCTGTTCAAAATAAAAGCAATAAGGATATTGCAAATGTTGATTTTTCTGAAATACTTAAGTCATTCTCATCAGATAAAACTGATACTAAAGATAATATAGTGGATATTTTTAGCTCAGAGCATAAGCCTATGAGCTTGAATAAAAATAATAGCAATATGCCCACTGATTTTTTAGTTAATCAAATTAACGGCTTGAATAATATGTATATGAAAGCAGATAAATCACAAGCAGAAGTAGCAGCAGGTTATGGCGACCCACTACAAGCTACTATGGATGTGAATAGGGCGGATATGAATTTTAAGCTTATGATGGAAGTTAGAAATAAAGCTATTGGGGCTTTAAAAGAAGTTCTTAGAATACAAGTTTAATATTTCTGCATAATTGCCTAATAAACAAGTAGGACAAAAGACATTAAAAATATTAGTGATATTTTCTATATTGCTTATTATTTGTGTTGTTTTTATTCTTAGGATTTTTTATTTAAATTACTCTCATAAATCAAATATTTCTACTATTGTTAAATCATCTAAGACCATATTAAGAGGGGATATAATAACTAAAGATGGTTTCACTCTTTCTACTAGTGTGAAAAACTATAAGATAAAATATAATCCAATCCATATAAACCCAGATAAAAAAGATACATTTGCGACTTTATTGTCTTTGTATTCGGGTGAAAATATAGATTTCATAAAAAACAAGCTAAACAAGAATAAAAACATTACATTTTTAGAAATAAAATATGATGAATATCACGATTATCTAAGGCTAAATAGGATAATGGATAATCTAGGTGTATATAAAAGCACTAAAGGCATAAGGCAAAGATTAGAGATAGAAGAAAAAGAGAAAAGAATTTTTACTTATGGGAATGTCTTATCACCATATTTGGGATATTTGACAAAAGACACTCTAAAGGCTCTTAAAGGGGTAGAAAACAAATATAATACAGAGTTGAATACTCAAAACTTTTATAATGTCCAATACCAAAGAGATGTATCTTTTAACCCAATACTTAATAATAATTTTAAAAACACAAGAAAAAAACACAATAATAACATCCATCTAAATATATTAATGTCTTTACAAATAAAAATAGAAAAAATGCTTGATAAAATGAAAAAAGATTTACAAGCAGATGAAATAATAACATCTGTGATGGACTCTAAAACAGGCAAAATAATTTCTATATCATCATCTAATAGACTAAACCCAGAGTTTATAAGATTAAATGAGATACCTTATCTAAATATAAGAGCCTTAGAGCATTCATTTGAGCCAGGCTCAGTTATGAAGCCAATAATTTTATCCTTTTTATTAGAATCAAAACAAATAACAAAAAATACAATCTTCAACGGACATAACGGCACATACAAACTAGGACGAAGAACCATAAGAGATGACCATCCAGACAAATGGATGAGTGCAGAAAATGCAATAGTTCATTCAAGCAATATAGCCTTAGCACAAATGGGAATAATGCTAGAGCCTAATCTTTTCTTTTATGCCCTAGATAAATTCGGTTTTGGAAAAAAATCAGGAGCTGATATAGGATATGAAAGCAGTGGAATTATGCCATTAGTAAAAGAGTTAAAAAGAGAAGTAAGAAGAGCCACAGTATCTTATGGATATGGAATACAGACCACTTTTATACAATTACTAAGAGCATATAATATTTTTAATAATAAAGGCATTTTGCTAGAGCCAAAAATAGTTGATTATATATCTAATCACAAAGGTAGCACTATAAAAATAAAAAGCGAAAGCAATAAACAAATACTATCTTTAAAAACAAATGAAATAATAAAAAAAATCCTAATAAAAACCGTCAAAAAAGGAACAGGAAGAGGAGCTAATATAAATGGCTTAGAAATAGGCGGTAAAACAGGAACAGCTAGAATATTTAAAGATGGAGCTTATGCAAAAGAATATATATCATCATTTTTTGGTTTTGCTAATGATAAAAATAATAGTTATACAATAGGAGTGAGTGTATTTAACCCTAAAAAAACATTTTATGCTTCTAAAACAGCTGTCCCTATTTTTAAGAGTATTGTTGAATTATTAATTAAGGGGTCTTTTTTAGAGAAAGATGAAGGGGTCAATTAGGCTTATTTGTTTTTAGCATAACTATACACAGTAATAAAATTAATAGCTTTTAGAAATAGATATAAATAAAAATTTAATATTCTTATGTTAATATATCACTTTTATATTATTTTACAATTCAAGGAACTTTTTAATGAAATTATTTATTTTCGCTTTGTTGATGGTTGTTATGCCATCTTTTGCACTTGGTTTTGGTGGGACTGATTTTACTTCTCATCCATTAGGTCTTATATCTTTACTGATTTTTGTTGTTGCTTATTATTTTATTGCTGCTGAAGAGCAATACCATATTAATAAAGCAAAACCAGCCTTATTTGCTGGGACATTTTTATTTATTTTAATAGGTGGATTTTATTCATTTAATGGTTTGGATTTAGATCCATTGCATAAGGAAATTAATACAGTTATTTTAGAGATTTCTAATATATTCTTTTTCTTATTTGTCGCTATGACATATATAGAGGTTTTACTTGAGAGAAATGTTTTTGCTGTTTTAAAGCATAATCTAGTTTCTAAAGGATACGGATATAAAAAGATATTTTGGCTTACAGGATTTATGGCGTTTTTTCTTAGTCCTATCGCTGATAACTTAACTACCGCTTTAATTATGTCAACAGTCCTTATGACTATTACTAAGACAGATATAAAGTTTTTAGTTCCAGCAGCTATAAATGTCGTTGTCGCTGCTAATGCTGGTGGGGCTTGGAGTCCTTTTGGAGATATTACTACTCTTATGGCTTGGACAGCAGGTAAGGGGACTTTTATAGATTTCTTATTTTTATTTCCTGCTTCTATTGTGGGTTATTTAATAACTGCTTATCTTCTTTCTATGGCTATTCCAGATGAAAATCCTGAATCAGATAATGATGATGACATTAAGTTTAAAGATGGTGCTAAAACAATTATGGGTCTTGGTATAGGTACTATCTTTATGGCTGTAATAGGTCATCAATTATTCCATCTTCCAGCTATGTGGGGAATGATGTTTGGATTAGCTATGTTATCTTTATATGCATATTATATGAAAAGAAAAGAAGGAATAGATGAATTTGATGTATTTCACGGCTTAACAAAAGTGGAATATGATACTTTAATCTTTTTCTTTGGTATTCTTTCAGCGGTTGGGGCTTTACATTTCTTAGGTTATTTAGCATTAATTGCTAGTGGATATGAAGTCATAGGTGCGACTAGCTCAAATATTTTAGTTGGTTTCCTTTCAGCTATTGTTGATAATGTTCCTGTAATGAGTGCTATTTTAAAAGCAAATCCTACAATGCCATTAGATCAATGGATGTTAGTCACTCTTACAGCAGGTATCGGGGGAAGTTTAATTTCTTTTGGTTCTGCTGCTGGTGTCGGGGTAATGGGTAAAATGAAAGGTATTTATACTTTTACTGCTCACTTTAAGTATGCTTGGATGATTTTGGTTGGGTATATTGTATCAATATCTATATGGTATGTTCAGTATCAAATACTTGGGCTTTATATAAAGCCGTAAGTTATGGAAGAATATTCTCAGGAAGTTTTATCTATACTAAATGCAAATAATGGGGCGGTTTCGACCCCCATTACGAACTCTGCTTCTTATTCATTTACTTCTTCTCAAAATGCAAATGATGTATTTTCTGGTAAAAAAATTCAGCCTTTTTATGCTAGAATGGGAAACCCTACTAATACAAAATTTGAAAATATAGTAGCTAAAATAGAGCAAGGAAGTGGAGCAGTAGCCACCTCTACAGGTATGGGAGCTATTGCTTTAGCTGTGATGAGCTTGACTAAAGCAGGAGATGAGATTATTTCTATTGGTGGTCTTTTTGGAGGAACTTGGACATTATTTGGTGAGTTTCTTGATAGATTTGGTGTGAAAACTCATTTTATTCCTACTAAAGATGAACAATCAATAGAAAAATATATCAATAAAAACACAAAGATTATTTTTTGTGAAAGCATATCTAATCCCGCTTTAGAAATTCCTGATTTTGATTTTTTAGCAGATATGGCTAATAAACATAAACTAGCTTTTATAGTAGATAATACATTAACTCCTATGACTTTCAAACCAATCCCTTTAGGAGCTGATATAGTTGTCCATTCTACTACTAAAGTAATCACAGGAAATGCTTCTGCTTTAGGTGGGATGGCGGTATTTAGAGGGCTAAAAGATGATGATAAATTTTATGATGATAAATTCTCCTTTTTAGCACCTTTTATTAAAAAAGTAGGTGCTAATGCATTAACTATGAACTCTAAAAAAAGAGTGCTAAGAGATTTAGGAGTAAGTGCGAATGCCTTTGCTAGTTATTTAAGCATATTAGGTTTAGAAACTATGCCTTTAAGAATTCAAAAAATAAATGATAATGTCTTAAAACTAGCTAAAGCCTTGCGAAATGGAGGTGTAAATGTTAATCATCCTAGCTTAAATGATGATAAAGCATATAAAAAATATCTAGCTAATGGATGTGGATGTTTATTAACTATAGATTGTGGAGATAGAGCCAAAGCATTTAATTTTATAGATGGCTTAAAAACCGTAGTAATCACTCCAAATATAGGAGATAGTAGAACCCTAGCTTTACATATGGGTAGCACTATATATAATGATTTAGACGATAAAGCAAAAGCATTTTTAGGAGTTACAGATGGGCTAGTTAGAATATCTGTAGGACTAGAAAATGTGGATTTATTAATAGAAGATTTTTTAAATTCATATAAAGATAATGTATGACCACAAACAACGATATATCAGATAGATTACATGCTTTAAATAGTTTTATAAAGAATGAGTCTTTTGGTGGGATATTATTATTTTTATCTGCTATATTTGCTGTAACTATTGCCAATTCTTCTTTTAGTGGTATGTATTATGACTTATGGAATATGCCTCTTGGAATATCTATTGGTGATAATATTATTTCTATGAGTCTAAGAATGTGGATTAATGATGCCTTAATGACTTTTTTCTTTTTGGTAGTAGGGCTTGAGATTAAAAGAGAAATGGTAATAGGGGAGCTTTCGAGCTTAGAAAAAGCACTTTTCCCTATTATAGCAGCTATTGGAGGTATGATAGCTCCTGCTTCTATTTATCTTTTTTTTAATCCTGATAATCCATCTGGTTTTGGGATACCTATGGCAACTGATATTGCATTTGCTCTTGGTATTTTAATGCTTTTAGGTAGAAGAGTTAGCCCTATATTAAAATTGATTTTAATAGCCATCGCTATTGCGGATGATTTAGGAGCTATACTTATAGTAGCATTGGTTTATACAAATGATTTACATATTTTTTATCTTACTCATATTGTCATCATTTATGGAATTATATGGTTTTTAAATTATAAAAATGTTCATATTCTTTGGCCTTATTTGGTATTAGGTCTTTTTCTTTGGATTTATATTCATAATCTAGGAGTTCATGCAACCTTAACAGGTGTTCTTTTGGCTTTTGCTATACCTATAAAATCAAAAATGAATGAAAAAAAATTTATATACGATACTAAACAATTAATAGAAGACTTTGAAGCCCATATAGACAAAGAACCTGTTTTAAACAACTACCAAATAGAAGATTTAGAAGATTTAGAAGAGCATTATGGGCAAGTTCAAAACCCTTTAGTAAAAATAGAACATAATTTTAGTGGTTTCTCTACTTATATCATAATGCCACTATTTGCTTTAGCTAATGCAGGAATTATAATTAATTTTGCAAATGTATCTGAGCATATATTGATATTTACAGGTGTTTTATTAGGATTGCTTGTAGGAAAACCTTTAGGTATATTTTTATTAAGCTATCTTGCTGTGAAATTAAATATAGCCAAAAAACCAAGTGATCTTCCATGGTCAGAAATGTTGGCTATAGGATTTCTAGGTGGCATAGGATTTACTATGTCTATTTTTATTAGTAATTTAGCTTTTGTGGATACAAATATAATAGATGCTGTAAAACTAGCCATATTTATAGCTTCAATACTAGCAGCCATTATAGGGGTTGTATTAATTGTGTTTATTTCTCATAAAAAACATAATGTGTTTAGTAGGAGAAAAATGAAACAAATGAAACAAATGTAATGAATTAGACTTCTTGCAAAACCCATCAACAGGCTACATAAATTATAGCACATCACTTTGCAAAAATAAAACCTTCGCAATAGCTACGGCTATTACTTAGTTTTTATTTTCACAAATTAATGCACTATAATTCATATATCCAATTTGATAGGTTTTGCAAGAAGTCTAATTTTTTAAAATAAATAAATAAAATAATTTTCATATAAAACTTAAGATATATAAAGTAAAATACTATCTAAATTAAAATTAAATAAAAGGATTAAAATTGGCAAAATTTGTTATTTTAGGAGCTGGTATTGCTGGTCATACTGCTGCTAGCTTTGCTGCTAAGTGGTTAGGCAAAGATCATGAAGTTATTGTGGTTTCTCCAAACCAAAAATGGAACTGGATTCCATCTAATATATGGGTTGGTGTTGGTAAAATGAATAAAGAGGAAGTTACATTTGATTTAGCTCCTGTTTATAAAAAAGTAGGTGTTACTCATAAACAAGCTAAAGGTGTTGCTATACATCCTGATGGGAAAAAAGGAAGCACTAAGCCTTTTGTTGTTATCGAATATACAGATGATAATGCAGGTAAAACTGAAGAGCTTAAATATGATTATTTGCTAAATGCTACAGGACCAAAGCTTAACTTTGGAGCTACTGAAGGCTTAGGCGAAGGCACTACTTTAGGTGAGCATACTGTTTCTGTTTGCACCGTGGATCATGCATTGCATGCTGCTAGTGAATTACAAAAATGTATTGATAAGATGAAAAATGGCGAAAGACAAAAGTTTTTAATAGGCACAGGACATGGAATGTGTACTTGCCAAGGTGCTGCTTTTGAGTATTTATTTAATGTAGAACAGACAATCACAGAAGCTGGTGTTCGAGATATGGCAGATATGACATATATTTCTAATGAGCCAACTATCGGAGATTTTGGTGTTGGTGGGATAGATATGAAATATGAGGGAGAAATTTTAAATTCTGAATCATTCGCTGGTGCTTTGTATGACCAAAGAAATGTTGCTTATATATTAGGAGCTCATGTTAATAAAGTAGAAAAAGGTAAAGTTTCTTATGAGTCATTAGATGGGACTATGGGTGAGAGCGAATTTGATTTAGCTATGCTTATTCCTCCATTTGCTGGTGTTGGGCTTACTGCTGTTAATAAAGCGGGTGAAGATATGACAAATGATATATTCGCTCCTAATGCTTTTTTGAAAGTGGATGCAAAATACGATGCTGGTGATTATGAAAACTGGAAAGCAAGTGATTGGCCAAAAACTTATCAAAACCCTACTTATAAGAATATCTTTGCAGCAGGAATTGCTTTTGCTCCGCCTCATCCTATTTCTAAACCAAGAAAATCTAAAAACGGAACCCCAATAACTCCAAGCCCTCCAAGAACAGGAATGCCTTCAGCGACAATAGGAAAAGTAGTAGCAAGAAGTATCTGTGATATGATTTTAAAAGGCGAAGAAAACACAGTCTTAGGAGAAGCAAGTATGGCAAATATGGGTGCAGCTTGTGCAGCCTCTACTGGATGCGGTCTTTTCAAAGGAACAGCTATTTCTATGGGATTACACCCTATCGTCCATGATTTTGAAAAATACCCAGAAACGGGAAGAGATTTAGACCACACATTTGCTGAATTAGGCTTATCAGGGCATTGGATTAAGCATTCTTTACATCATATCTTTTTACATAAAGCTAAGATGGGAATTGGCTGGGAATTAATACCAGAATAAAAAATAAAAATAAAAAGGAATCAATTTGAGTGAAAAGAAAAAATTCGTCTTAACTAAAAAGCTTTTATGGATGATAAGTAATCCATTTTTGCAAGTTTTTAGACTTATAGTAATTTGTTTTAAAATATTATCTATTATGAGAAAAGGTCACTAGTAGTAATATCCTCCTCTCACCTCTTTGAGGTGGGAAACCCTATATGCCCTTCCTAAAATTATACGAAAAGTTTATTTTCACCACTTCATTTTTATTTTGACTAATTATTATTTGTCAAAATTATTGACAAACTATCATTTGTTAGATATAATGACAAATAATAATTAGTCAAGGAATAATATGAAAAAACTAACAGCTCTTAAAAGTGCAAAAGGGAAAGTAGCAAATGATAGCGATAGATATTTTCAAAGAGATAAAATAGTAAATAAAATTTTTATAGAATTAGAAAATAAAGAACATTTACTTTTATCAGCTCCTAGGAGAATAGGTAAAAGCACTATCGCAAAGTATATTACAAATAATCCAAAAGAAAATCAAATTATAAAATATATGATTGTTCAAAGCATAGATACAAGTGAGGAGTTTTTTAAAAATCTATATAATCAGCTAATAAATGATAAAGAAATATTTAATGGTATTGAGGGTTATATTGAACGAGCAAAGGCAACAACAAGGGCATATATTAGTAAAGTATCGGGTGTTTCTCTACAAGGCAATATAACAATAAATCCAAAAGAAAATATAGACTATTATCAAGAATTACTAGAACTAATAAATAGTCTCACAATAAATAAAAAGATTATTATTTTTATTGATGAATTTCCTGATGCATTGAATAATATAGTAAATAAAGATAAATCTTTAGCTATAAAATTTTTACAAAAAAATAGAGATTTAAGAATAAATTTTAGTGATAAAAATTTACAATTTGCATATACAGGCTCAACGGGTCTTAGTAATGTGGTAAAGAAAATAGATAGGCTTGACTTAATAAATGATATTATAAATATAAAAATCCCACCACTTACATTTGATGAAGCTAAAGAGTTACTTCAAAGACTTATTTTAGGTTTTCAAGAATATGATAGAAGCTTTAATATTGATGATGAAACAATAAAATACATACTTAAAAAAATAACTTGGAAAATACCTTATTAT
Organism: Campylobacterota bacterium; assembly: GCA_029255845.1. Taxonomy (GTDB): domain Bacteria; phylum Campylobacterota; class Campylobacteria; order Campylobacterales; family JAJVLF01; genus JAJVLF01. The sequence goes on along the minus strand of JAJVLF010000069.1, from coordinate 1,546 downwards.
ATGCAAATAATACTAAGTGAGATATATGAGCATTATGATAATACAAAAGAAGTAATAAGTGCTAGTATCGTTGATGATGTATTTCAAGAGATTGTTAAATCAAGCTCAAATCATTCTGATTATTTTGAAAATTGGAAAAGTAGATTAAAAAAAGCATTTAAAAATGATGATTATACTTTTGTGATTGAGGTTTTAAATTATATTGCAAAAAATGACTTTATTGAATACTCTATTTTTAATGATTTAGGTGTGAAACATAAAGTCAAAGAGCATAAATATATCCTAGATGTCCTAGAACACGATGGCTATATAAGTGAAGATAATAAAAAATATGGCTTTAATTCAATTCTTTTAAAAGAATGGTGGTATATAAATGTCGCTATCTAATCAAATATCGCATATCTATAATCCAGCAAATCAAAACTATGAAGAGTTGATTGAGGGTTTTGTGATAAGAAAAAAAGAATTTAAAAAAATATCTAATGAGCTTAAATGTGATGATTTAAAAAATTCCCCACAGCATTTTCTCATAGAAGGACAAAGAGGCACAGGGAAAACTTCTTTACTTTTAAGAATAAGATATGAGATTGAAAATAATAACAACTTAGATAATCTAATAGCTGTGCAATTTAGCGAGGAGCAATATAATATATTTGATTTATGTAGGATTTGGGAAAGTAGTGCAGAGGCTTTAGAAGAGGTGGATGGGTTTGAGAGCCTTAGCGATGAGCTTGATAAAATGAGTGAAGATGATGACTATATTAAGGAATGTTTTTATATTTTCGAGAAATATTTAATTAAAAATAAAAAAAGATTAGTTTTATTGCTAGATAATTTTGGAGATATTTTGGATAAATTATCTGACATAGAAGAAAAAAGACTAAGAGATATATTTCATACTTCTAATTATATACAGCTTATAGCTTCATCATCAAGAGCATTAGAGCATACCTATAAGCATGATAAAGCATTTTTTGAGTTTTTTGATATTATGAGATTAAAAGGTCTTAACAAAGAAGAAACAAATATTCTACTTATGCAATTAGCTAAAACAGCAAATAAAGATATATCAAATATACTCAAAAATCAAAGCAGTAGAATTGAAACCATAAGAAGGCTTACAAGTGGCATACCAAGAACTATGGTGCTTTTATTTGAGATATTTTCAGATGATAGTGCAAATATATTTGAAGATTTAGAGCTAATCTTAGATAAAGTAACTCCTCTATACAAGCACCGTATGGATGATTTAGCGACTAAACAACAAGCCATTATGGATACTATAGCCTTAAATTGGGATGGTATGACATCCAAAGAAATAGTTCAAGGCTTAAAAAAAAGAGGCTATGACACAAAAAGTGTATCTTCTTTATTAAAAGTCTTAGAAAAAAATGATTTAGTGCTATCAAAAAATATAGATAAAAAAAATAAAATATATATGCTAAAAGAAAGATTTTTTAATATCTGGTATCTTATGAGATATGGCAAAAAAAAGAATAAAACACAAGTGCAATGGTTAATACGGTTTTTAGAAGAATGGTGCGAT
>JAJVLF010000068.1 GCA_029255845.1 Campylobacterota bacterium | reverse complement strand
AGAAAGTGATTATTTTGTTCAAATCATAGCAAAAGCTATGTTTTTAACAAAATAATTGCTTTATGATGTCTTGTATCCCCCTAGATTAGGTGGTTCTAATTTGCATTGGTCTCTTTAACTATAAAGCAGATAATAATAATCCATATATGTATCATTGCCACATATTAGAACATGAAGATATGGGAATGATGGGACAATTTACTGTAACTTAATGACAGATTACATACGGATTACGGAAAACCTAGCTACTTTAATTGCTTCACTCCGTATTCTGTATTTTGCACTCCGTTATCCGTTATCTATCTTTTAAGACCCAAAACAGTATCAAGCATTTCATCTATCGTGCTAATTACTTTCGCATTTGCTGAATATCCTGCTTGAAATCTTATTAAATCTATTAGCTCTTCATCTACTGAAACTTTTCCTATTGCCTGAAACTCTGCTTTTATTTGTCTTGCTACTGTGTCTTTTGTTTCAAAATCATCTATTGCGATAGCTCCATCTGATGATACTTGAGTTATCATTCTTGTTAAAAAATCTCCTAAAGTTGTCTTAACATTACCTTCTCTTGTCTCAAAGTCTATATGTTCATATTTTAACTGAGACATTTTATTTGCTATTAATTCTTTTCCATTTTCATTATGATAATACGGACTTATTATTTCTGGGTTAGTTTGTAATGGGAGAGAGAGTTGTATATTTCTTGCATCATTTCCATCGAAAAATCTATTTAAACCTAAAGCACCAGCGAAATTGGTTCCATTATCATTAATTGATATTTTATATCTCCCAGAAACTCCTTTTGACTCTATATAAAAAGCATCATCTATTATTTTAGCTACAAATAAATCATCCACATCATTGCTTGGTGCTGAGTCATTATTGTCATCACTATTTGAATTTATTTGATCCATGACATCTTTTATGCTTGTTTGTGCATCAATAAATATCTCTTTTCTTCCTATTAGTTTTTCATTGAGATCAAATGTCTGTATAAAAAAACTTCCCTCATTTATTTCTCTAACTTTTTGCACTATTGTTCTTTGTATATCATTAAATACAGGCTTATTAGATCTCAGCTTATCTGCTCTGGTTCCAGAATAAATAGAGTTTGTTTTTTCAATTATAGTTTTAGCAAAAGAGTCTAAATCATCTAAATAGCTTTGGATTATTCCATCTTCAAATCCATCTTTTTTATTATTTAAAACAGTTCCCCTAAGATCAAATATAGCTCCTATCTTACCAGAACTTATAGCCTTATTCATATTAAACTCTCTATGATCTGATCTTATATATTTTAAATCAACAAAGCTATCAGTAGAAGAGCTACTTCTAGCAGCAATTTTATCATGTCTTGTGCCATCAACTAAAGTAAATCCACTCACACTAAGCACATAATCTGCTCCTGTCTCTGTTATAGATTCAGTAGATGCACTATTAGATTCAAAAACCCCTCTATCTACTTCTATATTAACTAGCTTAGCTATTGCTAATTCCAACTCATCCCTTCTATCTCTAAGCTCATTAACTGGAGTTATGCTATTAACTTGCTCTTGCTTTTCTGCTGCTCTGAATATTTCTGAATTTATATGAGCTATTTCTTTAGTCATTTCATTAATTTCATTCGCATATACTTCAATCTCTTTATCCATACTTGATTGGAAATCTTTAATATTTCTTCTTAGAAATTTTATTGTTTCTGCTAACCTATCTGCTGAAGCAGCTAAAACAACTTTATTTGCTGATTCACTAGGGTTTGTTATTAAATTTGACCATGCACTAAAATAATTATCTAATTCATTAGATATCCCAAAACCATCTACCTCCGGAAAATAATTAGAAATATGTTTTAGTTTATCTTTTAAGAAACCAGCTTCTTCTTGTGAGGTTAAGGATTTTCTATGCCTATCAAATACAAATTGATCATGGATTCTCTCTATATCTACATTTTTAACACCACCAGATATTTCAAAATGCCATTTATTTTGAGAAGTTCTATAAGGAATAGAAGCAGAAACCGCCCTTTGTCTAGTATAATGTGAATCTTCAGCATTAGCAATATTCTTAGAAGCTACATCCACCATAACCTGAGAAGCATTAAGCCCGCCTCTTGCTATATTTAGACCAGAAAAAGAACTAGTAGTTGGCATAAATAAACCTTAATTTCCTTATTTAGGTACAATGAATAATCAAAAAATTATTCATTATTTATTATTATGATATCCTTAGGGAACCTCTATTAATTCAAAATAAATAGCTAATATTATATTTTAGCCTTATAGCAATTTTTATAAAATATATGTAGCTACGGCTACACCGTATTTTATAAAAATCACTCTAAGACTAAAATCTAACATTATCTAAATTATTTGAATTAATAGAGGTTCCCCTTATCATAAAAACACTTCATAACACAAAAATTGCATTATGAAGTAGCTTTATATACTCACATTAAAAGTAGTTTGCAGAGATGTAGTGTTATGGTATCCATTCATTTGATTTGGTAATAATTTTTCAAGCATACTTAAATAAAACTCACTTATTCCTGAGACTATTTTTTTATAAACTCTATTAATTTCTTTAAGTTCTGTTAAGTTTTCTTCTAATTTAGTGAATAAATTGATTTCTTCTTCACTTAAGCAGTCTTTCATATCCATATCAGGATTATCTTTTTTGATATTAGATATTTGATTATCTATTGCTATTTTTCTTGTATAAAAAGTATTGATTAGATTATTTTTTTTAACTGTATTAGCAAAAAGCATTTTACTATTAGCTTGTTTCATTTGATTAATTTCTTCGCGAGTAATAGAAACTATCATGACAATAGTCTCTATTCCCTGCCTTATTTGAGTATTAAGCATGTTTACACAAACTCATCTAAAATATGCCTTTATATACTTTTTCGGCTAAGACAGAACTACTTTGCAACTTATAAGTGCCGTTAGCTATTTGTTCCTTGATATTTTCCACCTTTGACTTCTCCTGTGTTTTGAGCTCCTCTACTGGTGTAGATTTCGCATTTTTTCTCTCAGTAGAGTTAAGGTAAGTATCAGGCTTATAACTAGCAGAACTATTTGTTATAGGACTCATCATCATTTCCCCCTTTTATATTGATATGATGACATTCTAATATCGACCAAAAAAAAATAACTTTAGTTTAATCTTAGAATGAGATTCATATTTTATCTAATTACCATCTTTTAAATGCTTAAACAACATCTCACTAATGCCAAAAACTCCACTAAGGCTCTCAGAAACTGCCCTAGTATACATAGATGTATGGATATCACTACCAACACCTTTAGGCATTGTTCCATATTCTGGCTTTAGAGTTAAATCTAAAAATTGCTTGACAAAAATTGCTTCAAATTTGTCAGTAGCTTTTTTTAGCTCTGCATCATTATTGCTTTTCTTTGGAATATTTACTTTATCTAATCCAAGTAAATTAACAGAATTATCAATTTTCATAATATTTCTATATCCACGGAAATCGCACCAGCTTTTTTCATAGCTATCACGATAGAAACTATATCTTTTGGTGTAGCTCCCATCTTTTGCAATGCTCTTGCAATATTTGCTATGGAAGGTCTCCTCTTTTCTGTATGTATGGTTCCATTTTCTTTATTTACTACCATACCACCACCGATATCTTCTTTAACAGATACAGGGATTACTTGAGGAGAAATTTTTACTATCAAATCTCCATGTGTAATCATTACAGGATCGACCTTTACCTCTATCCCAGCAATAATTGTGCCAGTCTTTTCATCAATAATTATTTTCTCTTTTTTGACATATTTAACATCTATTTTTTCTAATATAGATAAAAACTCTATCATTCCATATTCTTTATATCTTTTCACAGAAATCGTCTTAGAATCCTTTGCGATTGCTATTATTTCCCCGAACTTCGCATTGATAGCTTTTTCTATATTCATAGCATTAGCAAAACTACCTTTTTTCAAAGAAATATTAATTGTTTTTTTAGAAGATAATCTATTTCCAATTTCTTTTTCCACGATTGCCCCACCAAGAATACCACCTGTGGTCAAGTGATTCTTTTCTCCCTCTTTTCCAGTAGGGATATTTATAGCCCCTTGTGCTAAAGCATATATGTGTTTATCAACTCCTTTTAGAGGAGTAAGAAGTAAAGTCCCTCCTTTTAGAGATGATGAATCTCCAATAGAAGATATTGTAATATCAAGCTTATCCCCTTGTCTTGCAAAAGCAGGTAATGTAGCTGTAATAATAACACTAGCTATATTTCCAGAAGAAAGTTTATTTGCATCAATTTTAACATTAGACATAGCAAGAATATTAGATAAAGATTTTTTAGTCATATCAGACCCACTATCTCCTGTATCACTTAAGCCCACTACTATTCCATATCCTATTAATTGATTATCTCTTATTCCTACAAAATTAGAAACTTCTTCTATTTTGACGGAAAATAAATTTATTAACATAAATATATAGATTAATATAATCTTCAATATAAACCTTTATTTTAAACTAATCTCACTTTAAGCAAATATTATTCCTATACAACAATTTAAAATCTATTAAGCATTATTAGATACAATAAACTCATAGTTGTATAAATAAGGAATATTATGAAATTAGTTTTTAAAGAAGTTGGCTCACTTGATGAGAATTGCTACAAGAATTATCATTTAAGTAAAGAAATTTTAATGGAGTATGCTAGTAGCTCTATTAAGCAACATATAGATAATTATAATGGCAAAAAAGAAACAATACTTATCGTTTGTGGCAAAGGAGATAATGGAGCTGATGGCATAGCTTTAGCTAGAATGCTTTATTTAGATTATGATGTGAGACTTTTTCTAGCACATAATCTTGAGAGTGAAATATCTTTATTGCAATTAAAAAGAGCTGAGGCTTTAGGGCTTATCGTTGCTCTTGATATTAAAAATGCTGATATTATTGTAGATTGTTTGTATGGTTCTGGACTTAAAGGAAAGCTTAATAAAGATATAGAATTACTCAAAAAACTAAATCATATAAATGCCTATAAAATAGCTTGTGATATTCCTAGTGGCATTGATAGTGATGGAAATACTAGCGATGAAGTTTTTAGAGCAGATACTACCATTACTATGGGTGCCTTGAAATTAAGTTTATTTAGCGATAAAGCAAAAGATTACATAGGTAAATTGCAAGTCGCTGATTTAGGCATTAGTAATAAAGCATATGCAAACACAAGCAATATTTTTTTACTAGAAAAAGATGATTTATTATTGCCTAATAGACAAACACAAGATACACATAAATATAGCTATGGTCATAGCATGGTTCTTTCAGGAGAGCTTTTTGGTGCTGGGCTATTAGCCTCTAAAGCTTCCTTATCTTTTGGCTCTGGAGCTGTGAGTATTTTAAAAAATAAAGATATTTTAAAATATGATGAAAGCATTATGTATAAAGATGAAATACCAAAAAATATAACTGCTATCGTTTTTGGTATGGGCTTAGGTAAATATAAAAGAGATTATATTGATATAGTTTTAAAAATAAACAAACCTTTAGTTATTGATGCTGATATGTTTTATGAAAAAGATATTTTAAAGTTTTTAAATAGAGATAATATAGTTTTAACACCGCATCCTAAGGAATTTGTATCTCTACTGAAAATAACAAATATAGCTGATATAGATATAAGCACATTACAAGAAAATAGATTTTTATGGACTGAAAAGTTTATGCAAAAATATCCTAATATTTGTATGCTTTTAAAAGGAGCAAATAGCATTATCTCATATAAAGATAAAATATATATAAATAATCAAGGAAGCTCTAAGCTAAGTAAAGCAGGAAGTGGAGATGTTTTATCTGGATTAATAGTATCTCTATTATCACAAGGATACTCTACCATTCAAAGCACTATAAATGCCTCTCTAGCTCACTCTATAGCAGGTAAAAATGTCCTAAAAAATAGCTATGCATTAAATCCGAATGATATAATAAAAGAGATAGGGAATTTATAATTAATAGAGGTTCCCTTAAGTTTTTGCCAAGTCCGAAGACTTAGCAAAGGGCTTATTGAGAATTTTACACAAAGGGGGGGGATGTAAAATCCAAAATAATTTAGTTTTATTGATGAGTTTGTTCTACAACAATCCTTTGCCCATTTCTGACTCCGTTCATTTGAGAGTCAATATAATATCGGGCAATATTATATTTATTAAATTAAAAGTGATTATTTTTATAAATTCCCTGTATTATTACTTTAATCCGACAGTCATTGAGCTTTTTCTATCATCAGAATAAGATATTTCAAAAATTGAGCTTAATTTTTTAAATATTTCTCCCCAGCTTTTATATCTACCAAAATTTTTTGCTTGTTGGGCATTTTTATTTTTTAGAAATATACCCACTTGAGAGACATGAGCGATACCATCATCATCGCCACAATGATATATAGCATCTTTTAGTAACCCTATTAAAAGCTTGTTATCTTGCAGACTATTGCTTGATTTTGTTACTTTTTTTAATTCAAAAAAATTAGAGCAAGTTACACGAAGCATTTCATGTGTTTTTGGCTCTCCAAACCCTATTACTTGAATGCCATTTGATTTTATTTCACTTATTAGGGGAGTAAAATCGCTATCACTTGTAGCTATTGCTATATAATTTATATTATGATTTCCATTAACTATATTCATAATATCAACAGTCATCTTAATGTCTGTAGCATTTTTGCCACTAGCAAAAGGAGGCTGATGGACTGATTCTAATCCATACTCAAATCTAACTTCTTTCCATTTTTTTAGACTATTACTTTCCCAATTCCCATAAGCCTTTCTTGTATTCACTTCACCACAGGTTGCTAGTTCTCCAATAATATCATCTATATATTGAGAGCTTACATTTTCACAATCTATAAATAAAGCTACTTTTTCATTACTTATATCTTTAATCGTGTCTTTAATTATAAATCCTTATTTTTTCCAATTATCAGCAAAAACTTTAATATCCAAATCAGGAGATATCGTATTTTTGCAAGATTTTATTATATGATAAAACTCTTCAAATGCCACATCTAAATCATCATTTATAATAAAAAAATCATAATTTCCTATTTTTTCTATTTCACTAGTAGCATTATTTAATCTTTTATCTATTTGCTCTTTTGTATCTGTTTTTCTTGATGTGAGTCTATTTCTTAATGTGGATAAATTAGATGTGCTTATAAATATACTAACTATATTTTTAGTATTTCTCTTTATATTCTCTTGACCTTGGACATCTATATCTAGGATAGTTAATTGATTTTTTTTAAGAGATTTATTTATATGAATTTTAGATGTCCCATAATAATTACCATGAACTTCTGCCCATTCTAAAAATTCTTCATCTTTTATGCTTTGTTTAAATTTTTCTTTCGTGGTAAAATAATAATCTTTGCCATCTTCTTCACCATCTCTTGGCAATCTAGTAGTAGTAGATATTGAAAAATAATAATTATCTATTTTTTCAAAAATCTTTTTACATAAAGTGCTTTTACCTGCTCCACTTGGTCCTGATAGAATTACTAGTGGATTATTCATTGCTTTTTCTTTTAAAAGATATTGTTAAATTAATATCATAATTATTTAATATATAATCTATATGCTCAAAGCTTAAATTTAATTGTGCTTTAGAAGAATTATTTACTTCCGTATCAGACTCTTCTAATAAATCTTTAATTTCATTTACTTGATCTTTTTTTAATAATTGTCTATTTTCTTGATCATAGCTATCATCTATATTTTCTACTTCTTTTTCTACATTTGTAGGCTCATTTGCTATATCTTCTTTAATGATTAAGTCTTCCTTATCTTCTAAAGAAGCATTCAAGTTTTCCTCTACAACTTCATCGCTTAAATTATCTTCTTCTATGTTTTCATCAAAATCCATTTCTTCGTCTATATTTTCATTATCTTCCAATACATCACTCTCTATATTGACTACTTCTTCTTCTTTTAGATCCATAGTTTCTTTGACTATATCTTCTTTTTCTGCTAATGAAGAATCTAAATTTTCTTCTATGCTTTCATCACTTAAAATATCTTCTTTCATATCTTCATCATCTAAAGACATATCTAAATCTTCATTTAAATCAATATTGCCCAATGCTTCTTCTGTATCTTTGTCAAGTTTCATGTCTTCATCACCTAAAGATATATCTAAGTCTTCCTCTAAATCAATATTTTCAGGTGCTTCTTCTGTGATTTTATCGCTTACAATATCTTCTTCTATTTTATTATCAAGTTCTAAATCTTCACTTGCTATATCTTCTTCATCTTTAGGCACTTGTTTTTCTATTTCATTATCCAAGGTGCTTTGCTCTTGAGTAGGATCCATATCTATATTTTCACTCATTAAATCATCTTTATCTTCCAAAGAAATATCTAATTCTTCTTCGATTTGAGGATTTTCTCCTAAAGAAGCATCTATGTTTTCATTATCTAAAACATTTTCTTCGTCAGTAAAGCTTATATTCTCATTTATGGTATCGCTTTCATCATCTAATATTCCACTATCATCTAAAGGTGAATCTGTATCTATTTTTGCAGTTTCATCTAGTACATCATCTAGTACATCATCTAGTGCATCATCTTGAGAATTATCTTCTAAAGAATAGTTTTCATTATCAATTATGTCTTTCGTATCTGCACTACTTTCAATATTTTCTTCTTGATGTATATCCATATTATCTTCTACAAATAAATCTTCATCATCATTGTTTATCGCATCCGAAATATCGTCCATTACTTCATATTCAGTTTCTTTTTCAGCAACTTCTTCATCTACTATTTCTTGAACTACTTCTTCCTTAGAATACTCCTGTGTTTCATCTTCTTTTATATCGTCTTCATATTCACTTTTTTCTATTGGCCTATTATTAGAATCATCTTCAAATAATTCTCTATTTCCAATATTTTTATCTACTTCTCTTGCAGGCTCTCTTTCTTCGCGATCAACTAAAACATTCATTAAAGTAGCAGGCAAAAAAGGCTTTTGGACATGAAAATCTACATCAAGAGGAACTTCTGCATCTTTATGTAAAAAAACACCTATACGAAGATTTGGGTTTTCTCTTAATTCAGACACTAATGCCTCGCTATAAATATCATCATCTAATAAAGCAACATCATACTCATCTATCTGTATCCCTATTAAGTTCAAGCATTCAATCATGTTAGCATTTATTTTATGACAAACAGCAGAAGCATATTTGTAGATTACTTTATTATCATTAAAAAGAAGTATATTCATAGTTGGTTGCCTTTTATATATATATTGTGTATTATACCATAACAAAAATCGACAAAAAGGCTTTTTATATTATGCTAAATTTCACATCAAGATTATTTTTACTTTTATTAATTTCCATAAACCTATCAGCCAACACAATGTATTTTATGCCAGATGATGGAAATATTGCCTTAAAAGATATAACAGCCTCAATCTCAAAAGCAAAAAACAATATAAATATAGCAATTTATAGTTTTACAAATAAAAAAATAGCCAAAGCTTTAAAAAAAGCAGCCAAAAAAAATATAAATATCAATATAATCTTTGATTCTGGTGCCTTAAAATCAAAATCAAAATTAAAATATCTAGCAAAATACAAAAATATAAACATATATACTCTTAGAGGAAAAAAGAAAAAAACAAAAAAAGCAAGAAAATGGTATGGGAAAATGCACTCTAAATATATAATAATAGACAATAAAAAACTATTCTTTGGCTCAGCCAACTATTCATACTCCGCATTTAATGCAAGCTATGAAACCCTATATGTAAATGAAGATAAAAAATTAATAAAACAATTTAACAATGATTTCCAAAAAATGCTAAAAGTAGCTAAAAAATATTAAATGCCCTATCTCTACATTTAGCATTCCGTCCTCTGTCCTCCGCATTCTTTAATTCATCAAACAAACTAAATCCCCTGCCCACCCCCATCAACAAACCTACCCCCACTACCATCAGCTTGAGAAGCAGTCCCATTAGCAAAAGTATCTATGCTAATAGTTTCACTTTCTAAATTATAAGAATTACCATCATTAGAATATCTATCATCATTAGCAAATCTTCCTTGATATAGTTTATTATCAAAATATATATAAAATAACTTACCTATATATTCAGGTATGTATTTTATACTAGCTATTGAGTCTTGATTGGTAGCTCCTGTATTAACTCTTAAAAACATAGTTTTACTTCCTCCAAAGCTTGTTCCTTGTAATGATTTAACTCCTTCTTTGCCTTGTGGATAATAAGCTAAAGATATTTTTCTAATACCTTTGTTTTCATTTATATATGTTAATTGAACTCCATTATCTTTTGATAATTCTTTATTGCTCTTATAAGAATAAGGTTTAACATCTATTCTATCAGTTGTATTTGATTCTAGTTTATGTCCTCTTTTTAATGGAGCATATAGAAAAGCTTTTATATCAGAATAAAAGCTTACTTCTTTTGTTTCATCTTTTTGTTTTATTATTGCTCTTATAGTAGTAAGACCTCCATGAAGATTTTCATCTTCATTATAATTCCATTTTAGAAAATCATCTTGTGTTGTTGTCTTATCATCTTGCTTGGATAGATTATTCTCACTTAATAAAGCTTTATCTCTCTCACTTTTAATATCACTTACACTTCTAGCATATAATTCTAATGAAGATATGTTTTTATCTATATTAGCTTTACTATAATCATCTATCATTAAATCATTATCTTTATTCCAAGTAAATGTGGGTGTTAATGGTTTGAAGTATTTTATTTTAAAGTGAGCATCATTAGTTTTTTCTTTATATGCTAATCCAGTTCCATCATATATTTCTAAAACAATTGCTTCATCTTTTTCTTTGTCTTCTTGATTATTTACTATTTTTGTTAGTTTTTCTAATAAAGGCATATTATTATCATTTATATCTAATGAAAAGTAAGCTCCATTTCTTCTTAGATAATATCTTTGTCCTTTTATTATTGCTACTACATTATAATAATCTTTTCCTTCTCCTGTAGTAGATATGAATTTTTCTTTGAATTTTATATTTAGTCTATGGTTTATGTGGTTTTGGGTTTTTGATATTCCTTTGTCAAAAGTGTTTGAGAAATGGGTGTATGATTGTAGGGTTACTTTTGAGTCTGCCATATTTATTGCATCTGGTAAATCTGCTGGTCTATTTTGAATGGCAGTAGGGCTAAGTTTATCTATATTTACCCAATATGCTTTATTTGAATGTAGGTGAAATATTCCTTGATAATCATTATTAAATTCATCATCACTATCATATGAGTTTCCATATAGAGTGTCTATGTTTTTTGTTAAATCTGTTAGTTTCCAGAAGCCTTTGTTGTTTGATGTGTATTCCATTGTCATTATTGTGTTTATTTTTTTATTTTTTTCATTGAATGCCTCTATTATTCCTCCTGATATTGGGAAGTCTAATGTGGGGGATGGATTTGATTTTAAATCACTCACTAGAGATGGAAAAGGTCGCCCTCTTAAATCAAATAATCCTACTGGCACACCACTTACATTAGCTTCTAATAATGATACTGAAGCTGTGCCAGCTGAAGATGTGCCTACAATAAAAGTCGTTCCTGGAGAAAATGTCCCTCCTCCAGTGGTGGTTCCACCTACAGTAAATGTCCCTGTAGATGATAT
>JAJVLF010000067.1 GCA_029255845.1 Campylobacterota bacterium | reverse complement strand
CATTATCTAAATTACTTGAATTAATAGAGGTTCCCTTAAAAAAAAGAGAATATAAAAGCAAAATATATCTTTTTAGCTTCCAACTTCTATATAAAAATTGCTATAAGGCGAAAATATGACTTTATGTGGAATTTTTTCTATTGTGCAGTGGTCTCATTATATAATTTTTTTTAAGTTAAAGTTAATTTTATCTTTAATCGTGCCGATATTTCAACATATAAAATATCGAATACAAGGAAGTATTGTGCCAATACATTTTGAAGTTAGATTGCCTCGCTTAGCTATTATAATCATTTTATTTTTTAATTACCTAAATGCTAGTATGAGTGATACTTGTGGCTATACTCCAAAAAAATCTACTATATCTCGGTATATTACTTTTGATTCTGGTGATAAAAAGCCACGATTTGCTGATAGGGTTGTTAAATGGTATTATAATTCTGTGGATTATAAAGGGTTTAGTGAATATAATAAACAAAATATTATAAGAATTATAAAAAAAGCAATGTCTTCATGGTCAAAATACGGAGATATAAAGTTTGAATACCAAGGAGAATCTACTAGTCCTACTACTAATACAAATGATGAGATTATTACTATTGCTTATCTTAATAAAAATGATTTTAATAATGCCTGTGGTAGGAGATATTTAGGATGTGCTAGTTCATCATGGGATTTTGATAAAGTCATATATGATGGGTTTATTGCTCTTAATCCTAGGTATTATCATAGATTAAGAGATATAGAATTACAAGGCTTAATTACTCATGAGATAGGTCATTTATTAGGGCTTGACCATTCTGATGATAGAAACTCTATAATGTATAGTAAGCCTTATCATTCTAATACTTATCAAGCAACATTAAGAGCAGATGATATTAAGGCTATAAGCTCATTATATCCATATCCTACGAAATGGATAACAGGAGCTTATCTCAATGATACGAATGAAAGCAAGGTGCTATCAATTAATGATGCTAATTCTTTGAAAGTAAAAGTTAAAGGCAAAACAGAGGCAAATTATGATTTTATTAGTTTTTTTGATGAAAAAGGTCATAATATAAAAAAATTTAGTGGTTTGATAGATGAAGAATTTATTATTAATGGATCATATATTAAGGCTCTTTTGACTAGTGATAAATCTATTGTGAAATCAGGGGTGGAGATTTCTATTAGTTCGTTTTAGGAAAATAGGATCAGTAATGAAAATACACTTTTATTATGCTACCACCGTCTCAATAGTCGCTTATATCTTTATATATTTTAAGAAAAGTGCATTTTCATCACTTGACCCTAAATTTTATTAATTAAAAATAATAAAATATTTAAAACCCCCCCCTACAAGCCATCCTCATACCTAACATCAAAAGATAATTTACCATTTACAATTAAAACATTATCTATCCTTACACCAAATGATGAAAATGTTTCACCTTGTTTTAATGCATATTCATGTTCTTTATGGTTTTTAGTAGGGATAATGAGTGCTGATGTGGTTAGTCCGCTTTTTCCTTTTAAATCTGTAAATTCTATTAATAAGCCTTTTGTATTATTTATTAATTTTGGATGTTTCATAGATGCCTCATATCCAGTTCCAGTATGAAAGCTTACATATAGCCATCCACTAGGAGTAAGTATTTTTGCTCCTACTTTGCCACTTTTTGAATTAAAATCAATTATTTGATTGTTTAGGCTTTGTTTTGTGATTATGTGAATATCATTTGTGTTTATCCATCCTAGATATTCTTTTGTTGCTAATGCTATACCTTGTGCATATTCGCTTGCACCTAGAATGCTAAAATTATTTCTATACTCAAATCCAGAAGATATATGATCAGTTTTTAATGTAGCAATAATCTCATTTTTATTTACATAAGAAGTAAGCCCATTATCATGAGTTGCTACACCAAGTGCATGAATAAATTCATGCGCTATTGTTCTATCTAGCTTTTTTAATGTTTTTTCTTCGCTTCCATAATAAGTATTTTGAAGCTCTTGCTCAACATCACTTCCATCAAACTCTAAAAACGGCATCTTAGAAATAAAAGTATCTTTATTTACCGAAATCAACATAAGAACTTTGTCTGGTATTTGCTTATCTCCTTGTTTTATAGGGAATAGATTTGTAAGTGATTGAAAGCTTCTTACATTTAGGGTTTCATCAGAGACTTGTAGAGCTAAGAAATCATATTGGTTTATATCAATATTGGTAGGTATTTTAAATTTAGATACAATTATCTCACCAGAAGATGTATCCTTACATGGATTTTTACTATCTCCACTTAATGCAAATCTAAAATCTAAAGCCTTGGTAGTCATACCACTACTAAGTCTTTCTTCTTCGCTAGTGCTATTTATCTTATCATTTAATATCTTCGTAGCTAGTGCCATAAGCTCATCATTCACAACACATATTGCCTTGCTATCTTTTTTTATTTGATTATATGCCAATTCTAAATATAAAGAGGTAGCACCCCAAGCCTTAGCATCACTATTTGTTACTTCTAAATCATCTATGTCTAAAATAGTAGCATCCATAGTCTGTATCCCTTTAGATATAGCACTAATAACATGACTTGATCTCTTATAAGTTTCTACAAATTCTTGCGGTGATGGCTTAAATGTAGAATTTGAAAATTTAGATGATAAAACTAATATTTTACTTTTATTTTTCTTGTTTTCATTAGTTGAGATTATATTAAACAGTTCCGTAGAGACTGTTTTCCCATTTTTACTAGCAATAATACTTATATCAAATGCAACTCTATCATAAATCTTCTTTTGCTTATCTACAACACCTACTAATTCTGGAAAACCATACAATCTCCCAGTAGATTTATCAAAACTAGCCCATACAGGCTTATTTTGTATCGTATAAGATACACCATCTTCATTACTTAATGACCCAAAATTTGGCTGAAAGCTATACTCTTTACCAAAAAAAGCATAAAGCTCTAAATCTTGTTTAATTATTTCAAATTCTGTTTTAGGCAGTTCATTAGTTTTAGTATCATCATCTTCACCTGTGTTGGTATTTGCATTTGCAGGCATATCCCCATCATTACTTGTTTCACCGCCACAAGCAGTTAAAAAAAATATCATCATTATAGAGATAAATACATTTCTTACTACAGCTGTGATAGAAACACTATCACTTATATTATTATTAAATTGTTGTTGAAAATTATTACTCAATTTGTTTCCTTTTATATGGTAGTTTTGTATTTTATATAATTTTGCTTATAGTTAATATGTATTAAGCTAAATCATTCATAGTTTTTTGTGGGGTTATTTTTATTTCACCTTTATCTAAATAGACCATAAGCATTAAAGCTAGAATTGTTAATATTATTCCTAAAATACCAATCATATTTGGGAAAACGGCATTTAAAAATAGGACTTCTATCATCAAGGTAAATAGGACTTCAGCAGAAATTGTAGCATCTACTATCATAATTTTTGAAATAGTATTTGCTTTATTTCTTATATATAAAAATAGTGATGTAGCAATTATTCCAGAAAGTATTGAAATCATAGCTACATTTATAAGCTGATTTTCGCTAGGAGTTCCTACATCAATAAATATAAATAATAATATCCATAAAGGAGAGCTTCCTAAAGTTAATAAAAAAACTTTTGCAAAAGCATTATTTAAAATAGCAACATTTCTTTTTTTCTTCTCTTCCCAAACCATCTGATTACCAAAAGGAAATGCAAATGCTGCAATCAAAACTGGTAAAACAGAATAAAAAAGAGAACTTGGATTATAGATTTCAAAATGCGATAAATTTACAGCACTAATCCCTATCACAACTAAAACGGTGCAAAATAAAGTGCTTTTTGAAGCTTTTTTACCAAAAAACATTAATACAAAAATTGATGCAAAAATAGTTAGTTGCCAAGTTGTAACGAGTATCCATGCAGGAGAATAATCCGCAGCAAAACATATCATAGCATAAAATATCCCAAAGCCAATTGTTCCAGATATTGTCCAAAACCTAATATGACTCAAATATTCATCTATGACACTTTTAAAATATTTCCAGCCCTTGATTAAAATAATTAGTATTGCTAAAAAGAATATAGTATAAAAATATCTAAGACTAGCAGAATAAAACCAATGCCCTCCATCATTTGCAATAATTTTATTGATTAAAAATGTTGCTGAAAAAAATAGCGAAGCAAGTATTCCTATAAGAAGTAGAAAAATAGGACTTGATTTCATTTATGTCCTTCACTCATCGTATAATCCCAAAGTGTGATGCATATCTCACTTTCATACTAATAAGCTTGGCTTCTATACTTGATATTAAAAACGATTATTGTATCATTCTCAATATCAAATAAAACTCTATAATTTTCTATTCTATATCTAAAAGGCGGGTAAAATTCTTTAAGTTTTTTAATATTCGATATATTTGGATAATCTTTTAAAGTATTTATGCTTTGTAGTATTTTAAGTGCGAAAGATTTATCTATTTTTTTCAAATATTTCTTTGCACTTTCTTGGATTTCTATTATCAAATATATTCACTTATTATCAAATCTAAAGGATATTTCTTTTCTCCATTTTTTCTTGCTTCTTTTGCTTTTAAATAAAGATTATAATCTTCATCGTCTTTACTGATTGCTTCTATATCAGCATTTTTTTTATTTACAGTTTTATCTTTAACTATTTTTACATCATCTTTTAGATTATTTAAAAAATATAGTATTTTATCTGTGACACTATTTTTTATGTCTATTGTAGCTATCATTATAAAACTTCCTTACTTTTAGGTATTTTTAAATTTTACTATATCACTTCTATCTTTCTAAAAAATGGGGTTAAAAAATGGAAAAAATGATAAAAGTCCATTTGCCCTAGTTTTCCCACATTAATGATTGTATATTATTTTATTGGCACTACATTGGATGATTAAAAAAAATATTTTATGCCTATTTGTTTTTATTTTAGTATATTAACATATTTTTTCTTTGTTAAGATAAATATTGTAAAATTTATATATCCAATTTTGCAATCTAAGGTTCTTAATGACAATAAATCTTATCTTAAAATAAAAACAATAAATAACCCATTTAATGATATAATAAATAAAAATTCTCAAAGGTCATCAATGCTAAATAATAAATCATGGGATAACTTAACCACAAATAAGCCATTGATTATAATTGCAATATTTGCTGTTATATCTTTATGGGGTGCTAATTTCGTAGTTTTAAAAGTGGCTTTATTAGAATTTAATGCTTATGAGTTATTATTTTATCGTATCTTTGTTACTGCTATCATTTTATCTCCATTTATAAAAAAACCAGATAAAAGAGATTTTTTATTTTTACTTTTATCTGCCTTAGCTTTGGTGATAGGGCATTTTATTTTTTTATTTTTAGCATTAAAATATACGAATAATATCGCTTCTATATCATTAATTACACAGCTTCATGTTCCATTTAGTTTGATATTGTCTTGGATTTTTTTTAAAGATAGCTTTAGTAAAATGCAAACTATGGGATTGATTATATCATTTATAGGTATTATTATATTATTTTACACACCTAGTATGTTTGATAATATTATGCCTTTATTTTTTGGGCTTATTTCGGCTTTTTCTTTAGGGGTATATGCTATTTTTGTAAAAAAGATAAAACATATTTCTTCTATTGGCATTATCGCATACATCGCTCTTATGTCCACTCCTATTGCTTATATTATTATGCTTATTAATGGGGATGGGTTTTTGGATTTTTTAGATATAGAAAAGACATCTTCTTGGCTTAGTTTCTTATTCGCTACTTTTGGAGTGTCTATAATAGCCCACAGTTTATGGGCTTGGTTAGTGAAGCACCAAGATATATCTTTTATTTCTCCTTTTATATTATTAGTTCCTATGGTGTCTGTGTTTTTTGCTTGGATTATTTTTGATGAAGTTTTAACTATGGACTTTGCTATCACTTCTATTATTGTTATTTTTGGATTATTGCTTATTTTTCTTAATAAAAAGATTAAATAGTCTTATTAAGATTAAGTTTTAAAAACTAGAATACATCCATTGTGTTTTTTGCAAGGTTTAATTGAATTTTTATTTTGTAAAAATATGCAAAAATATTTTTAAAAGGATGATTGTATGAAATTTGTTAGAATGATTTTAGGTTTTGTTTTATTTACAACTTTAACAACAACTCTTGTGTTTTCAGGAACATTAGAAAATGTTAAAAAAAGAGGTAAGCTTAATTGTGGTGTTTCTGGAGGATTAGCTGGTTTTTCTGCTCCTGATTCAAGCGGTAAGTGGAAAGGTTTAGATGTAGATATGTGTAGAGCTGTCGCTGCTGCTGTTTTTGGTAATGCAAAAAAAGTTAAGTTTATTAGTCTTACAGCTAAAGAAAGATTTACTGCCCTACAAAGTGGTGAAATTGATGTTCTTGCAAGAAATACTACTTGGACTGCTACAAGAGATACTTCTCTTGGTTTAAATTTCGCAGGTGTTAATTATTATGATGGTCAAGGTTTTTTAGTTAGTAAAAAACTTGGAGTGAAATCAGCATTAGAGCTTAATGGTGCTTCTGTTTGTATTCAAGCTGGAACTACTAGTGAGCTTAATTTAGCAGATTATTTTAGAACAAATGGTATGAAGTATAAAACTTTAACTTATGATACTTCTGCTCAATCAAGACAAGGTTTTGAATCTGGAAGATGTGATATTTTAACTTCAGATGCTTCTCAGCTTTATGCACTCAAATCTCAGCTTAAAAAGCCAAATAGTGCTGTAGTTCTTCCTGAGATTATCTCAAAAGAGCCTTTAGGACCAGTTGTTAGACAAGGTGATGATGTTTGGTTTAATATAGTTAAATGGTCTCACATTGCTATGCTTAATGCAGAAGAGTTAGGTGTAACTTCAAAAAATGTTAAAAAAATGGCAAAAGGTAAAAATCCTGCTATTCAAAGATTATTAGGAACTAGTGGTGATGCTGGTAAAAACCTACATCTTGATAAAAAATGGGCATATAATATCATCAAAGAAGTTGGTAATTATGGTGAATCTTTTGAAAGAAATGTAGGATTAAATACTCCTTTAAAAATCGCAAGAGGCTTAAATGCTTTATGGAAAGATGGTGGTTTACAATATGGACCTCCTGTAAGATAGTTTTGTTTTCGTCAAAATAGGGATTTCCCTATTTTGATATACTTATTATATAAAAACTATAAATTACTTTTGTAGTTCTTATATAATAAAGAGAGCCTCTAAAAATATTCATCACAAAGTAGAATAATTGAAAAAAAATACAGTATCATTTTACAACAACCCTCAAAATAGGGGAATAATCTATCAAATTCTAATCATTGGTTTGATATTTTTCTTTATTTATTACATAATGGGAAATTTATTTGATAATATAGAAAAAAGAGGCATTAGTGTTGGTTTTGATTTTTTAAATCAAGAATCAGGATTTGGTATCGCACAGACATTGGTTGAGTATGACGAAACAAGCACTCATTCAAAAGTTTTTTTGGTTGGTATATTAAATACTATTTTAGTTTCTGTATTAGGAATAATCACAGCATCTATTATCGGTCTTTTTATAGGAATAGGTAGGCTTTCTTCAAATTGGATAATCTCAAAACTTAGTATGATTTATGTAGAGCTATTTAGAAATATCCCGATATTATTGCAAATATTATTTTGGTATAATGTAGTTTTGGCCTCATTAAGCTCACCTAGGCAGAGTTTAGTTTTTTTTGAATCTGTATTTTTAAATAATAGAGGATTATATATACCTAAGCCTTTATTGCAAGATGGATTTATTTTTGTTGCTATTTCTTTTGTATTAGCCCTAGTAGCTATCTTTTACCTTTCAAAATGGGCAAAAAAAAGACATGATGAAACAGGTGTAAAATTCCCAATTTGGACAGTGTCTTTTGGTATAATTGTATTTAGCACAACTATAGTTTATTTTTTAAGTGGCTCACCAATAGAGCTTGAATATTCTTCTTTGCAAGGCTTTAATTTTGTAGGAGGGTATAATTTACTCCCAGAATTATTAGCATTATGGTTTGCTCTTAGTATTTATACAGCTACATATATAGCAGAGGCAGTTAGAGCAGGGATAGAGGCGATAAATAAAGGTCAAAGCGAGGCATCTTTATCTTTAGGTTTATCTAAAGGATTAATGCTAAAAAAAGTTATTTTACCTCAAGCTATAAGAATTATAATACCTCCTATCATTAATCAATATGCTAATTTAATTAAAAACTCATCCCTTGCTACGGCTATTGGCTATCCTGAGCTAGTTACAGTTTTTTCTGGGACTTCTCTTAATCAAGTCGGTCAGGCTATTGAGATTATCTTAATGACTATGGCGGTTTATTTGATTTTAAATATCATAGTATCAATGATTATGAATTATATTAATGCCAAAATGAAAATAAAAGAAAGATAATGATTTACAATACAATACAAGCAAAAGAAGCCCCTTCTAACACGAAAGGAGCTATTCATTGGCTAAAAGAAAATCTTTTTTCCTCTATTTTAAACTCTATTTTAACAATAATGGCTTTTTATCTTCTTTATATGATTATTCCCCCATTAATTAATTGGATGATTATAGATGCCACATGGAGTGGAAGCAAAGAAGAAATAACAAAAGATGGTGCTAGATGGATATTTATAAAAGAAAAATTTCATCATTTTGTATATGGATTTTACCCTGAAGAATTTTACTATAGACCAAATTTAGCTTTAGTTTTAACATTTCTTTACATATATATATTTAGAAAAACAAATAATAAAAATATAAGATACTTCATATTCTTTTCATATCCAATTATAATATATACTCTTGTAGCTGGTGGTTTCGGATTAGAGCATATAGAAACTCATAAATGGGGTGGATTATTATTAACCATCGTAGTAGCGACTGTTGGTATTATAGTTAGTTTTCCAATTGGTATTATACTTGCATTAGGTAGAGCTTCTAATATGCCGATAATTAGGACTCTTAGCACTATTTATATAGAGTTTTTCAGAGGGGTTCCTTTGATTACTATTTTATTTATGTCTTCGGTGGTTCTTCCTTTATTTTTTCCTTCAGAATTAGAGTTTGATAAACTTCTAAGAGCTATTATTGGTATTACTCTTTTTCAAGCTGCATATATCGCTGAAGTAGTAAGAGGTGGCTTGCAAGCCATTCCTAAAGGTCAATACGAAGCTGCTGATTCTCTTAATCTTCCTTATTGGAAAAGTATGGGTTTTGTTATTTTACCTCAGGCATTAAAAATATCTATCCCTAATATAGTAGGCTCTTTTATATCATTATTTAAAGACACTACTTTATTATTGATTATTGGTCTATTTGATTTATTGGCTATGGTCGGATTGACATCTACTGATTCAAATTGGCTTGGGTTTGAAACAGAGGGATATGTTTTTGTTGCATTAGTTTATTGGGCATTTTGTTTTAGTATGTCCCGATATGCTAAGACTCTTGAAGTTAAATTTAATACAGACAATAAATAGGATAAATAATGAATAAAGATATTGATATAATAAAGTTTCAAAATTTAAACAAATGGTATGGGGATTTTCATGTCTTAAAAGACATCAACCTAAATGTAAAAGAAGGAGAAAGAGTAGTTATATGTGGTCCATCAGGCTCTGGTAAATCTACTACTATTCGTTGTGTCAATCATTTAGAGCCTTTTCAAGAAGGGCAATTATTTGTCAATGGCTTAGAGCTTACAGAAGATATAAAAAGAATAAAAGAAATCCGATCATATACAGGAATGGTATTTCAGCATTTCAATCTATTCCCACATTTAAGTATTTTAGAAAATCTTACCTTAGCCCCTATATGGGTATCAGGAACACCTAAAAATCAAGCAATAGAAACTGCTATGCATTATTTAGAAAGAGTAAAAATAGCCGACCAAGCAGACAAATACCCTAATCAGCTTTCAGGAGGACAGCAACAAAGAGTAGCAATAGCAAGATGTTTATGTAACAGCCCAAAAATTATGCTCTTTGATGAACCCACAAGTGCCTTAGACCCAGAAATGATAGGCGAAGTTTTAGATGTAATGGTTGAATTAGTGGAAGATGGAATTACGATGATATGTGTTACTCATGAAATGGGCTTCGCCAAACAAGTAGCAGATAGAGTTATCTTTATGGACGCTGGTCAAATAGTAGAAGAAAATGAACCCAAAGCATTTTTTGAAAACCCAGAATCAGAAAGATTAAAATTATTCCTAAATCAAATCTGCCATCACTAATATAAATCTTTGCTTGAAATAGCCTATCTATTAATAGCAGGAATAATAGGGGGAGCCATAAATTCCATAGCAGGAGGAGGCTCTCTAATAACATTTCCCGCCTTAGTCTTTTCTGGATTAAACCCTCTCATAGCCAACACAACAAACACTTTTTCCGCTTTATTTAGTTATTTATTTGGCGCAATAGCATTAAGAGATGAATACAAAAAACTAAAAAAATCACTAATCAAACTAGGAGCATTAAGCCTAATAGGAGGATACATAGGTGCTGAAGCATTATTATATTTTTCCAATGACGGCTTTAAAATAATCCTACCATACTTATTATTATTTTCCACTTTATTATTCGCATTTGGAGAAACAATAAACAATAAGATGACCTCATTAGGACATAAATCCATAAAAACCCTAAGCATATTTATAGGACTTCTAGTCTGCATTTACGGAGGATTTTTTAATGCTGGACTTGGCATATTAACTATGGCTTATTTAATTTTATTCAATAAATTCACAATAACCCAAATAAATGCCTTAAAGTTATTTATATCTCTATTAGTAGCTATCTTTGCCGTCTTAAGATTTGGATATGATGGTGCGTTAGCAATCAAAAGATAAAAATAAATTAAATATAAGAGAGTTGGAAAATTTTAAATATTCTTTGACAAATTCTAATATTCCTATAATAGTACAAACGATTGATTGGTATAGAGTGCCTTTAAGTTTTCATAAGAATATACTTGATAATTGTGAAGAAATTTCTTTAGATAACTCCTAAAAATATATAAGTGTTGAAATTAGCAAGACATAAAATTTAATAATACCATTAATTGCAATAATGACAATTGTTGTATTTTTTATTTTCAGTAAGTTATCTAATGGTTAAATATTTAGATGACCTGAGATAAAATAAAAATTAGATATAATATATCTTCAAAATTCATTAAAAGCACAAAAAGGACTTAAATAAATGAGCTACATTCTTTCCTTGACAGATTTATCAAGCATATTTATATTTATGTTTATTATGGCCATAACCCCTGGACCAAACAATATTATGATGTTAACTTCTGGGCTTAATTTTGGATATAAAAAAACAATCCCTCATATGCTAGGCGTTGCAATTGGTTTTACATTGATGGTTTTAGGAGTTGGTTTAGGGCTTGGGACATTATTTGAAAAGTTCCCTATAATAGCGGATATAATAAAAATCATCTCTATTGCGTATTTATTTTATCTTGCATATAAAATCGCTACAAATACAAATATACAAACAGACAATGATGATGCAAATGAAAGCAAACCATTTACCTTTATACAGATTTGTTTTTTCCAATGGATTAATTCAAAAGCTTGGATTATGGTATTAACCGCTGTATCGCTTTTTACTGATGGAAATGAGAATATAAAAAAGGTGCTGGTTATAGCAGTAGTTACTCTTTTAGTGTCCATAATATCTACAAATACTTGGACGCTTGGAGGAGTGGCACTTAAAAGATTTATTAATAATCCTAAAAAAATAAGAATTTTTAATTATTTTATGGCTATTTTACTTATATCTTCTGTGTTGCCTTTTGTTTTTTAGAGATTAAAAGGATTGACCTATAATCCAAATAATCCAGAGCATGTACTAAAACTCAAACGCAATATTCGCTCGTTCCACCTTTCCCGAGACTGTGAAATAACTCCCCTTTTTAC
>JAJVLF010000066.1 GCA_029255845.1 Campylobacterota bacterium | reverse complement strand
ATAGTATCTCGGAGTGGGACGAAGAATTTCATGATGATGATGGCAATGTTTACACTGCTACAGTTCACTCATCTATGTATGGAGTAGATTGGGAAGTAGATATTGAGTCAGATGCAAATGGATTAAAACTATCAGATGAAATGCTTGATAATATTTCATCAAAAATAACTATTGAACTTCATTGTACAGAAGATGGATAGTTTATGACGCAATATTTTAAGATTTTTGAATTAAATTTAAAAAAAATGATTTTAAAAAAAAATGATAGCGAACATATACTGCAACTTAACTATGCCTACTTAATAACCTGCATGGAGACATATTTTTCAAGTGCTATGTGGGGAACACTTGAAAAATATCCAAAGTGTTACAGTGGCTTAGGTAAAGAAATGGAAAGAAGTGTAAAACTTAGCAAAATATGCGACAAAGGTATCCCAGCTATTATAAAAGAAGAATTCAGGTATTTTCAATATCACAACTTATATCAAGTTAAAATATATTACAAAAATGCTTTTAATGTAGAATTTCCAAAAGATTTATCTAGTATATATAGAGCTATCGGGATAAGACATAATATAGTACATAGGTGTGGCTTCTCAAAAAAGAATGTTCCTACGAATATTAACTTTCAAAATGTTGAGGAATTAAAAATAGACTTAATTACATTAATAAAAGACATTGATAATCAAATACAAACAATATAGGGGTTTATAAAATGAAAAAATTAATAGTATTTGACTTTGATTCTACTTTATGTGATGTAGAAACTATAGATGAAATAGCAAAAGAAATAAATATTAAAAAGCAAATAGAAAGTATTACCACAGAAGCTATGAATGGGCGATTGAGTTTTTTTGAGTCTTTGATAAAAAGAGTTTCTTTGCTTAAAGGGATACCATTTAGTAGGGTTAGAGAGATATGTCATAGTTTGCCTTTAACTAATGGGGCGAAAGAATGTGTAAAAG
This sequence comes from Campylobacterota bacterium, assembly GCA_029255845.1. Taxonomy (GTDB): domain Bacteria; phylum Campylobacterota; class Campylobacteria; order Campylobacterales; family JAJVLF01; genus JAJVLF01. Next base: position 11,005 of record JAJVLF010000066.1, on the reverse strand, counting down.
AATTAAAATCTCGTGATTATACTGTAGTGGTATTTTCAGGTGGGTTTAGAGTTGCAACAAATCATTATGCAAAGATATTAGGATTAGATGCGGATTTTTCAAATATGCTTAGTCACGGAGGAGCTAATGATGAGCTAGATGGTTTATGTGGCGGAGAAATGATGTTTGATACTTCTAAGGGGATTATGATACAAAAACTCCAAAGTATATTAAATATAGGCATTGAAAATACAGTTGCTATTGGTGATGGAGCGAATGATTTATCTATGTTTGAATACTCTAAAACTAAAATTGCTTTTTGTGCTAAGCCTATATTAAGAGAAAATGCGACAAATATAATTGAAAAAAGAGATTTAATGGAAGTATGTGAAATTATAAAATGATATAATCCCCACATTGTGTTCGTAGCTCAGCTGGATAGAGCATTGGATTGCGGTTCCAAAGGTCGGAGGTTCAAATCCTCTCGAGCACACCAATTCTTATAACAACAAAAAGGACTCACTTTGTTAGATAATTTAACCAATTCTTTTAAAGGAATGATTAATAAAATAAAATTCTACGATGATGACAAAACATTAAAAAAAATATTAGTAAATCTTAAAAAAGATTTACTTAAATCAGATGTTCATTTTAAAGTATGTAAAGATCTTATTTTAGAGATAGAACAAGAAACAAGAAAAGAGGGTATAGGAAAAGAGAGCTTCATAAAAGCTATCGAAAAATCTTTAGAAAATGCATTTAAGGTTTCAGGAAATTATGGTTTTGTGCATTCTCCTAAGCCTCCTACTATAGTGCTAATGATGGGATTACAAGGAGCTGGTAAAACTACTACTACTATGAAATTGGCTCATTATTTAAAACAAAGAAATAAAAAAGTCCTTGTTTCTGCTTGTGATATGCAAAGACTAGGAGCAGTGGAACAATTAAAACAAATTAGTGAAGAAAATGAAATAGATGTTTATTTGGAAGAAGATAATAAAAATATTAAACAAATAGCGATTAATTCATTAAAAAAAGCTAAAGAAGAATTATATGATGTTCTTTTAGTAGATACAGCAGGGCGACTTGCTATAGATGATGAATTAATGAAAGAATTAAATGAATTAAAAAAAGCTATAAAACCAGATGAGCAATTTTATGTAGCAGATGCTATGAGTGGGCAAGATGGAGTCAAAACAGCAAATACTTTTAATGAAAAAATAGGAGTTTCAGGAGTAGTTTTAAGTAAATTTGATGCAGACACTAAAGGTGGAGTGGCTATATCTATCGCAAAACAAATAGGAATACCTTTAAGGTTTATCGGGACAGGGGAAAAAGTAGAAAATTTAGAAGTTTTTTTACCTGAGCGAATAATTAAAAGACTAATAGGCTTAGGAGATGTAGAGGGATTAGCTGAAAAAGTATCATTAGTGATGGATGAAAAAAAAATAAATCAAGTAACAAAAAAATTAAAAAAAGGTAAATTTAATTTTAATGATTATTTAGAACAATTAGAAAGTATTAAAAAAATAGGCAATATGAGCTCTATTCTTTCAATGATACCAGGGGCTAGTGGATTAAAAGATAAATTGAAAAATGTGGATTTAGAAAATTCAAAAGAGATACTAGGTATGAAAGCAGCGATTTATTCAATGACAAACAAAGAAAAAGAAGATCCTAGTTTACTTAAAAATATTAGTAGAAAAAAAAGAATAGCAAAAGGAGCTGGCATAGAAGTAGCAGATGTTAATAGAGCTTTAAAGCAATTTAAGCAAGCTTCAAAAATGGCAAAAAAATTGGCAAGTGGCGGGATGAAAAGTATGGAGCAGCTGATGGCTTCTATGGGTGGAAACGGTGGCAGTGGATTTAGAGGTTAATTTTTTAATTGTTCGCTAAAAATATTAAATATATATCAACTCCTATGAAAGTGAGTAATGCTCATAGTAAAGGATTATATTCTAATTTTAATTTAGCGACTCATGTAAGCGATGATATAGAGGCCGTTTATAAAAATAGGCTTTTATTAAAAAAAATATATAATCTACCAAGTGAGCCTAAATGGTTAAATCAAATCCATTCTGATATATGCCTCAATGCTGATAATATAAAAGGGCTAGAAAGTGCTGATTCTAGCTGGAGTGATAAAAAAAATGTCGTATGTGCTGTTTTAACGGCTGACTGTTTGCCTATTTTTGCTAGTGATGATAAAGGAGAAATAGTAGGTATTTGTCATGCTGGATGGAAAGGAATTTTAAATGGAGTTATAGAGGCATTTATAAATAAAATGCCTGTTAATCCCCAAAATATTATTATTTGTTTTGGAGTTGCTATTGGACAAAATGCTCTTGAATTAGGAGAAGATGTTTATTTGCAGTTTATAAATAAAGATATTGATTTTAAAAAAGCATTTAAAAAAGAAAATAATAAGTATTTTTTAGATATTTATAAAATAGCTAAAATAATTTTAAGCAAGTTTCAAATAGAAAATATTTCTTATGAAAATAAATGCACTTATAGTGGAGAGTATTTTTCATATAGAAGAGATGGAGAATTTACAGGAAGAAATGCTCATCTTATTTGGATGGAAGATAAATAATAGTATAATCACGGATATTTAAAAATAAAAACAAAGAGTTAATCTAAATGAGTGAAGAAATAATCGATATAGCCATTATAGGTGGTGGTCCTGGTGGGTTAAGTGCAGGAATATATGCTAGTAGAGGTGGTAAAGATACTACTCTGTTTGAGCTAGGAGTTCCTGGTGGGCAGATTGTGGATAGTAGTGAGATAGAAAATTATCCTGGGTATTTAGAAGTAATGAGTGGTTATGATTTAATGAAAGATTGGCCTGCTCAGGCTAAGAAATTTGGGATGAAAACTCAAATGAGTGAAGTTAAAAGCATTACTAAAAATGGAGATTATTTTGATTTAGAATTATCTTCTAATCAGTCAGCAAAAGCAAAAACTGTGATACTTGCTACAGGTTCTACTCCTAAAAGATGTGGAGTTGATGGAGAAGATGTATTTTTTGGTAAAGGAGTAAGCACTTGTGCTACTTGTGATGGGTTCTTTTATAAAGGTAAAGAAGTTGCTGTTTTAGGTGGTGGAGATACTGCATTAGAAGAAGCTGTGTTTTTATCAAATATTTGCTCAAAAGTTCATTTAATTCATAGAAGAGATGAATTTAGAGCAGCTCCTATTACTATCAATCAAGCTAAAAGTAAAGATAATATAAATTTTATTTTAGATAGTAAAGTAAACTCTATTAATGGAAATGATAAAGATGGTGTTACTAGCTTAAGTATTGAGAATATTAAAAATGGCGATAAGTCTACCTTAGAGGTTCCTGTTGTTTTTGTTTTTGTTGGTAGAAATGTTTTAAATAAACCTATCCAAACAAATGATAATAAATTTATATGTGATACTAATGATAGTGGAGAAGTTGTGGTTGATTTAAGTATGAAAACTTCACTAGATGGTCTTTGGGCTATTGGAGATGTGCGAGTAGATGCTCCAAAACAAGTAGTTTGTGCAGCGGGGGATGGAGCAGCAGCAGCTATTGATGCTATTAATTTCATAAATAGTAAAGGGTAAAAATTGTCAGACAAAGTATTTATAGGAAAACAAGCCATATTGGATGTAGATGGAGATATAGAAGCTTATGAGTTATTGTTTAGAGATGGACAATTAGGGTATGCTAATGTATCAGATAATAAAAAAGCAACAGCAAGAGTTCTTTCTAATGCATTAAATCAATTTGGTATTGAGCATCTCACAGGTGGAGCTAAAGCTTTTATTAATACAGATGAAACTATTATTTTATCTGATTTTATGAAATCAATCCCTAAAGAACATTTCGTAATAGAATTGCTTGAAACTACAAATGTAACAAGAGATTTAGTTAATAGAGTAGCTTCATTAAAAAAAGAGGGATATACTTTTGCTATTGATGATTACACAGGACAATATAAGTCAATATTTTATCCTCTTATGCAGTATGTGTCAGTTGTGAAGTTAGAAATAATGGATATTCCACTAGATGAAATTAAGCAAGAAGTTGAAGATCTTTTAGAGATTAATTCTGAAATTGAAGTATTAGCTGAAAAAATAGAAGATAGAGAAACATTTGAAGTTTGCAAAAAAGCGGGATGCACTTTATTTCAAGGATATTTTTTTTCTAAACCCATAATCATAGAAGGTAAAAACTTAGACCCATCTTCTATGGCCGTTTTATCGCTATTTAATGCTATTAATAGTGATAAAAGCACTTCTCAGATTGTAATGTTGTTCGATAAACATCCAAAATTAATGCTTAGCTTATTCAAATACTTAAACTCTCATGGCGGTAAAAACTTTAATGAAATAACAACTATTCAAAATGCTATTAGTCTATTAGGAAGAGATGCTTTATCAAATTGGGTTGCATTACTAATGTTTTCTGGTCTTAATGATGAAAAATTTACAGAGCCTATATTTGAAATGGCACTTAATCGCTCAAAGATTATGAAGCTATTAGCTGTTAAGCTTTGGGGTAAAGGCGATCAAGAATTAATAGACTCTGCTAGTTTAGTTGGGATTTTATCATTAATGGATGCGATTACATCTGTAAGCATGGAAAATATATTAAAAGAAGTTAATGTATCAGATGATATTAAAAAAGCATTATTAAAATTTGAAGGTAATTTAGGCAGGCTTTTATATTTTGCTAAATTTGTAGAACAAGAAAACGAAGATTTTATTAAGCAAGTAGGAGATAAATTGAATATTTCTTTTGATGGTTTGCTAGATATTAAAAATGAAGCTTATTTAAGCTAAACAAGGATAAAAATGAATATAGGGTTATTAGGGGCTAGTGGAAGAGTTGGTCAGATATTGGTTGATTTAATTACTAAAAATGAAGATATTAATCTTAGTGCTGTTTTTATTAAAAATAATAAAATAAATCTTGATAAAAAAATAATTCAAACAAATAATATGAATGTATTTCTAAATTCTTGTGATTTAGTGATAGATTTTTCATTACCTAAAGGCACAGAAGAAGCTCTAAGCACCATCCTTAATGATAATATAAAAACATCTCTAGTAATAGCAACAACAGGATTAAACGAACATCAAAAAAATTTAATGCTAGAAGCAAGTAAAATATCTAAAATACTTTATGCTTCTAATATGTCCTTAGGTGTGGCTGTTTTAAATAAAATATCTCATATAGCTTCTAAAGCATTAAAAAACTTTGATATAGAAATATCAGAACAACATCATAGATATAAAAAAGATGCTCCTAGTGGAACGGCATTAAGCTTAGCAAATACTGTAAGTAATGCGAGAGAATTGGAATTAACAGATGTTTTAGTGGAAGGGCGAAGTGGTGCTATTGGAGAGAGGAGCAAGGATGAGATAGGTGTTATGTCCTTTAGAGGTGGAGACATCGTAGGGCGACATACGGTAGGCTTTTATGATGATGGAGAATTTATAGAGCTTAATCATACAGCTACTAATAGAAGCACATTTGCTCATGGTGCGATTAAAGTTGCATTATGGCTTGAAAAACAAGAAGCAGGACATATATATAGCATTAATGATGCTTTAGGGCTTTAGTTTGTGTTCGGTAATTGGAGTATTTGGTAATAAAAATGCTTCAAGATTAGTTTCATCTGGATTATTTGCCACTCAACACCGTGGACAAGAAGCCACAGGCATTTCTGCTATGAATAATAAAAAAATAAATACTAGAAAAAAACTTGGATTAGTTTCTAGTGTATTTAGACATGATGGGCATTTTGACACGATACAAGGAGATGTAGCGATAGGTCATAATAGATATTCTACAGCTGGAGGAAATTCTATATTAGATGCTCAGCCTATTCAAGCTAATTTTGAGTTAGGGACTATGTCTATAGTCCATAATGGAAACTTAATTGATAAAGATGAAGTTCGTAAAAGATTGATTAGCGAGGGAGCTATATTTCAATCGAAAATGGATACAGAAAATCTAATTCATTTAATAGCAAAAAGCAAACATAAAAAAATGGAAGAAAGAATTATAGAAGCTGTCCGCTCTGTCAAAGGAGCTTATTGTTTTTTAATCATCAATGATAATAAAATGTATGCCATTAGAGATAAATACGGAATTAGACCTTTTTCTATCGCTAAGCTAAAAGACGGTGGATATATGGTAGCTAGTGAAACTTGTGCTTTTGATTTGGTGGATGCGGATTATATAAGAGATGTAGAACCAGGAGAAATGGTAATTTTTGATAATAAAAATGGTATGAAATCTACTACTTTATATGAAAAAGAATATAGACCTTGTGCTTTTGAATATATATATTTTGCAAGACCTGATTCTATAATCGATGGGAAAAGTATATATGAAAGCCGAATAGATATGGGTAAAACTTTAGCTAAAGAGAGCCAAATAAAAGCAGATGTAGTTATTCCTGTTCCTGATAGTGGAGTTCCATCTGCTATTGGGTATTCTAAAGAGTCTGGTATTCCATTTGAGCTTGGGATTATAAGAAATCATTATGTAGGTAGGACTTTTATCGAACCTAATCAAAATGTAAGAGCGGCTAAAGTAAAACAAAAACTTTCTGCTATGAAAAATGTAATCCAAGGTAAATCTGTAGTAGTAATAGATGATAGTATAGTTAGAGGAACTACATCTAAGATAATTGTCCAAATGATAAGAAAAGCAGGGGCAAAAGAGGTTCATTTTAAAGTATCTTCTCCACCTGTAAAATTTCCTTGCTATTACGGCATAGATACTCCAGAAAAAAAAGACTTAATCCATTCAGATATGAATACAGAGGAAGTAAGAAAATATCTAAATGTGGATAGCTTAGAGTATTTAAGTATGGATGGTTTGATTGATAGCATAGGGACTAAACGAAATTATGCTTTAGAAAGTTTTAATGGAGATTATTTTATATGAAAAAAGTATTTATTTTATTTATTTGTAGCTCACTATTATTTTCATTCACTTTGGATAAAAAATATCCTTATGATGATAATGAATTTTGGGGTTCTCATTATGATGTCCCTTATGATATGGCGATACTAGTAACATCTTTAGCTCTTATAGAGGGAACAAACACAAGACTAGGTAGAACTTCTTTTGTTTCTCTTGATTCAGTCTTAATTAGCTCTGCAATTACTCATAGCACGAAACGACTAACAGGAAGAGTGAGACCACGAGATGCAAAATCACCAAATGAATGGTTTGAATATGGAAATCTAAGTTTTCCTAGCGGACATGTATCAGGTGTAACAGCTTTTGTAGTCCCATATATTTTAGAATATCACAAAACACACCCTCTAGTATGGTCGTTGGCATTTTTTCCAATCCATCAAATGGTAGGGAGAGTAAAATATCAAGCTCATTGGACTAGCGATGTTATAGTGGGTGCTTTAGTAGGGGTTTTAAGTGGATATATAGCTCATAATAGTAGCCCTCTTTGGTTATCTATTAGTGATGATGAGAAATTTGTAGGAATAAGATATAGATTTTAAAAAGGAAAATTTTGGAAGATAATAAATTACAAATAGGAAAATATGAGCTTTCTAGTAGGCTAATAGTAGGAAGTGGAAAATATAAAAATTTCCAAAGCACTTATGATGCTACCATTGCTAGTGGCTCTGATTTAATAACTGTGGCTATTAGAAGAGTAAATATTACTAATCCAGATGAAGAAAATTTAATGGATTATTTTAAAAACTCAGATATTAAATTTCTACCAAATTCAGCAGGTTGCACTGATGCTAAAAGTGCCATTACATTATTTGAGCTTACAAGAGAAGCAACAGGCATTGATTTAATAAAACTAGAAGTAATCGGAGATACAGCAAAGACATTATATCCAGATGTCATAGAAACAATCAAAGCATGTGAGGTATTAGCAAAAAGTGGATTTACCATAATGGCTTATACAAGCGATGACCCTATAATAGCAAAATCCTTAGAAAATGCGGGAGCGAGTGCGGTAATGCCTCTAGCTTCACCAATAGGAAGTGGATTAGGAATACTAAACCCATATAATGTGCAATTTATAAAAGATGCTATAAAGGTCCCTGTAATAGTAGATGCGGGATTAGGATGTGCAAGTGATGTATCATTTGCGATGGAGTTAGGAGCAGATGGAGTGCTTACAAACACAGCAATAGCTGGAGCAAAAGATCCTATCTTAATGGCAGAAGCTATGAAATATGCGCTCCAAGCAGGAAGAGCTTCTCATAAAGCAGGAAGAATACCAAGAAAACCTTATGCTACGGCAAGTAGTCCTGTTAATGGAGTCCTATTCTAATGAATATCCACGAATATCAAGCTAAAAAATTATTTTCAGATTATGAAATTCCTATTTTAAAAGGTGAAGTTGTATTTTCTAGTGATGGAGCTTATGAATATGCTAAATCATTAAAAGGAGATATTTTTGCCGTTAAAGCTCAAATTCATGCTGGAGGAAGAGGTTTAGGTGGCGGTGTGAAAATCGCTAAAAACTTAAAAGAAGTTCGTGAATTTTCTGATGAAATTCTAGGAATGCAACTCATCACTCCTCAGACAGACGAGCATGGACAAGAAGTTAAAAAGATATATATTGAAGAGGGAGCTGATATTTCTCATCAATACTATTTGAGTATTGTTTTAGATAGAGGACTTGAAAAGCCTGTAATTATTGCTTCTCTTGATGGAGGAGTAAATATCGAAGATGTAGCTTTGAGTTCTCCAGAAAGAATAATTACAACTGAGATAGATTCTTTAATAGGACTTCAAAGCTTCCATATAGCAAATATTTGTTCTGGATTAGCCCTATGTAAGGAAGATAGCAAAGTATTTGGGGCATTTATAGAAAAACTTTATAAATTTTATATAGAAAATGATGTAGAGTTAGTAGAAATTAATCCCCTTATAAAAACAACAGATAATCACTTCATAGCCCTTGATGCTAAAGTGTCATTCGATGAAAATGCATTATATAGACATCCTAAAATAGAAGAGCTTAGAGATATAGAAGAAGAAGAAGAAATAGAACTTGAGGCTAATAGTCATGGCTTAAAATATGTAGAGCTTGATGGAAATATAGGCTGTATGGTAAATGGAGCTGGTTTGGCTATGGCTGTGATGGATATGATAAAACATGAGGGTGGAAGCCCCGCTAATTTCTTGGACATTGGCGGTGGTGCGAGTGTAGAGACTGTAACAAAAGCATTTGAAATTATGCAAACAAATAGAAAAATAAAAGTAATCTTCATTAATATCTTCGGAGGAATTGTGCGATGTGATTTAGTTGCTAATGGTATTTTAGGAGCTATGAATGAAATAAAACTTGATATTCCTCTAGTGGTAAGACTTGAGGGAACTAATGCAAAACAAGGATTAGAAATACTAGAAAATTCAGGCTATCAAAACATAGTAGCCATAAGTGATTTAGAAAAAGCCACAAAAAAATCAATAGAGCTGAGCAAATAATGAGCATATTAGTAAATAAAAATAACAAAATAATAGTCCAAGGCTTCACAGGAAAACAAGGAACTTTCCATGCAGAGCAATGCATAGCATACGGAAGCAACATAGTAGGAGGAGTAACCCCAAATAAAGGCGGACAAACCCACTTAGGAAAACCAGTATTCAACACAGTATCTGAAGCCGTTAAACAAACAGGAGCCGACACCACAATAATATTCGTCCCACCATATTTCGCAGCAAAAGCCATATTAGAAGCAGCGAATGCTGGAATATCTCTAGCCGTAGTAATCACTGAGGGAATTCCCTTTAAAGATATGATACATGCAAAATTATATGCAACAAAAGAAAGTATGAAAATAATAGGACCAAACTGCCCTGGTATCATAACCCCAGATGAATGTAAAATAGGAATTATGCCAGGAGACATTTTCAAAAAAGGAAATGTAGGATTAATCTCAAAAAGCGGAACCTTAACTTACGAAGCTTCCCACCAAATTTCCTCTTGCGGATATGGAATATCCACAGCCATAGGCATAGGAGGAGACCCCATCATAGGTCTTAGCTTCATAGAAGTTCTATCAATGTTTGAGGATGACGAGGAAACAAAAACAATAGTTTTAATAGGAGAAATAGGCGGAAACCTAGAAATAGAAGCAGCGGAGTTTATAAAAACAAATATAAAAAAACCTATAATAGGATTTATCGCAGGAGCAACTGCACCTAAGGGTAAAAGAATGGGACATGCGGGAGCTATTATTTCAGGAGATAAAGGGAGTGCCAAAGAGAAGAAGAAAGCACTTGAGGAAGCTGGGGTTCATATGGTGGATTCGGTGGCTCATATTTCTACCATGTTGGAAAACTTGCATTAATGCACAGGAGCTAGAAAATGAATTTAAAAGATTTAACAGCAATTGAATATTTAATCGTATTTATAGCATTGATATTGCCAGGGTTCATAATCATAAAAATGATAAAATTAAAAGTTCCACATAAAGATTTTTTATTAAAAGATATGCTATTTGAAGCTTTATCTTATAGTTTATTAAATTTGGTATTAATTGCTTGGTTGCCTTATTTATTAATCTACAATGAATACCATAGTTTTTATGTATTTATGTCATTTATAGTTAGTTTCATTATTTTCCCGATATTTTTGGCTTTTATGTATATAAAAATCATTTCTTCTGAATATTTTATGAGCAATTTCAATATACAGGTGCCAACTGCATGGGATTGGTATTTTTCAAAAAGACCAAACTGTACTTTATTGATTAAGTTAAAAAATGGTTCTGAAGTAATTGGTTATTTTGGTGAAAAATCATATGCTACCTCATATCCAAATGAGGGTTCTATTTATTTGGAAAAAGTTTATATACGTAACAGTGATAAATTAGAAATAGTTGAAAATAGTGATGGCATTATTATAAAGCAAGATGCATTTGATACAATTGAATTTTACAAAATAGGAGAAAACAATGAATAAAAGAAATTATAATCCTTTTAATGAAGGATATGTTGGAAAAAAAACTCTCAAAAATGGGAATAATGGCTCCAAAGGAAATG
>JAJVLF010000065.1 GCA_029255845.1 Campylobacterota bacterium | reverse complement strand
CTATTTTATAAAAATTGCTATAAGGCTAAAATATAATATTAGCTATTTATTTTGAATTAATAGAGGTTCCCTTAAGTCTTATCTTCTTTAATACTCATAAATATTGCGATAAATATTAAAGTAGCTCCAATAATAATATTTAAAGTTAATACTTCATTAAGCAACATTACAGCAAAAAGAACAGCAAATAATGGCTCTGTCCCCATAAGCAAACTTACTTTACTTGGGCTTGAATGCTTAACTCCATAGTTTTGGGCAAAAAAGGCAAAAATAGTTCCGAGTATCACGATAACTAATAATTGCCACCAAAATTCAAATTGTGTTGGTAATGCAATGCTTGAGCTTGTTAGTAGCAATAAAATTAAACTTACTATAAAAATAATTCCCATTTGCATTTGTGTCAATACTAATGAGTTCATTGTAAATTTATTAGTAAATATTTTCGTAAATGTCAGCATTACTGCCCTTAAAGTAGCAGCAACTAAAATTAGAATATCTCCCGCATTTAATGTAATATCTTTATTGCTAGATAAAATATAAATACCAAAGATAGATAATATTCCTGCAAAGATTAATTTTTTTGATGGGAGTTGCTTGGTTCTAAAAGTATCTATAAAAGGTGTAAAAATTATAGATAAAGATATTAGTATTCCTGCATTTGTAGCTGTAGTATAGTTTATGCCATATACTTCAGATACAAATATGCCACTTAATATAAGCCCTAATAAGGAGCTGTATATTATGTCTTGCTTTGAGGTTTTTATAATGTGCTTCATTGTAAATGGCAATAATAAGAAAAATGTTAGTCCAAATCTAATAACTAAAAATAATAACACAGGAGTAAAATCTAATGCCCCTTTTGTTAAGCTATAACTAGCACCCCAGATAATAGCTGTAATTAATAATAATAAATCAGATAAATATTTTTTAAACATTATGAGAGGTTTTTGGTGTGGGAGTAAAATAATCATCAGGAATATTTTCTATTATCTTATGCACACTATCAAAAACATATTTAATTTCCTCTTTTGTTATAGTATATGGAGGCATAAAATATATATTATTTGTCAAAGGTCTTATGAATATTTCTTTTTTGAGAGCTTCTTGGAAAATATATAAGTTTATTCTTTTACTAACTTTAACTTCATTTAGCTCTATTACAAATATCATCCCGCTTTGTCTTGTTTCTTTTACATTTTTAATGTTTTTAAATTTTTTCCCTAATTCTTCCATTAAAGCTATTTTTTTATTATTTTCTTCTAAGATATTTTCATTTTCAAATATATCTAAAACCCCATTAGCAATAGCACAAGCGAGAGTATTTCCTGTGTAGCTATGAGAATCTAAAAAAGATTTTCCTTCATTATAATCGCAATAAAAAGAATTATAGATGTCATCAGAAAATAAAACCACAGAAAGAGGCAAATATCCTCCCGTAATTCCTTTAGAAAGGCATAAAAAATCCACTTCGATGTCTGCTTTCGTGAAAGCAAACATACTTCCAGTTCTACCGAAACCAACTGCTACCTCATCGGCTATAATAAATACATCATATTTATCACATAATGCTCTTAGTTTTTTTAGATAACTTGGTTTATACATTTTCATAGAACCTGCACATTGAACTAATGGCTCTATTATTACTGCACTTATATTGCCTGCATTTTCTTTAAATAATCTTTCCATATCATTTATCGCTTCATCTTCATCTACTAGGGCAGGGGATTTTGCATGGAGTGTTTCAATTAGTATTTCTTGATATACTTCTTTATATAAGCCCAAATCACTTACAGATAAAGCTCCTATTGTTTCGCCGTGGTAGCTATTGTCTAAAGATACGAAATATTTTTTTACTTTATTATTGTTTTTATGATATTGAAAAGACATTTTTAATGCTATCTCTACAGCAGAAGAGCCGTTATCAGCAAAAAATACTTTTTGAAGATTATCAGGGGTTAGATTAACTAATCTTGTGGCTAAGTCTATGGCGGGTTTATGAGTGAAACCTGCGAAAATGGTATGCTCTAAAATGCCAGATTGCTTCATTAAAATATCATTAAGGTATTCATTACAATGCCCAAATAAATTTACCCACCAGCTACTAATACAATCTAAATATTTATTACCATCATAATCATAAAGATACACTCCTTTAGCAGACTTGATAGGGATTAAGTCTATTAATTCATAATCTTTCATTTGTGAGCATGGGTGGAAGATGTGTTTTAAATCTTGTTCTCTTAATGTTTTATTATCCATACTTTTCCTTTTCTTCTATTTAAAAATTGCTTTATTTTAGTAAAAGATAACCCTTAATAAGATAAAATAGATAAAATAAAGCCAATAGAAATATAAAGGCATTAACCCATGAACTCTAATAAAGCAATGTATATACTTCCTAACCTAGTAACCGCCTCTAGTATTTTTGTAGGATTTTTGAGTATTTTATACTCAACAAAACAAGATTTTGAGATAGCTTCTTATCTTATTATTGTAGCGATGATTTTAGATGGTCTTGACGGTAGGGTTGCTAGGCTTACTAACACTCAAAGCAAATTTGGATTAGAATTTGACTCTCTCGCTGATACTGTGTCTTTTTGTGTGGCTCCTGCTGTTCTTATTTATTTTTTTGTGGGCAATGAATTTGGCAGACTTGGGATTTTATTATCTTCTTTATATCTTATTTTTGGGACTATTAGATTAGCTAAATTTAATATTTCAGTTGTGGATTCTTCTATTTTCTTAGGGCTACCTACTCCTTTATCTGCATTATATGTGGTGTCTATTATTTTATTTCTTACGGATTATGATTTATTAGAATATAAAGAATTTTTCTTATACTCCATAGGAGTCATATCAGTTTTAATGATTAGCAATATAAGATACCCTAGTTTTAAAAAAGCTGGTCTTGATAGAGCTGATTTTATTAAAGTGCTGATACTTCTTATATCTGTATTATCATTGCTTTATATTTATCCTTTAGAGAGTATATTGCTGTTTATTTCTTGCTATATTTCTTATGGGATAGTGAAATCTTTTTATAATATAATTACTAGAAAAATTTTAAGGAAATAAATCTATGAATATGAGAGAGAAAATAAATAGAATTGTCCAAAAAATAGAAAATGCTAGAATTACCGTAAGTGAGCATCATATCGTTAAATTTATAGCCGTTAGCAAATACTCCACCACTAGTGATATTAGGGATGTTTTTAATATCGGACATAGGGCTTTTGGGGAAAATAAAGTTCAAGATTATATTAAAAAAAGAGATGAGCTTGATGATATTCCTATTGAATGGCATTTTATCGGGAATTTACAAAAAAATAAAATAAATAAGATTATAGAAAATAAACCTTTTTTGCTTCATTCATTAGATAGCTTAGAGTTAGCAGAGGCTTTAAATAGTAGGCTAGAGGCTAATGGTATTTTTTTAAATGCTCTTATTCAGGTTAATTCATCTAAAGAAGATAGTAAGTCTGGTTTTATGAGTGAAGAGACTAATGAAATGTATATGGCGATAAAAGAAAAATGCCCTAATATAAAGCTTAAAGGGCTTATGAGTATAGGAGCTTTAAGCGATGATGAGAAAAAAATTAAAGAAAGTTTTGAGATTACTAAAAGACTTTTCGATGATTTAAAATGCGAAAATGCCACTATATGCTCTATGGGAATGAGTAGAGATTATGAGCTTGCTATTAAATGTGGCTCTAATCTTTTAAGAATTGGTTCTGAGATTTTTTCTTAAATGTATCGAAATGAATTTGAGGCAAAGCTTAGGCAAAATCATCAATATAAATCTGTGCTTTTTTTTGGTTTATGTATTTATAGTTTTGAGTTTTTTGCTAATAAGCTGATTTCTTTGATTGGAAGTAAAGATGATTTAAAAACTATGTATTTTGATGAATATAATTTCGATGAAGCTAAAAATTTTCTTTCTCAAAGCTCTTTGTTTAGTAGCTCGAATATTTTACTCATTAAAACTACTGATAAAATTGATGTAAAAGAATTAAAAGTTTTAATAGAAATGACAGCAAAAATAGAAGATTCATATATGATTATTAGCTTGTATCCAAATAATGATGATGTGAAATATTCTAAAATATCTGCCTCTATGCAAAATCAATTTTTAAAAGTAAAAGATAAAGCAACTTTTGTTCGGTTTTTTAAGCCGAATTTAAAAGAGTCTATGGATTTTATATCTCTAAAAGCTAGTAGTCTTGGGCTTGATATAAGTAATCAATTAGTAAAAGAATTGTATTTTAATAATAGCGAGAATTTAGAGCTTTCCATTGCTGATTTAGAAAAATTGCGACTATATCAAGAAGAAATTACATCTGCTCATTTAGAAGAGATTAAATTACAGACATCTGAAATAAGTATGGATGATTTTATGTTCAAGATATTAGAAAAAAAAGATATTTTTAAAGATTATAAATATCTATGTTTGCACGGATTAAAAGAAATTGAATTTATTTCTAGGTTTGCGAATTTTGTGCAGTCTTTGATATTATTTAATATCTACATAAGAGAAAATGGGAATTTTAACTCTAAAGATATTTTAGGCTATAAGCTCCCAAAACAAATAGAAGAAAAAAGAGCGAAATTATCTATTTTATTTAATATTAAAAAATACGAGTTTATTTTAAATGCTATTTTAGGGATAGATTTATCTCTAAAAGGAGAAGTGAAAATCAATAAACAAGATTTTCTTTTTAGTAAATTATTACAAATACAATCAAATATATAGGATGGCATTATGAAAGCATTAGCATTATTTAGCGGTGGATTAGATTCTACTTTAGCTATGAAATTAATCAAAGATCAGGGCATAGAAGTAATAGCTATCCATATAAAAACTGGTTTTGGTAGTATTAATGATAGGATGGAGCATATGCAAAATATGTGTAAGCAAATAGGTGTTAAGCTGGAGGTTTTAGATGTGCGAGATGATTATCTTAAGGAAGTTTTATTTGAGCCTAAATATGGTTATGGTAAGCATTTTAATCCTTGTATAGATTGTCATGGGTTTATGTTTAAGGCTACTAGCAAATTGCTTAAAAAATATAATGCTTCATTTATGATTAGTGGGGAAGTTTTAGGGCAAAGACCTATGAGCCAAAACAAGGATTCATTAGAAAAAGTTAAAAAAATAAGCTTAAATGAAGACTTGATACTAAGACCATTAAGTGCTAAGCTTTTAGAAATAACAAAAGTAGAGTCTAAAGGCTGGGTAGATAGAGAGAAGCTATTGGATATATCTGGCAGAAATAGAAGTGTTCAGTTTGAGATGGCTAAAAAAATAGGCTTAGTAGATTTTGAGCCACCAGCTGGAGGATGTCTTTTAACTCAGCCACAATTTGGTAATAAAATGAAAGATTTTATAAAATATGATAAAATGCAGGTTCAAGATATAGATACTCTAAAAACAGGAAGGCATTTAAGATTGCCAGATGGTGCGAAATTTATAATAGGAAGAGATGAGTCAGATAATCAAAAAATAGAAAAAATAATAAATGACAAATATCTAAAAGTTCTTACACTAGATGCCATAGGACCCACAGCCTTGCTAGATAAAACAGCTTCGCAAAAAGATAAAGAATTAGCAGTTAGTTTTATAATAAGCTATGCTAAAACTGAAGCAAATAAAGAATATGATGTTGATTTTGGCGATTTTAAAATGAGTGGTGTTAAGTTAGAATCAAGAGATATTGTAAAAAAATATCTAATACAATAAAGGGATTAGTATGTGTGGTATCGTAGGATATATCGGTAAAGATATAAAAGAGACTTTAATTGATGGATTAAAAGAATTAGAATATAGAGGATATGATTCTTCAGGTATTGCTATCTTATCTAAAAATGATTTATTTATTAAAAAAACTGTGGGGAAAATTGAAAATCTTGAACTAGCTAGTAAAGATTATGTAAATACAGAAAAATCAATAGGCATAGGACATACAAGATGGGCTACTCACGGTAAACCTACGGATATTAATGCTCATCCTCATTTAGGAGAGTTTTCTTTTGTAATTCATAATGGGATTATTGAAAATTTTCAAGAATTAAAAAAAGAAATGAGTGATGATTTATTTTTATCTCAAACGGATACAGAGGTTATAGTTCATTTATTTGAGAATAATTTTAATAAATTAAATGATGAATTAGAAGCTTTTAAGGCGACAATTAAAATGCTAAGAGGCTCTTATGCTATTTTATTAATATCAAAAACTTCAAAGGAAAATATTTATTTTGCTAAATTAAACTCACCTTTAGCAATAGGCAAAAATGATAATGGAAATTATTCTTTAGCCTCTAGTGATTTAGCTATGCAAGAAGATATTAATAGTATCATCCATTTAGATGATGGGGATTATGGTGTGGTTTGTGAAGATAGTATTTCTCTTTTTAATAATGAAGAGAAAAAAAATATAGCATTTAAGACATTAAATTCCAATAAGCTTTTTAGCCAAAAAGAGGGTTATAAATTTTTTATGGAAAAAGAAATATATGAGCAATCAACTGTAATATGCGATACTTTAGCAAGTAGAGTTTCTGATAAAATCTCCTTTGATGAGCTTAATATGGATATATCAAAGTTTTCATCGATTATAATTTGTGCCTGTGGGACTAGCTATAATGCTGCATTATCTTCTAAATATTTATTCGAGCAAATAGCAAAAATAAGCACAAATATAGAAATAGCAAGTGAGCTTAGATATAGAGAGCCTGTATTAGATAAAAATGCTCTTTTTATTAGCATTAGCCAAAGCGGAGAAACAGCAGATACATTAGAGTGCTTGAAGATGGTTAAAAAAATGGGATTAAAAACATTAGCTGTTTGCAATGTAGATAATTCTGCCATCGTTAGATTAAGTGATGAATACATACTAACAAGAGCAGGATTTGAAAAAGGAGTAGCAAGCACAAAATCTTTTACTACTCAGCTAACCATTCTTTGGATGTTATCAATATTTATAGCTCAAGAAAAAAATATAATTTCAGATGAATTATTAGAAAAAGAAATAAAAGCAATCTTAGAGCTTTATTCTGTCCTAGAAGTCCCTAAAATCCTACACGAAAAAATACATAAATTATCAAAAAGATATTTACACGGACATGGCTTCTTCTTTATAGCCAGAGACATATTTTACCCTTTAGCCCTAGAGGGTGCATTAAAATTAAAAGAAATATCATATTTCCATGCCGAAGGATACCCAGCAGGAGAAATGAAACACGGACCAATAGCCCTAGCCGACCCTGAGCTTTTTACCATAGCATTACTACCTAGAAGCAGACTATATGAAAAAATGAAAAGCAATATACAAGAGCTAATAGCAAGAGATTCTACCGTGTGCATTATAGGAAGCAGTGATAAAGACTTAGCAGATGATTTCATAGAAATAAAAGAATACTCCCATCAAATGCATGAATATTTTTCAATGACTATCGTCTTGCAATTATTATCTATGGAGATAGCATTAAGACTAGGTCATGATGTGGATATGCCAAGAAACCTTGCTAAAAGTGTTACGGTTGAGTAAAACGGAGGACAGATTTCGGAGTAAGCATTAAAGATTTTTTTTAGTCAGTAATCTGCTATTAAAGATTAGCTTAAGGGAACCTCTATATTTTTTAAATTTTTTAAAGAATTAAAATGAAATTGCATAAATTCATCATCACTTTTTTTATCATAAACATAAAATGTATTATCATTGATTTCTAGTATAGGCTTAAACACCCCATCTTCTATAAAATTTAAAAAATGATTATGAGTTTTTAAAAACTTATCTGAATAATTATTAAAAAGCTCATAATCAAAAGATTGATTTTTTATTTCTCCATTAGAAATAATAGTTTCACCATCTTCTTTTTCCACAGAATATGTATTAGGACATTCTTCACTAATATATACCTTATCAAAAATACTAGGACTCAAAGGAAATGCTCTACAAATAGACGGTCTATCATCATAAATAGTGCATTTATTATCCTTAATATAAGGGCAATAATCATGACCATTATTTAACAATATATTAGCCTTAGGATACCCCTTAGAGCCAAAAGAAAACAATATAGGAAAGTTTTTATAAACTTGACTAAAATCCTCTAGCACTATAGGAGCATAAGTAGAACCACCAGCCCCACTACAGCATTTAGCAGGACAAGTATCACAAGATGTGAAATTAAATATCTTATCTTGAGTAGAACAAAAAGTATCTATTTTTTCAGGAATAGATATTTCTTCTATAAGCTCCCACCTTCAGTATTCCCCATATAAGACATAATACCACCTCTTAAATGGCTAATATTATTAACATTCATAGATTTCAAAATATTCTTAACTTGCCCACTCCTAGAACCAGTCCTACAATATATAACGACTCTATTATCCGAAAGATCCTTATAATTATTTTGATTACTACCAAAATCACTAGTAGGGTAAAAAAAATCCGTATTAGATATCCTAGAGCTTTCACTCTCAAAAGTTTCCCTAACATCCACCAATGCAAAATCTACCTTATTATCTTTTCTAGCTTGGATTAATTCTTCCAAATCAACAGCATTAATATCTTCTTCGTTTAAAATTTTATTTAAGTTTTCCATGGGGGTATTATATTATTTTTAACTTAATGAGTATTGCAATTTAAGACTTAATATTCTAAATTTTTACTCTTCAGGAAACCTCTATTAATTCAAAATAAATAGAGGTTCCCTTTAGTAGTTTAAAAGACAGACTACAAGCTAAGGCTTGTAGTCTGGAGTATGTGGGTTTTAGTGTTGGAGTTATGTTTTATCGAAGTAGGGTAAATTTTTAGTAAATAGTAAATCTCTGACCCTCAATTTTTTATAGAAGAAAATGATAATTTAGAGCCTTTATTGAAGGCAATAAAAGGTTATGATTCTAGCATGTAAATACTTTTTTATAATAAATGAAATAAATTTAAAAACTATTTGACTAAATGTAGCAGGCTACCTATAGAAATATGCCCCCCTCAAGATAAGTGTTAAGCCACTCAAGCTAATTGTGTTTAATATGATAAAATACCTACATGAATTACACTAATATTGATGAATGTTTTGACTATTTAACGAAAGATAATTATTTTACTATAAGTGATATTGAAAATAGAAAAGACAATATAGAGAAACTAAATATCGATTATGATGTTTTATTAAAAAAAGTGAAAGCATACAGACTAGATAATCAAAAAATAATTTTTAAATACGAAAATAAAGAATTTTATCTTGTCGAAAGTGATAAAATAAAAAATCAAATAAAAGAAATAAACTCTTTTTGCGAAAGCTATAAAGATATAAATAAAGATGAATTAGATGATATGCTTAATATCGAAGGATATGATTCATCAACCATTGAAGGTGCAAATAGCGTAAGGCTTATCGCTAAAAAAGAACCAGAAGATAAAAATAAGACTAATAGCGATAATATGATTCTTTCTAATTTAAAAGCTATTAAGCAATATAAAAACAAAAATGGCAAAATCTCTAAAGATTTAATCTGTGATATACATAAAATAATATCTCAAAATAATATGGAAAAAGATTATCTAATAGGAAAATACAGAACGCAAGCAAACGAGATAGCTAATAATAATCAAAAAACTATTCACACACCACCTCATCCAGAGATAATGGAAAAAATGATGTTTTCTCTTGTAGAGTTTATCAATCACAATGATAAAGATACTTTTTATAAGATAATATCTTTTCATTTTTTATTTGGATTTATTCATCCATTTGATGACGGTAATGGCAGAGTTGTTAGAATATTATTTTCTTATTTGCTTAAAAATAATATAGGGGATGTTTTATATTATGCACCGTTATCAAACTTTATTAATAAAAGTATAAAAAATTACCATTTAGCTTTTCTAAATGTAGAAAGAAGCGATAATAACAATAAAAATAGATTTGATATGAGCTATTTTTATTATTATATTTTAGATATTATGATACAATCAATAGATAGTCTTGAAGATACAATAAAAACAAAATTTGGAGTTAGTGTGAAACGAGCAAAAACATTAGATGAAATGTATGATAGTTTTGAGGGTATTAAGCCTCTAAGCGAAAATGAATATGAGAGTTTTTATGTTCCTGTTTATGAAAAGAAGATTAATAAATTTATAGAACGCGTACAGATAAATAAAGTATATGAAAGAATGTTCTTTATAGCTGGACAAAGAGGAAATGGCAAAAGCACTATTTTAAATATATTAAAAAAAGAAAATAAAGACTTTGATAAATATGATATAAAACATATACAAGCTAAAGATGTGTTTGGCTATGATGATGTGAATATTGTAGATATTTTAATTGTAATTTCTTTATATTTGATAGATAATGCAAGTGATAAAGAGAGGAAATCACTAAGAGAGACTATGAGAATTGAGCTTGAAGGGCTTGCAGAAATAAATAAGGGCAATATAGAAAAAAAAGAAGTATCAAGCTCTACCACAAATAAAGAAATATCAGCAAACACGAAAGTTCAAGCTAAAGTAGGGCTACCTACTATTCTTGAATCAATATTGCCTGTAAGCATAGAAGGCTCTGGAACTGCCAGTTATAAATCAAATGACATTATGAGAGTTGAATTAAAAGAAATATTTAATATAAATAAAGAAAAATTAGTTGCTATTGTAAATAATGTAATATCTCTTTGCAAACAAGATAAAGAGATATTATTGATGCTAGATGGATTAGAGAAAACGATACTAGAACATAAAGAAAACATAAAAGATATATTTACTAAAGATGTAGGACTTCTTAGAGATTTAAGATGTTTTAAGGTTTTCACCATCCCTATATACCTAAAAGAAGAAGTTAATCAAATAGACAATAAAGTGCTAGATTTTACTATGAAATTAAATGATGATAAAACAATACATAATTTATATGATAATTTTAATAAAGTAATAGAGAAAAGAATTGATAAAGATGTCATAAATAGTCTAATAAATAAAGAGGCTATAAAAGAAGCAATTACAAATAGTGCAGGTAATTTAAGGCTATTATTAAGCATAATCCAAGAATCAGCAATAACAGCTAAAGTATATAAGCAAGACTTAATAGATAAAGAAATAGTCCAAGAAGTATGCGATGAGATAGGTGGTGGTATGTCCACAACGGCACAATTAAATAAAACTTTTTTAAAAAAAATATATGACGGCGAAAATATTTCCGATGACAAAGAAGAAAAAGAAAAATTAGCAAATATGATACAAGCTGGTCTTGTCTTTGCGTACTGCAATGGTAAAACATATTATAAAATTAACCCAACGATACTAAAAAGCATAGAAGATTAATGACTTCTATCATCCCGATAGATAAAGTCAAACTCGACAAACTAAATAGGATTATTTCACATAAAAAGAGCTATATATCTCTTGTGTCTGTAGATAGTGATAATCTAGCAAAAGAATTTATAGAATACTTTAAATCCAAATCCCAAGCTATAGAATTAAAAAACAATAAAAGAATATTATATGATTTATCTTATAATAAATCATACTTAAGCCATAATCTATATGTGGCTAATATATATAATTTAGATAATGAAAAAGAAATCATAGATAATCTACAATTCGATAGGGACTTTGTGGCAGAAAATAAGATAAAAATTATAATTATTTTATCTCGCCCTATGCTTATTAAATTACAAGAATATGGTGATTTGCATTCTGTGGTAAAGTTTTCTTATTTTTTTAAAGACCATAGTGTTAAAAAAGCTAATCAAGGGTTTTCTGATGGGAGATTAAAAAGACTTATAAAACAATATGAAAAGTATAAAACAAAACCAACTAGAATATTTGATTTTGCTTTTAGTGTAGCTGTGGAAGCTTATGTTATATCTGATTTTGAAA
Organism: Campylobacterota bacterium; assembly: GCA_029255845.1. Lineage (GTDB taxonomy): Bacteria > Campylobacterota > Campylobacteria > Campylobacterales > JAJVLF01 > JAJVLF01. Next base: position 205 of record JAJVLF010000065.1, on the reverse strand, counting down.
TATCATTAAAGTATTTTGAAATTTGTTTAAAAAATATAAATAATAATAATAAAGATAGAAAAGCAAACACTTTAGGAAATATTGGAAATATATATATTAGTTTGGGAAATTTTGATAAAGCCTTAGAGTACCAAGAAAATGCCATATCCATAGCAGAAAAAAATAACTATATTTTAATTAAAGCCCAATCTCTAGAAAATATCTC
>JAJVLF010000064.1 GCA_029255845.1 Campylobacterota bacterium | reverse complement strand
ACATTATCTAAATTATTTGAATTAATAGAGGTTCCCTTTAATATGATTTTCTATAGGAATATTGATACCAAAAATATTCATAGCATTATCTTTTCCTTTTATATCTTTTAGTTTTTTTTGAAAACTTAACCAAGATACATTTTGGAAATAGAATATACTAAATGCTCCTAGTATTATGTCATTGAAGTTATATTTTATATTACTTCTTTGCCTTCTTTCGTCTTTGATGGTTTAAATATTATTTTTGAATATTTTTATTAGCCTGTCAAATGTGCTTTGTTTGTTTTTTGTCATGCTTAGCCTTAGTTGTTTGTTTGGGTATTTTATCTAAGTTTGTTTATTTGTGGGGTGGTGGTGGGTTGTAGAGTTATAATTGCTGCATCTTTTGCTTTAATCTTGCTTACAATAAGAGAAGTGCTTTTATCTTTTATGTAATTTAATGCTTTTGTTTTTTTAACTAAATTGAACCCTACAATATCCTTAATATCATAATCCCCACCTTTAACTAAAATATCGGGATTTATTTTTTTGATTAAATTATATGGAGTATCCTCATCAAAAATAACTACATAATCTACATATTTTAAAGATAGCAATAATTCAGCTCTATCATTTTGGGCATTTATTGGTCTATCGTCTCCTTTTAGTTTTTTTACAGATAAATCTGAATTTAGTCCTATTATTAAAACATCTCCTAATTCTTTAGCTTTTTTAAGAAATCTAGTATGCCCTATATGAAGTAAATCAAAACATCCATTAGTAAATACTGTTTTTTTATTTTGCATATTGTTTTTTATAGTTAATAATTCTTTTAAATCAATGCTCATATTTATTTTATTTTTATTAAAAAAAGAATTAATATCATCTTTATTCATTACATAATTACCTAATTTGCTAATAGCCTTACTCGCCATAAAATTAGCACATAAAATAGATTCTTTTATGCTTTTATCATTAGCTAAAGATAAAGCAATACTAGCTAGCACGGTATCTCCAGCACCCGTTACATCAAATACCTCTTTGCTTTTTGCTTTTATTATTTTAAGTGATTTTTTAAAATATGATATACCATTTTCTGATAGAGTGATTACTGCATAATCTAATTTAAGCTCTTTTCTTATTTTTTTAGATACTTTTAGTAAATCTTTTTTATTGTTTATTTTTTGTTTGGTTATTTTCTCTGCTTCGCTCTTATTTGGAGTAATTAAAAATGAATTTTTGAATTTTAAATAATTATTTTCTTTTGGGTCTGCTAGAACCTTTTTATTATGCTTATTAGATAATTTAATAATTTTTTTGCTTAGATTATATGTCAAAACACCTTTATTGTAATCACTAAGAATGACTATATCTATATCTTTTATAATTTTTGATATTTTTTTAAAAATTATATTTTCTTGCTTTTCATTAATAGGGAAAATATCTTCTTTATCTATTCTTAGCATATTTTGATGAAATGCAAATATCCTAGACTTCTTAGTGGTTTTTCTATTTTTATCTATTAGTAGCCCATCACTATTTATATTATTTTTTTTAAATAGTTTTTTTACTTTCAGTCCATCATCATCATTGCCTATGACAGAAAATAAGCTAATCTCACATCCGATATTGCTAAGATTATTAGCCACATTAGCACATCCCCCAAGAGAAAAGCTCTCTGTTTGTGAGTCAATAATACCCACAGGTGCTTCAGGAGATATGCGATGACAATTACCCCATAAGTAATTATCTAGCATAACATCACCAATTATAAGGATATGTTTAGAAGTTAAGATTATCTTTTCTTTTTAGCCCAAAAACCTTCACCAGGGTATATTACCGTAGGGTTTTCTATCCATTTTTGTTCTTTAAATTTCCATAATGCCTCAAGATTAAATTTTCTTTTAGTATTTGTCAATTTCACTCCTGTGCCTAAAAGAACCCATCCTAAGTCATATCCGCTAAATGTTTGCTCTAATAAATTACCTTCTAAAAATATATCATGTCTTCCATCAATAGTATAAATCCAAAACCCTGTTAATGGCTCTATTGGGTATTTATTAATAAGCCATTGATTTTTAATAAATTGGAAATATGATTTATAAGCCCCTAAATGAGTAACTCCCATTGTGTTTGATTCTTCTTTTTTGCCTTGTGCGGTGATATTTCTATCTGTCCCATTTGTTATTAAACTCCATCCTTCTGCTAAATGAATTAAAGTTCCCTCATCTCTGAATTTTACTCCATAAGAAGTTCTATCAGTAGCATCATCTGGATTTCTAGTTCCTGAATTACCAACTGCTACATAATCATTATAAAAAGGAGATGTATTATTTTTTTCTAAGGCTACAGAATAACAATTATCATCATGAAAACCACCAAGATTTTTAGTCCATAATTCATTACCATTTTTATCAACTTTTATAACCATACAATCTTCTCGTTCCCCATCTGTTCTCGTTAAATCTCTACTTTTGCCTGTAACTAAAAAATCATTAGCAATAGTCTTTAAAAGATTAGGACCATTTAAAAGAACTCTTGAAGAGTTATCAGCCCCTCCCTCACTATATATTTTATGCCACTTTATTCTATCTGCTACTGGATTTGAAGTAGAATCTATGATTCTAAATAGGTGAATGCCCCCTAGAAGCACACCATCGCCTTGAGTAATTATAGCCATACTTGTATTATCTGTAGTAATGGTTTCTATTCTGCCTAATGGAGGGTCTCCTATTATTTTATCATTAGGAATATCTTGCATCCATCTAATAGGAGTTTCATCATCAAATATAAATTGCCATTGTCTATTTATTCTCGTTAGATTAGCATCTACTGTTTGATAAATAAATTTATCATTTGTCCTGCATAACTCATAATCAGTTTTGCCATCTTGATTAGTCAAGGTTCCAGTAAGAGCAGATATTTCTGCTTCATTCCAAGGAACAAGATATTTTTGACCATCATCTGCACAATCTACATCTAACCAATTTATTACTTTATCATATGGAGCACCTAAAGTAACATTATAAAATCCTGTAGTTAATTTACTAATATTGCCTGCTCTTTCCATTACTTGACTTGCATTATCCGTAGGGAGAGATATTCTAGTAAAGCCAGGCCCTAGAATCTCAGAAATATTCAGAGCATTAACTTCAGGACCATAGATTGCTGTAGAGCCTACAGTTACCACAGCTCCTACAGCTTGATTTTCTAATAAAGTATATGCAGGAGCAATGAGCTTAGAAGCCAATAATGTAGGAGTTGTTGTATCTAATATACTTGTATTAACACTTAATGCAGTAAGCTTAGTGCCTAGATTATTCAAAGGATTTGACCCTATAATAGTAATATCTGGCTCTTCAAGTGTGCCTTGTCTGGAATCAAAACCTAAGGTAAAAAAAGTATCTACTATTGCTACAGTTGCATTGGCATCATTTTCTCCACCTAAATCATAAGAAAACTCTCTTTTTATATCTGCAACATCATCTTTATTTATTTCAGCTAAATAGGATTGACGAAGAAGTGCTCTACCATTAATATCGAGATATCCTTCGTATATAGTTTTACTAACACTATAATCAATACCAGTATCAGCAACGATTAATTCATGATGAAAAATATCATTTTTAGTAGATACAAAATATAAATAACGATCACCAGTATTATTTTGCACTATATCAAGTATATTGCCTATTGATGGATATGTGTAATCAGTTAGAGTTGCATATCCAGCCCCACTAGTATAACTAAAATGCTCTAATCTACCATTTATGGGTGCTACAACACTTTCTCCCGCTAAAATAAACTGCCCTGTATAACCATTTATATCTTTTAAAGCTAGCATTTTTGAAATTTCAATAGTAGTAATATCTTCTACTTTTGTTATCACTACATTAGCACTTGAAGTATCAATTTTAATAAGGTCCTCATCATCAGAACCTGCTTCTACCCCTATAGCTAAATATATTTTACTCTCGCTAGTATTAACAATATGCTTTAAATGTTTATACTCACTATTATTTCCATCACTAATAAAGTCATTATATGAAAATATAAATAAAGAATAAGCAAAAAATAAAATAATTTTTATCATTAAATCTTCTTGGTATTGTTAATATTTAAAAGAATTTTCACACATTCATTATAGTCATTCAAACTCTTATACTTCATATATTCCTCATATTATTATTCTAATAAAGCAAACATCTAGCACTATTATAAGTATCTACATGCTGTAATGCCTTACGACCTGTCCCAAAATCTATAATCCATTGTTTAGTGCCACTAGATACAGAATCAGAAGTCCAATAAAAAACATGCTCTCCATTAAATTGATTTGAGCTTACCGAAGTGCCTTTATAAAACTTAAATAATTCTTCTACAGTAGGCAAACGACCCTTATTTTTTGCACATCCATTTTGAGCATCTTGATATGTAGTATGCCTAAAAACGGCTTTCATCCACTTAATGCCATCAACAGTAATACTTCCCTTAGTTTGCTCATCAAGTATCTCTTGTGCTAATTCATCATCTGTTAAATGAGCAACAGAAGTTTGATAATCACTACTAATAGCAATATTTATATTTTTATTAGCTTTCATCCAATACCCAACACCAGGATGCAAAACCAAAGATGAAAAATGAGCTTGATTAGCAGTATAATAACTCATCCATTGATTAATATATTTATTATAACTAAGTATTCTATCCATATTTTCATCATCAAAAAAAGTAGAAGCAAAATAAGTCTGATAACCTGGTAAAGAAACTAAATTCCAACCATTTTTTATTCTTAAAACAACCGTCTTATCAACAGCATTTTGTCTAATCAATTTTGTCTCAGCAAACACAAAACTACAAACCACGAATAGTAAAATAAAAACTTTCATAACATCCCCCCGAATGTATTATTTATTTACTAGACTTAAAAAGCAACAATTAGAGAAATAATATCAAACTAATATTAAACTAAACTTATAAGCTCTTAATCAAATTTTTATTCGCTATAAAACTCCATGGTTTCTTCTAGCAAACTATACAAACTCTTAGTAGTAGCATATCCTTTAAGCTGAACTATTACCTCTAATGTCTTTGCATCTATCAAATACACCATAGGAATAAAATCAGGTATAAGCTCATCAGGTATATCAACCTCATCTTGATATTTATCAAATTGGATACTTATATATCTTTTATCCAATATAGAAACGACATCTTTATCCATAAATGCATTTCTTCTCATTTTCTCACACCATGGACCACCTTTTTCATGGATAAACATCATAAGCAATTTATTCTCTTTTTTTGCCATATTAATCGCATCATCATAGCTTATATCTAAAAACTTTATAGTTTTAGAAGTTATGCTTTTTGTATCGCCATAGCTTATAGAGATAGTAGCTATCGTTAAAAAAATATAAAATATTATTTTCATTTATTATCCTTTTTTAATTTTAGAACAAAAGAAGTATATTCTTTTTGAATTTATTCTATCTTAAGGGGATTTCTTTAAGAGACCAATGCAAATTAGAAGTGCCTAAGATAGGTCGATATAAGGCATTAGGAAGTGATTATTTTGTTCAAATCATAGCAAAAGCTATGTTTTTAACAAAATAATTGCTTTATGATGTCTTGTAGCTACCTAGATTAGGTGGTTCTAATTTGCATTGGTCTCTTTAAGTTAGATTAAGATATAATTAGCTTAGAGAGTTTAAAGGTTCCTTAAAGCTTTCTAAATTTATAAAAAGGTTTGATTATGAAAAGTATTCGATTTATGTTATTAGTTTTATTGGTGAGCAGTTTAGCATTTTCTGCTAAGTATGTTTTAAAATTTAGTCATGTTGTTAGTGAAAACACCCCTAAAGGTAAGGCGGCTAAGTATTTTGAGAAAAGACTTGAAGAGCTTAGTGGTGGGGCTATTGATGTTCAGGTTTATCCATCGAAACAGCTATATAATGATAAGGCTGTCTTAAAGGCTATTAGATTAAATTCTGTGCAAATGGCTAGTCCTAGTTTTTCTAAATTTGGGAAAATTGTTCCTCAATTGGCTCTTTTTGATTTACCATTTATTTTTAGAGATATAGGTCATCTTCATAGAGTTCAAGATGGTGAAGTAGGAAAAAAACTAAAAGCTATGGTTACTAAAAAAGGCTTTGTGGCACTTAATTTCTGGGATAATCATTTCAAACAATTAAGCTCATCTAAAAAAGCATTAATAGCACCAAAAGATGCTAAAGGGCAAAAATTTAGAATTATGAGTTCAAAAGTATTAGAAGCTCAGTTTAAAGCAGTTAATGCTTCTCCTCAAATGATGCCGTTTTCTGAAGTTTATTCGGCTTTACAGCAAGGTGTAATTGATGGACAAGAAAATACTAATTCAAATATATATACTAAGAAATTTCATGAGGTTCAAAAAGATTTAACTATCACAAATCATGGTTATTTGGGATATTTGGTTGTAGTGTCTAAGAAGTTTTATAATTCTCTTCCTAAAAAACTACAAAAAGATTTAGTTCAAGCTATGAATGATGCTACTTTAATTGAAAGATATTTAGCAGAAGATTTAAACACAAGACAATTTAATTTAATTAAAGAATATGCAAATAAAACAGGCAAACTTAAAATACATAAATTAAGTAAAAAGCAAATAAAAGTTTGGAGAGATGCTTTAAGCCCTATTTATACGAAATTCTATGATAAGAAAAAAATAGGAAAAGATTTAATATTAAAAGCAATTAATACTAAATAAAATGAATTTATTAACAAAATTAGTTGTTGGCATCAGTAAAATTATAGGTATTTTTGGCTTAGTTACTGGTGTTTTATTGACTTTTATTAATGTGGTAGCTAGATATGGATTTAGCTACTCCATCACTTGGGCTTCTGAGCTTAGTGTTTATCTCTTTTTATGGGGGATATTTTTTGGAGCTACTTATTGCTTTAAATTAGATGCTCATATTTTTATTGGCTTTCTAGTGGAGAGTGTTAAGAAAAAACTCGCTAAAAAAATTATGATATTTACAAAAACGATAAGCATTATTTTTCTTGGCACGGTCTCTTATTATGGATATGAATATTTACTTTTAGTAATTGAATTAGAAGAAACTTCAATTGACTTAGAAATACCTATGTGGATACCTTATTTGGTTATTCCTATCTCTTTTGGATTATCTGCTTATGTCGTGCTTGATAGTTTAATCAAACTTGTAAAAACCCCATATACGGAAATATCTTTTAATAATGAAACTAAAGATTTACTAGAAGAAGTCCAAAAAAAATCAAAAGGCTTAGTATGAGTGTAATTGTTCTTTTTGCGATATTTTTTACTCTTTTAACATTAGGCTCTCCTATCGCTATAGCTTTGGGAGCTTCTACTTTTATAAGCTTAATTACCTTTACTCATATTTCTCCAATAGAAATATCTTCTATGATATTTGAAAAAGTAGAATCTTATTCACTTATGGCGATACCTATGTTTGTTTTAGCTGGAAATTTATTGAGCAAAGGAAGTTCTGCTACGAGGATTATAGAATTTGCTAAATCTTTTGTAGGTCATCTACCAGGTGGATTACCTATTTCTGCTATTTTTGCGAGTATTGTTTTTGCAGCTGTTTCAGGAAGCTCTCCTGCGACTGTTATTGCTATAGGCTCTATTATGTTTGGTGCTATTGTTTCTGCTGGGTATCCTAAAAAATATGCCGTAGGAACTATCGCTACAGCAGGAAGCTTAGGTATTTTAATCCCTCCTTCCATTGTCTTAATAGTTTTTGGAGTAACTGCTGAAGTTTCTATCGGTAAATTATTTATGGCAGGTGTTATTCCTGGCATAATGATTGGTATAATGCTTATGGTAGTTACATATATAGGTGCTGTTAGATTAGGATTTAAGAGATCAACTCCAGAGCCTTTTTCTATTAGATTTAAAAAAATGAAAGATGCCTCATGGGCATTAATGACGATAGTGATAGTCATCGGAGGAATATATGGAGGCATTTTCACTCCCACAGAAGCAGCCTCAGTTGCATGTGCTTGGGCTTTTTTCATATCTGTATTTATCTATAAAGATATTCGTTTAAAAGAGTTCTTACACATAGCATTAGAATCTGTAAAAACAACATCTTTAATTATGTTTATCATAGCAAATGCAATGCTTTTTGCTCATTTTCTAACAATAGAAAACATCCCACAAATGATAACTCAAATTCTAATAGAAAATGAAGTAGGAATGATTTCTTTTCTTATTTTTGTAAATATTTTATTAATAATAGCAGGTGCTTTTATGGAGCCTTCTGCTATTATTATGATTATGGTGCCTTTATTATTGCCTGTCGCCGTAGCATTAGGGATTGACCCTATTCATTTTGGGATAATGATTACCATAAATATGGAGCTAGGTATGGTATCCCCTCCTATTGGATTAAATTTATTTGTTACGAGTAGTCTCACTAAAATGTCTATGAAAGATGTGGTAATAGCTACTTTGCCTTGGACTGCTACTATATTTGTAGGATTAATGCTTGTTACTTATATCCCTATTATTAGTCTTTGGTTGCCTAATTTGGTTTATGGATTTTAGAATAATTTCCAAAGTGTTTAGCTTCCAACATATGGGACTAAAGTCCCATATCCGAATTTGGAAGTGAGGTTTTAACCTCACACTGCTATAAGGTAATAAGCTTACATTCAGCACATTTTAGCTAAAATACACAAAATATGATTTAAAATAATTACCATACTAGGAAAATATGCTATCAAAAAAATCTCTTAACAAGCTTACACTACAGACTACTGTTGCTTTTATAATCTCTATTGTTTTATCAGTGGTATATATTTATTATGGTAGTATCGTAAAAGTATTTGATGAGGGGATTAGAGATTATATGTTTGTTGTTAGAGGTGAAAGACCTCATAATGAAAATATTGTAATAATAGATATAGATACAGAGTCTTTAGAAAAGATTGGGCAATGGCCTTGGAGTAGAGATGTAGTTAGTAAAATACTAACAAACCTTAGAGATGCTGGTATTGGTGCGATAGGTCTGGATATAGTTTTTGCTGAAAATGATAGAACATCTCCTCATAAAATATTGGCTGATTATAATACAAGCATAAAGAATGTTAAAAATTACGATGAAATTTTTGCACATGCAATAGCTACAACTCCTACAATAGTGGGGTATGTTTTTGAGCTAGTAAGTAAAGGAAGCAAGAGAGAACCACCAAGTATTCCTGTGATTATTATAGAAAAAAACAAACAACCAGGAGTTAATCCTATAATAGAAGGAAAAGGAATGACTCTAAATATACCTATTATTCAAGAGAATGCTTATTCTAGTGGATTTTTTAATCATATTCAAGATAGTTCTAGTGTTATAAGATCTATTCCTTTAGTTATTAGATATGGTGATCAGATTTTTCCATCTCTAGTGCTAGAGTTAGTTAGAATAGCACTTGATATAAATAAAATAATTATAAATTATGATGAAGTTGGTGTGGAGTCTATTTCTTTGGGAGACTTTGACATACCTACAGATAGATATGGTAGGTTTATTATAAATTACCTAGGTGCTGGTAAGACCTTTGAATACATACCAGCAATAGATATAATAGAAAACAATTTTGATAAAGAATCAATGCAAGGCAATATAGCATTTTTAGGGACATCTGCAACAGGATTATCGGATATAAGAGCCACCCCTCTTGATATAGCCACCCCAGGAGTAGAGGTGCATGCAAGTGCTTTGGATAATATTTTGGCACAAAACTTTATTATTAGACCCAATTATATTGATGGATTAAATATTGCAGTTATTATTTTCCTTGTTTTCCTCACTGTTTTTTTAGTAACTTATTCACCATTTTGGATATGGGTAAATCCAATTATTATGATGCTTGTTGCTGGTGCTAGTGTCTATATAGTTTATTATACCTTGTTTGAGTTTAAAATAGTATTAGATTTATTTTTACCTCTAGTAGCCATAATAATATCCACAATTGCTGTTACATTTATCGATTACTTTTTTGAAGTAAGAAACACACAATTAATAAAAAAGAAATTCGCTAGTAAAGTATCTGAAGGTGTAATGCATGATTTACTAGAAAATATGGAAGACAATAAATTACAAGCAATAGAGAGAGATATAACTGTATTTTTCTCAGATATTAGAGACTTTACAAGCATATCAGAGGCATCAAAGGATCCATCTACTTTAATAAAATTTATGAATTCATATATGGATCCTATGTCAAATATAATTATAAAAAACAAAGGCACCGTTGATAAATACATAGGTGATGCAATTATGGCATACTGGAATGCACCAGCACTTACAAAAAATCATGAAGAAATAGCAGTGCAAACCGCATTAGAGCAATTACATACCATTATAGAGCTAAATGAAGAAATAAGACAAAATGAAGATTTTAAAGAAATTGTTGAAAGCTCAGATGCTAGAAATAAAGAGCCTATAGATATAGGGATAGGATTAAATACAGGAGTTGCTATTGTTGGTGAAATGGGCTCATCTATGAGAAGTGATTATACTGTTATAGGAGACCCTGTTAATCTTGGTGCAAGACTTGAGAGTCTTTGTAAATATTATAATTCAAAATTAAATATATCGCATTTTGTCAAAGATAAATTAAAGGAAAAATACCTATATAGATTCTTGGACTTAGTTAGAGTAAAAGGTAAAAAAAAGCCAGTAGAAATATGGCAAATCCATGATTTTGATGATAAAAATCAAAAACACAATTTATATAAAGTTAGTTTAGATAAAATTAAAGAGGAATTATCCTTGCACCATAAAGCTATAGAGCTTTACAAGGATAGTAAATTCCAAGAAGCCCTTGATATTTTCAGGAGCTTAGAGGAATTAAAAACAAAAACGAATGTCAATATATACAAAATATACATAAAAAGATGTGAAGAATATGTAGCAAACTTCCCACATAATTTTGATGGTATATATGAACATCTAACAAAAAGTTAACTAAATGAAAAGAATATTTGTCGTAATTTTATTATCTGTATTTGCTTTTACTGCTGGCTCTAAGCTAAACAAATCTGATTCTAAAAAATATAAAACTGGAATAGAGTATTTTGAAAATAAACAATACGAAAAATCATATAGGATATTTGATTCTTTATTTTGGAACAATTTAACTAATTCTAATGTAAATTTCTATCTAGGAAGATCTGCATTTGAAACTAAAAACTATGATATAGCTATAAGCACATATGAGAGAATACTAATAACTGATAAAAACAATTTCAAAGCTCAGCTTGAATTAGCTAGAACCTTTCTAGCAGTCCAAGATTATAAGTCTTCTAAAGAGATGTTTGAGAAAATAAAAAGAAATAATAAGTCTAAAAAAGTAGTAAATATTATAAATAAATACTTAGAGAAAATAAAAGAAGCAGAAACAAAAAAAGCATCGACAAACTTTCAAGGTATTTTTATATTTAAAATAGGAAATGATACAAATATACATAAAAGACCATCTGCAAATAGTTTCTTTATACCTGCCTTTAATGTAGATTTCAAGAACATAACTAAAGACGAAAAATCAATATACAATCAAGAAATAATAGTCCTTGGGCATAAATACATAAATGGCAAATTTAATATAAAAAACAATTTACTAATTCTAAATAAGCATTTTTATAGCTCAGATAAAAAAGCTATTCAAATATTTTCTTACTCACCATCATTTGGGTATCAGCACAAACAAAATCTAAAATCAGACTTAAAGTTTCATATAGCTAAAACAATATCAGGGTCTGAGGAAAACTCTAATAACGGCATTACTCCTGAGTTATCATATATCATTAATAAAACAAATATTCTAATAACATCTTTAAAATATCAAAACAATGATGCTGAACAAACTTTAAATAACTCCAATGCCATAGATTTTAACTTGAATTTAAAAAATATAATATCACCACAAATAATCACATTCTCTTCTCTTAAATTAGGGACACTTAAACATGAAACAAACAACTCACACAGAGATTATAATACATTACAACTAATATTAGGACTATCTTATCAAGTATCTAATAAGCTATCATTTCAATTAAAAGGTGATTACAAATATACACAATACAAAGAAGTTAATAAGTTCTATAAAAGCAAACAAGTAAATAATGATATGACATATTCACTTTCA
>JAJVLF010000063.1 GCA_029255845.1 Campylobacterota bacterium | reverse complement strand
ACATATTTTTAAGCTTGCTCATAAGCAGAGGGCGGATAAGGATTTAATAGTTTAAAAGACAGACTACAAGCTAAGACTTGTAGTCTGGAGTATGTGGGTTTTAGTGTTGGAGTTATTTTTTGTCGTATTAATTCAGTATTTCATACTATGATTTCTTTTGCAATATTCTTTTTGTATGAGTTGCTACCTTAGGATAAAATGTGAAATAACTCATAAAAATTGCAAATTATAAAATTTATCTCACTAAACAAAGGAGTTAAAATATGAATTTTCTAGTTATTTCACAGTCTAAGGAAAGATGAAACAAGTAAAATAAACACAAGAGGAAAATTATTTATAAATAAAGGTTTAAGTTATTAAGAATAAAATGCCTTAAAGAATAAAATTCTTGTTCTTTTTTAAATCTTTTTAATACCAAAGAAACCTCTTTAAGGTCTCCTTTGTTTTTATAAATTCTAAATTTTATTTCATTTATATTATCAATAAAACCATTTATCGTTCTAGCTCTTTTTTCTACCAAATCTTTACGATTTAATTTGCAAACATTATCTATAGTGTGTTGAATTCTTTTATCTTCAGAACTCATTTTAGCATTTTCATTAAATCTTATTTTATCTAAAATATTTTCTTTTTCTGGATTAATAGTCAATGGTTGTTCAATTTCATCGTATTCATCTCTTAATCTATGGATGTCCTTAAAAGTTTCATTATTATAAGAAACTGGATTATTTTTTACTTCAAACTTATTTCCTTTGTTGATATTACAAATAGGACAACATAAAAATAAATTATCCCAGCTAAATACAAGCCAATAATAAATACTTTTTGGTCTATAGTGTTCAATGTGTGCAGGAAAATCTAGTAAGGATTTCTCACAATAAACACATTTATTATCATAAAGTGATTTTAGTTTTTCTTTAACCTCTTTAGTATTATATAATTCTGTTTTTAAATATTTATTTTCTTTTATATTATTTAAAAAATACTTTTCTCTGCTTTTGGATGTAAGTATTTTTGGAATATCATTGATATTTTTACTTATTTTCTTCATATTTTATCTAGTTCTTCTTTAACCATTTTATGTATGATATCATCATCAAAAATATTTTCATTTCTTATTTTTTCTGCAATAATTTGATGAATTTTACTATAAATATAATCATCATCATTTATTTTATCTATGCTTAAATCTCTTGAAGCAATTGTCTCTAAATCAAATAAAGGAGAAGAAATTATAGAGTTGGTAGTAAATCCACTATTTTTAATTTGTTCTGATATTTTCACTTCTCCGTCTTTTTTAAATACCTTATAAAAAACGGCTTCTTTATTTGCTCCTATAATGACTGTTGGGCTATGAGTGGTTATGATGAATTGTATAAGAGGAAAAATATCTCTTAGTTTTTTTATAAAATTGTATTTCCATTTTGGGTGTAGATGTAGCTCTACCTCATCAATCAAAACTATTCCTTGAAACTCGCTAATATCTTTACAAGATTGAGTATCACTAAATCTTTTTATAATATCACAGATGATTATAATCACACCTCTATATCCCGCTGACAATTGATTAAAGGTAACAGTTGAGCCTTTTTCCCTATAAGTAACCTCATCAGCAGTAATTGTAATTTCAATATCTTTTTCTAGTAAATCTTTTAATAAATCTTTTGCTTGTTTTACTGAAATAATTAAATCTTCCTTTTTTGCTTCTTTGTGGTCTAAATAAACAAGCCATTCATTTGGGTTATGTAAATCAATATCATTTTCAAATAATGTTAAAAAACCTAGCTTATCTTCATTTTTACCGCAAGCATAATTACGACTTGACCCATAGGCTAATAGATTAGAATATGAGTTTGCACTTTCTTCTAAGTCTTTTTTTGCAAGCATTGCTTCATCACTAAACTCAATATTTGTTTGATAGTCTTTTGCTCCACTTACTAAATCAAATACTTTTCCTACTACAACACCCTTTAATGCTAAAACAATAGATTGCAAAAGTAAAGTTTTACCATCTCCATTTTCTCCTACAATATAAATCTCTTTTTTATTTTTTAGATTATTTAGTTCTATATTTTTTAAGCTATAAAATTTAGATATCTTAATGTTATTTAATAAAGGAATATTTTTTGGTTGAGCATTCTTATTGCTTACTCCATTAATGTCATTATTTAAAATATTAAATAGCAATTCTATGTCTTGTATTTTTTTTAAAAAAAGTGGTTTCACATTATCATTATCATACTCTAAAAATTTATCAATATTTTCTTCTAAGGTAATGAAAACTGATGATTTTTTTATGTCTGCTTGCAAAATATTAAAATAATCTTTTGCAAGCAAAATATAATTATTATCGTAAGACATCTCATCAAAGGGTTTATCCTTAGTAAAATTGTCATCGTTTTTATAAAAAGTTAAAGACATAAGTTTTTTAAAGGAATCTTTGTTTACTTCACTAATATAAGATTTTGAATAGTTATCATTATCAATTAATGCAAATCTATCAGTAAATGAATATTTATCAATTTTACTTAAACTCATTGCATCTATTTTATTTTCCACAAACTCTTGTAAGTCACTCCCTGACAACTTGTCTTTATACAAGCTTATTTTTTCTAAAGAAGTTAATTTTTCATAATCATCTGGCAAATCCCAAATTTCTGCTTTAAATTCATCATCAAGTATTTCATCAGCATAAATCTGTTGCATAAAATTAGGAGACACAAACATAAGATGTTCTCGTTTTGCTGTTCTTAGAAGCAATTTATAAGACTTGCATTGTTGTGGATTATTTGGGTCAAAAATATACTTTTGTATTTCTTCTTTATCAATAGACATTAGCTTACCTTAAAAAATTGTATTGTTTGTATTTTATCATATATGTATTAATATTTTATCTTGATAACTTTGAAGTTTTTTTTAATCTTCTCATAATCTTTTGCTATAATCACAAATATCCAACCAAGGACTATAAAATGCCTCAAAAAAAAACATTAACTATAATCGATACATTCGGCTTCTTTTTTAGAAGCTTTTATGCCCTACCTTACCTAAAAAGCAAAGATGGTTTTCCTACTGGGCTTTTGACGGGGTTTATGAATTTCGTATATTCTATAGGGAGAGATTATAATAGTGATTATATTGTATTTGCTCTTGATACTAAAGGGAAAAGTTTTAGGAATGAAATATATAAAGAATATAAGGAAAACAGGAGTGAGGCTCCAGAGGAATTAAAACAACAGCTTCCTATTGCTATACAGTGGATAGAGAAAATGGGGTTTGCTACTCTTTCTAAGGTTGGTTTTGAGGCGGATGATATTATTGCTTCTCTTGCTAATGTTTTGAGTAGTGATGAGCTTGATGTTATGGTTGTTAGTCATGATAAGGATTTGTATCAGCTTATTAGGGAGAATGTTTATCTTTTTGACCCTATTAAGAAGACTCGCATTGATGAGAAGGCTTGTTTGGATAAGTATGGGGTTTTGCCTAGTCAGTTTATTGATTTTCAGTCTATCGTGGGGGATAGTAGTGATAATGTTCCTGGGGTTAAGGGGATAGGAGTTAAGGGGGCTAGTAAGCTTTTGAATGAATTTAAGACTCTTGATAATATATATCAAAATGTGGACTTAGTTGGCTCTGCTCGAAATAAAAAACTTCTTGAAGAGTATAAAGATAATGCACTTATGAGTAGGGTGCTTGTTACTTTAAAACAAGATATATATGATAATGTGGATATCAATGATTTTCATTTGCCTACTATTAATCCTATTTTGGCCATTAAAGAGGAATTGCTTCAATATGGCATAACGGCGGTTTTAGATAAAGTGGAAAAAGAGGGGATGTTTATTAAAACAAAGACCTTGCAAGATAATAAATCCTTTGAGGCTATTTTGCTTAATGAGGAGCAAAAACTTTTTGAAGTTATAGAGAGCATTCAAGATAATCAATTAGTGGCAATTGATACAGAGACTACCTCACTTGATGCACTAAATGCTAGTATAGTTGGGTTTTCATTTGCTTTTGAAAAAGACAAGGCTTATTATGTGCCTATAGAGCATAATATGGCTAGTAAAAATCAGATTAAAAAAGATGTGGCTAAAAAGGCTATTTTGAAATTATTGGGCAAAAAAATACTTGGGCATAATTTAAAATATGATATGCATATATTAAAGCATAATTTTGATATAGAGTATTTTATTCCATTTGCGGATACGATAATTATGGCTTGGTTATTAAATCCTAGCACCAATAATGGGCTAGATTCTCAAGCAAAAGAATATTTTGATTATGAAATGGTGAAATTTAAAGATATAGTTGGCAAGGGAGATAATTTTGCTAATGTGGATATAGATGTAGCTGTGAAGTATGCTAGTGAAGATGCTTGGATGAGTTTGAAGCTGTATCATAAATTTGAAAATCTTTTGGATGATGATATATTAAATAATGCTACTTCATTAGAATATCCTTTTATTAAAACTCTTAATTTTATGGAGGAATTAGGAATTAAGGTAGATATAAAGGCATTTAAAGAATTTGATAAAGAGGTTTCTTCATCGCTTTTTGCTTTGACTAATGCCATTCATGAGTTAGCAAAAGAGAGTTTTAATATAAATTCTCCTAAGCAATTAGGGGGTATTTTATTTGATAAATTAAATCTTCCTGTTATAAAGAAAACAAAAACTGGCTATAGCACTAATGAGTTGGTTTTAAAAAAACTACAAGGAAAACATGATATTATCGATAAAATTTTAGAATATAGAGAGCTTCATAAATTATCATCTACTTATATTAAGCCACTTAGCGAGCTTGGCATACAATCAAAAGAAAATAGAATACATACAAGTTTTTTACAATTTGGAACTTCCACAGGGCGATTAAGCTCAAAATCTCCTAATTTACAAAATATACCTAGTAGAAGTGAATTAGGAAGAAAAGTAAGAGAAGGATTTATAGCAAAAGATGGGTATAAATTAATAAGCATAGATTATTCACAAATAGAATTAAGGCTATTAGCCCATTTTTCAAAAGATGAATACTTAATAGAGTGTTTTAATGATGATTTGGATATTCATGCTCAAACTGCTAAGAAGCTTTTTGAAGAAGAAGCAGACAGCAAGAGGCATATAGCAAAAACAATTAATTTTGGCATATTGTATGGTATGGGAAGCAGAAAACTAGCAGAGACTTTAAAGATAACTCAAAAAGAAGCAAAAAGCTATATAGATAGCTACTTTGATAGTTTTAAGAATGTGCAAAACACAATAAAAGAAATACAAGAATTAACTCAAAAACAAGGCTTTGTTGAAACATTATTAAAAAGAAAAAGATATTTTGATTTTGAAAAAGCCACAGCATTTGAAGCTTCTAATTATAATAGAGAATGTGTAAATACCGTCTTTCAAGGAAGTGCAGCAGATTTAATAAAACTCGCTATGAATAAAGTCCATTTATTTTTAGAAAATAAAAACTCTAAGATGTTATTACAAATTCACGATGAAATCATCATAGAATCAAGCATTAATGAATGCGATGAAGTTTTAAAAGATGTTGTGGATATTATGGAAAATATTTTTGTTTTAAATGTTCCTCTAAAAGTATCTAGTAGCATTGGCGATAATTGGGGTAGTTTAAAATAATAAAAATTGTCTAACTATTTAAAAGTGGCTCCGGATGCTGGATTCGAACCAGCGACCAAGTGATTAACAGTCACCTACTCTACCACTGAGCTAATCCGGATTATAAAATAGAAGTGGAATTATATATTTTTATTGCTTGATTGTCAATGCTTTTAAGCAAAACAATATGACAATTTTATAAAAACTCAAGGGAACCTCTATTAATCCAAATAATTTAGATAATGTTAGATTTTCGTCTTATAGTGATTTTTATAAAATGCGGTATAGCCGTAGCTATATCCATTTTATAAAAATTGCTATAAGGCTAAAATATAATATTAGCTATTTATTTTGGATTAATAGAGGTTCCCTCAAATAAAAACATCCCTTAAATCAAGGCTATTTTCATAAAAAGCTTTCCCCACAATCACACCAGCTATTAATGGACTTTCTTTTGCTTTTTTTATATCACTAATATCTTTTAATCCACCACTTGCTATTGTAAAAATCTCGCTATTTTTAGCGATGTCTTCTGTAAATTCCACATTAATGCCAGATAATGTCCCATCTTTTGATATGTCTGTGCATATAATAGCCTCCACTAAGCTACCTTTGAACTCCTTAGCAAAATCACTTGCTTTAAGTTTGGATTCTTTTGCCCATCCATCTATGGCGACCATAGAGTTTTTCGCATCAATTCCTATGGCTATAGGGTATTTATCCGCCATATCTAAGGCGAATTTTAAATTAGTTGTGGCGATTGAGCCTAGTATAATTCTGTCAATTCCTATATCTAAATACCTTTTAATAGTATCTTCATTTCTTATGCCACCACCTAGCTCTAGTTTTAGTTTTGTATTTTTTCTTATTTGTTTGATTTGTTCTATATTTTTAGGCTCACCTGCAAAAGCACCGTTTAAATCAACGATATGAACCCACTTAGAGCCTATGCTTTCAAAATGCTTGGCTACTTCAAAAGGATTATCATTATAGATGGTAGCTGTATCCATCAAGCCTTTAGTTAGTCGGACGGCTTTGCCATCTTTTAAGTCAATTGCTGGAAGTATTTGAAGATTTTTCACTATTATGCCTTATTTTTATTTATTTGAGCAAATAGCCTATCCATATTTTCTATATTTTCTCTTTGTTGATCAAGCTTAAAAATAAGCTTAGGAGATTTAAACCATCCTGAGGCTATCATCACACAATAGCTAAGTCTTTTAGATGATTTTCTTAAGGTAGATACTACTTCTTCTATGTCTTTTTCTCCGCTTTCATCATACACATAAATAGTAGCATCTTTTTTATTATTCGCACATACTACTCTTTGCACTAAAATACCTCTAGTTATTTTATTATCTAATTCATCTATGGATTCTTGGATAATGCCCTTTAAATAAACTCCTAACTTGTTTTGTTTCATTTATAATGTAATTTTCTCTATAGTTTCTGTATATGTTTCTATTACATCATTTTCTTTAATTTTATTGTAATTATTAATCATAATCCCACATTCAAAACCATTTTTAACTTCTTTCACATCATCTTCAAATCTTTTCAAAGAAGTGATAGTATTATTATCATGTATTACGATACCATCTCTAATAACTCTACATAATCCACCTTTAATAACCTTGCCATCTTCTACCACACAACCAGCTATCGCACCAACTTTTGGTATATTAAAGACAGATTTTACTAATGCTTGACCTGTATTTTCTGTATTTACTATAGGAGTAATTAATCCAGATAATAGGTTTTTAACTTCATCAATTAATTGATAAATAATAGAATAGGTTTTAATTACTATGCCGTTATTATCAGCTTTCTTTTTAATGCTCCCTGTTGGTCTCACATTAAAACCAATAATAATCGTATTAGATTCACCATTACTAAATGATAAATCATTTTCTGTAATCCCACCAACACCTTTACTAACGATATTTACCTTAACCTCTTCATGCTCAATTCCCTCTAATGCATCAGTGATAGCTTGCAAAGTTCCTTGAGAATCTGATTTTAAAACAATAGGAAGATTTTTCATTTTTCCATCAGTAATAAAAGATAAAAAATCATCACTTGAAGATATTTTTATTGTCTTAGAAAGCTCTACTTCTCTTTTTTTATCTGCTAGAGTGCTTGCCATTTCTCTAGCTTCTTTAGGGTTTGAAGCTCCTATTAGCATAGAGCCAGCATCAGGCATAGAATCTAAGCCATAAATCTTCACAGGCATACCAGCATAAGCAACTTTTAGGCTTTTGCCAGAATCATCTGTTATTTTTTTAATTTTACCAAAAGTAGTATCTACCACGAAATCATCTTTAATTTTTAAATGACCATTTTGTAAAATGATAGTAGCCACAATCCCTATGCCTTTTTCAGACATACTCTCGATGACTGTAGCTTTTGCTAAAGCAGATTTATCAGCTTTACATTCTGCTAAATCAGCTTGAATAAGAATATTTTCTAATAAATCATCAATCCCTTTGCCAGTTTTAGCAGAAAGCTCTATAAAATCCACATCTCCACCCCAATCACTAGGAGTTAAGTCTTGCTCAGCCATTCCACTTTTTACTAAATCAATATTAGCACCTTCTTTATCTATTTTATTGATAGCCACAATTATAGGAGCTTTAGAAGCTTTAGCATGCTTGATTGATTCAATAGTTTGCTGTTTCACTCCATCATCAGCAGCAACTACTATAATAACCACATCCGTGATTTGTGAGCCTCTTTCTCTCATAGAAGAAAAAGCTTCATGTCCTGGGGTGTCTATAAAAGTAATAGGATTACCATTATGCTCAATCATATAAGCACCAATATGCTGAGTAATCCCACCAGCCTCACCATCTGTTATTTGTGAATTTCTAATTCTATCAAGCAATGATGTCTTACCATGATCTACATGCCCCATTATCGTAACCGTAGGAGCTCTTTTTTCTAAATTATCTGTATTTTCTGTTGCGATTTCTTTAGCTTTATCCTCTAAAATATCTTTTTCTTCTTCGATTTTTATATCTACTAAAAACACCTCTGCTAATATCTCTAATATCTCATTATTTAAAAAGTCATTTTTACTCACAGCCTCACCAAGCATAAATAGCTCTTTGATGACCTCAGCAGTAGGTTTTGAGATTTTATCTGCAAATTGATAAAGTCTTATATTTTCTTGTATTATTATTTGCTGGACTTTTTTCTCAGCTACTTTAGGTCTTGATTTTGCTTTTACCTTTCTTGATATTCCTGATTTCTTTCTATAATCACTATTATTTCTAGGAGCTATAAAGGCAGGTTGTTTGTATTTTTGATAAGTTGTTGTTGGTTTTGCTCTATTTTCATATTTTTTTAGGACATCTTCTTTGATATTAATATCAGGAATTGCTATATTATTATTTTTAGATTCATATATATCACTATGATCTACAAAACCACTTCCACCAAAAGATAGCTTAACCCCTGTGTTTTGCTTAGATGGAATATTCTTTTTTGGTTTTTTAGGAGCTTTGTTTTCTTCTATTTGTTGTGCTTGTTTTGGTGTTTCTAGTTTTTCTTTTTCAAGCTCTTCTAATTCTTTTTCTTCTTTCTTCTTTCTAAATTTATTTACTTCAAAGTCAGCATCTATTTTAACTTCTTCTTTAGGAGGAGATTCTTTGATTTCTTCTTTGATTTCTTCTTTTTTAGCTTCTGAGCTAACTCTTTTAATAGGTTTTTTTAAATCAACTTTAGCTTTTTTAGGTGCTTCAGTAGCTTTAGGCTTGGGAGCTTTTTTAGGATTTTTATTGACACCTGTAGTAATGTATTCAAATAAAATACCTGCATTTTCTTCAGTGATAGTGCTTTGAACATTCTTTACGACTAAATCAATCTCTTTTGCTTTGGCTAAAACATCTTTGCCATCTAAGGCTAGCTCACCAGCAATATCTTTTATCTTTACCATTATTTATTATAACTCCTACTTAAATATTTTATTAATTTCACATCTTCAAATATACTTTCACTAAAACAGCCTTTACAAATATAAAAACTTCTAGCACTATGATGATTAAACGGGGTGATTTTACCATTTATCATCTGAAATCTATGTAAAACGAGTTGATTTTCCCTAACTCTACATTTTACACACATCCTTATAGGCTTTGATTTAGTCAATTATATCATAACCCTTATTGTCAAAATCAAGCATCATCACCTTATAATAAGGGAAATTATCTTTTAATTTATCAATAGCCTTTTTCGCATCATCTCTATAAAATAAAGAAAACATAGTAGAGCCACTTCCAGAAAGAGTATTCATTAATGCACCAGCATTATGTAATTGCTTTTTCACATAAAATAAATTAGGAAATAATTTCATTCTATAATACTCATGCATTCTATCTATCGCCCCATATTTTAAGGCATCCCAATCATGAGTTAAAAAAGCAGCTGTTAAATAAGAAGACTTAGATATATTAAACACAGCCTCATGTTTTGGGTATTTCTCAGGCAATATATTTCTAGCATATCTAGTAGAAATAGGCTTATTAGGTATCACGATAATGCTTACAATCTCATCAGGAATATCGACTTTTATAGTTTTGACCTTCCCTTTAACCAATGCCGAAACCGTAAATCCACCCATAGTAGCAGGTGCTATATTATCAGGATGTTTTTCAAACTCTAAAGATAAATTTAAAACTTCTTCTTTAGTGATGGGCTTATTAGCTAATGCATAAGCAGCCACAATAGAGCCAACTATCACAGCAGAGCTACTGCCAAGCCCTCTTGAAATAGGAATTTTATTTGTAAAAGTAAATTTATAATTAGCTACTTCACCAGTAAGAGAATGATATATCTTATTGAACCTAGCTAAAAAAAGATTAGATTTCAATATCTTAGGGTTTTTAGCACCCTCTCCAATAACCGTAAAGGTCTGAGTAGGAGCTTTCTCTATCTCAATAGTATTTAGTAAATTAACAGCAAGTCCAAGGGTATCAAAACCAGGACCTAAGTTGGCACTTGTCGCGGGAACATTTATTTGCATTATTTATTTTTTTCTTTATGTAATGAGCTATCTGTAAAAGGTATAATATAAATAGGCTCTATATTATTTGAGAATTTTTCTATATCAATATATGAAGGTAATTTAAAACTTTTATATATATATTCACCTTTTTGTGTAATTGCTGTAATTTTACCATTTTTTTTGATAAATTGCTTGGAAAAAACAGCTTTAATTGGATTATTTTCATTAAAATAAAACCCATCTACGGATTTTATAGGTATTTCTTGTAATAATTCAATAGTTTTTAAAAATAAATAGGTTAATTTAATAGATAAAAAACTCCCTGGAGAATTAGTATAAGTAAATGATTTAATATCATAACGAGTTTTTATATCCTTATAAATCCCTATTAATATATCACTAATTTTACCCTCTTTGCTAATAGCCTCTATCAAATCACTCTCATAATAAACCCCAATAAGCAAAGGATTAGCAACACAAATAATCACAACATCAACATTTTTAAGCAAAACTAATAGTATCCTTAAAATCATCAGCATCCACTATCTCAAAAGCCTCTTCTTCATACATTTTCTTAGTAAGCAAGTGATTAAGCCTATGACTACCAGCAAAAGAGCTATATTTCCCTAAAACAAAATGAGGCAAAATAGCCAAATCCCCCAAAGCATCTAATATCTTATGGCGAACAGGCTCATCCTCATATCTCAATTTACTAGAATTAATAACCTTACACTCATCAAAAATAACAGCATTATCCAAATCCCCACCCTTAATAAGATTCATCTCTCTCATTTTAGCTATATCACTCATAAGCCCAAATGTCCTAGCTTTAGATATTTCTTCTAAATAGTTCTTTTTAGAAAAATTAAAAATAAAAGATTGCTCTTGTATAGCCTTGGTATTAAAATCAATAGAATAATCAAATTCAGATTGCCCACTTGGAGACAACTTAACCCAACTATTTTTTTCTTTAACCTCTATAGGTTTAACAATCTTCATAAATTTCTTCTTAGCAGATAATGACTTAACTCCTGCCTCATTTAAAAGCATACAAAAAGCCGTAGCACTACCATCCACAATAGGTATCTCATCAGCATCAACATCTATATGAATATTATCAATCCCATAAGCATAAATAGCAGACATCAAATGCTCAGTAGTAGAAATAACCACATCTTTAACACCTATATTAGTAGATAAAGTAGTGCTAATAACATTCTCATAACAAAATTTAATAGTCTCTTTTTTATCACTACGATAAAAAGTAATCCCCTCATCATCACCAGCAGGAGATAATTTTAAAGTAACCTTTTGAGCAGTATGAAGCCCAACTCCTGTAATCTCAACTTTTTTTAGTATTGTAGTTTGTAGCATTTATTATTAGTCTTTTTTTAGAGTGCATTATACAATTATTTTATTAAAGAAAGCCACAGGAAATGGATTGCAAAATAATACCATTACCCATTAAAAAGTGAGGCACATAATGACTTAGAAAGTAGTTAGTTTTTATTGTTTAAAATATTCGTCCTACTTATTGTAGGTCAATATTTTAAACGATGAAAAATGATTTCTTTATGAGTTATTAGATCTCTTACTTTTTAATGGGGAATTACATAAGAAGTAAAATAATTAATTATCTGAGTGAGAAATCGTACTATATTGTTAGCACTAGAAGATGGATATACTCAGGCGGAGATAGGAAGATATTTAAAAATATCTT
>JAJVLF010000062.1 GCA_029255845.1 Campylobacterota bacterium | reverse complement strand
ATAAAAAAAGTGGCAAAAAAGAATATGCTATAAAAAATGCTACTTTATATATAAATGCTAAGAAATATAAAAAAGCAAGTAGCATATTATTAGATTTGTATGATAATTATAAAAAAGATGAAACAGTATTATATTTTCTTGCAGAAATTTATCTCCAGCTTAAAGATGGCAAAAATGCTCTCATCTACTCAGCAAAATTGCTAAAAATTAAAAAATCAGAAAGAAATTATCTTCTAGTGGCTAATTCTTATATTGTGGATTCTAATTTTAAAGATGCTTTAAAATATTTAGAAAAAACATATTCCTATAATAAAAATGTTGATGTTTTAGATAAGATGGTAAGCATTATGTATTTAGTGGATAATGATAAGGAAAAAGCAATATCTTATTTAGAGTCTCATTTAAGACTTTATAGTTTTAATAAAATTATAGCAGATAAATTAGTGCTATTTTACAAAGAGCAAAAGAATATAAATGGTATTATATCTATGTATAAGAGATTGCATAAAGAGTTCCCTGATAGGGGATATGTGTATGAGCTTATTAATCTTTTTATCGCTATTAATGATAAGAAATCTCTAATTAAGTTTTTAGAAACTGCAGATGTGCAAAGCTCTATCTTTAAGCAAATACATGGGTTTATTAATAATTCTAAAACTAGTTTTTATTTAACTAAAAAGCTATATCAAAAGACAAAAGATATAGATTTTTTAGCACAATCATTAATGTTTGAGTATGAGTATTTATATCAAATGAAAAAGCTTAGTAATTATAAAATAAAAAATATACATAATAAATTTAAAAAAGTCTTAGAGAAATCTCCACAGCCTAACTATCTTAATTATGTAGGCTATATATTAATAGAGCATAATATAGATGTAAAAACAGGAGTGAAGTATGTCCAAACAAGCATTAAAATCTAAGCCTAAATCTCCTTTTTATTTGGATTCTTTAGCTTGGGGCTATTATAAATTAAAACAATACAAAAAAGCATACAAGACTATGGAGCAAGTTGTTTTAACGACAGGGCTAGACAATATAGAGATTAAAAGACATTGGGATATTATAAAAAAGTCAGTTAAAAAGAAAAAAACCAAAAAAAAGAAAAAAAAGAAAAAATGATTTTAGATGATATTGTCCATAAAACCAAACTAGAACTACAAGATAAAAAAATAAAAGTATCTTATGAAGAACTAGAAAATAAAATAAAAAATACCAAATATAAAATAAAAGATGTTAAAAAAGCCTTAAAATCATCCAAACAAGACCCATATAAACTAATAGCAGAAGTTAAAAAAGCAAGTCCCTCTAAAGGACTAATAAGAGAAGACTTTCATCCATTAAAAATAGCGAAAGATTATAAAATAGGTGGAGCGAATGCCATATCTGTTTTAACAGAAGAGCATTTTTTTTTAGGTCATTTAGATTATATGAGAAATATCAGCAAAGAGCTTGAAGACGATGAGCTTTGTGTAGTTTTAAGAAAAGATTTCATAATAGATGAATATCAAATCCTAGAAGCCAAAGTCCATAGAGCAGATTTTATCTTACTAATAGCAAAATGCCTCTCTACTAAAGAAATGGAAGAATTATATAATTTCGCCATAAATTTGGGACTAGAAGTCCTAGTAGAAGTCCATAATCAAGGCGATTTAGAAAAAGCCTTAAAAATAGATGCAAACATAATAGGAATAAACCACAGAAACCTAGAAGATTTTTCAATGAATATGAAACTATGCGAAGAATTAATCCCTCTTATTCCAGAGAATAAAATCAAAGTAGCAGAAAGTGGCATTGACAACATAGAAACAATAAAATACCTCCATTCCATAAAAGTGGATGCCTTCTTAATAGGCGAACACTTTATGAGGCAAGATGATATTATTAAAGAGGTTACTAAATTAAAGGGTTTTTAAAATTATAGGGAACCTCTATTAATTCAAAATAAATAGCTAATATTATCTAAATTATTTGAATTAATAGAGGTTCCCTAAAAAGAATTTTTAAAGGTATCCATTGATACGGCTCTAATTTATTACTAATTTATCTTTTTGTTTCCTAAGCTCTTCTTCAAAAACATCCCCAACAAACATAGAAGTTTTTAGAATTATATTTTCCTCGCCATTCTTAAAAATAAGCTTTAATCTAGAGTCTCCTTTGTGTATTCTTGATAGCTCCAATATCTTATCAATAATCATTTCATTATAATCTATATCTAGCACTACATCTATATCTTTAGCATTAGGGTCTCTATGTCTTACATATTCTGAGTTTATATTCATTCTTTTTGCTTCTTTTAAGCTCATTACTTTTTTTGTGCTTATTCTTGTAAAATCTCCGTCATTATTTACTCTAACTTTAAATGCTATGGGGTCTTCTAGGTTAAATTCATTTATTTTTTTTATCATATCTTCAAAAACCATAAATTCTATGTTGCCGTGTAAATCTAATAAAGTAACTATGCCAAATTTATTTCCTTTTTTAGAAAATCTCTCTTCTAGGTTTTCTATTTTACCTATTATTACTATCTCTGAATCATTTAGAACTTCACTTATTCTTGAGCTTAAGGTATAGCTTATCGCTTCTAAGTCCTCTCTAAATTTATCTAGTGGATGTCCTGATATATAAAAGCCTATTAATTCTTTTTCCATTTGTAGAAGCTCTTTTAATTCATAGTCTTCTTCTTTTTCTAAGACTATATTTATGCCTAATACCTCATCTTCAAAATCACTAAACAATGAATCAACTATTTCTTTTTTGCCTTTTGTTACCTTTTGGCAAGAAGAAGTGATACTCTCCACATTATTAAAAAGTGTTTTTCGATTATACTCAAATACATCAAGGCAACCTGAATTTATCATAGCATCTAATAATCTTTTATTGATATTCGCAGAAACCCTTGATACAAAATCATTCAAGTTTTTAAACTCTCCTAATTCTCTTCTATTTTCCAATATAGGCTCGATAGCTTTAGCTCCTAGCCCCTTAACAGCAGCTAAACCAAACACAATGCAATCTTTATCCCCTAAATCTACCACAGAAAAATCAATCTCTGATTTATTGATATTAGGAGCTAATATCTCTATGCCCATTCTTTTGGTCTCATCTATATATCTAGCGACCTTATCTGTATTATCTTTATCACTACTAAGCAAAGAAGCCATAAATTCTGATGGATAATAAGCCTTAAGATAGCTTGTCTGAAATGTAATCATCGCATAAGCAGCGGAGTGGGATTTATTAAACCCATATCCAGCAAATTTTTCTATCATCACAAATAACTCACTTGAGTTTCTTTTACTAAAGCCTTTTTCTTCTGCTCTTTTTGCAAAGTTTTCTCTATGTTCTGCCATTACTTTAGGGTCTTTTTTTCCCATAGCTCTTCTGATAAGGTCAGCTTCTCCTAGAGAGTATCCCGCTACTACCTGAGTGATACTCATTACTTGCTCTTGATAAAGGATAACTCCATAAGTAGGCTTTAATATAGGCTCTAAAACCTCATTAAATTCATCAAAGAAATAATTAATTTTTTTTCTGCCATGCTTTCTATCAATAAAATCATCAACCATTCCAGACTCTAAAGGACCAGGTCTATATAATGCAAGAACCGCCACTATATCTTCAAAACTATCGGGCTTTAATTTTTCATTTAGTTTTTTCATACCATCTGATTCTATTTGAAACAAGCCCATAGTGCTACCTGACTCTATCATCTTATAGACTTTTTCATCTTCCACATCTATTGTTTTAAAATCAACTACTTTATCAAATCTTATTTTAATCAAATCAATAGAATTTTGGATAACAGTCAAGGTCTTTAAACCTAAAAAGTCAAATTTAATTAAATCAACATCTTCTATATATTTACCAGAATATTGAGTAGCTATCACATCATCACCTGATGGCTTATATAAAGGAGTCCTATGCCATAAAGGCTCATCTGAAATCACCACACCAGCAGCATGAATACCCGCATTTCTTTTTAATCCCTCAAGTTGAACCGCCCTCTCCCATACTTCCTTAGCTTGTGCATCGGTGGTTATTAATTCTTTTATCTTTGGTTCTTTATCAAAAGATTCTTGTAAAGATATTCCTATTTCATTTGGGATTAATTTAGCCATAGCATCAGCTTTGACATAAGGCATATCAAGAACTCTCGCTACATCTCTTATGCTTCCTTTAGGCAATAAAGAATTAAAAGTAATAATTTGAGCCACATTTTCACGACCATATTTATCAACCACATATTTAATAATCTTATCTCTATTTTTTTGGCAAAAGTCCATATCTATATCAGGCATAGACACCCTCTGGGGGTTTAAAAATCTCTCAAAAAGCAAATCATATTTCATAGGGTCAATATCAGTAATATCAAGAGAATAAGCAACCAAACTTCCCGCAGCACTCCCTCTTCCAGGTCCCACAGGCACATCTAAGTCATCTTTAGCAGCCCTCACAAAATCCCATACAATAAGCATATATCCAGCAAATCGCATATTACAAATAATATCCATTTCTACTTTTAGTCTATCTTTGTATATTTGATATTTTGATTCATCCACAAATTCTAATCTTTTCTCTAAGCCTTTATCACAACGATACCTAAAATATTCTTCTTCACTAGAAATAGATAAATTTTCTTTATCTATGTATTCTTTAAAAAACTTAAAAGTAGGAGGATTTAATTCTCCTAGAGTAATCTCTAAATTACATTTATTCGCTATCTCTTGAGTATTATTAATAATATCTGGCATATCCATATACATATTAGCAATCTCTTCATTGCTTTTTAGATAAAACTCATGCACCGAATGCTTCATTCTATCTTTATCATTAAAAAGCTTATTCATAGCGATACACATAAAAATCTCTTGAGCTACAGCATCATTTTTTTTCAGATAATGAGTATCATTAGTAGCTATTAGCTTAATGCCTGTTTCTTTAGATAGAGCAATTAATTGCTTATCTATAAAAAGCTGATCCTCAATACCATGCCTCATAAGCTCTATATAAAAATCATCACCAAAAATTTCCTTATATTCTAAAGCAGCTTTTTTAGCCCCCTCATATCCTTTAGCTCCTCTTTGGACATTTCTAGGATTATTAGTATTCAAGTTCCAAGAAACTTCCCCTTGCAAACAAGCAGAAGAGCAAATAAGCCCCTCACTATATTCTTTTAAAAGCTTTTTAGAAATACGAGGAAAATAATAAAACCCCTTAAGATAGCTCATAGAGGAGAGATACATTAAGTTTTTATAACCTTGCATATTTTTAGCATACAAGCAAATATGAAAACGGTATTTACTACTTTTATCATCTAGCTCGTCACCATTTTGTAGATAGCCCTCCATTCCTATAATAGGCTTAATCCCCTCAGCTTTCATAGTTTTATAAAAATCAATAGCCCCAAATAAATTACCATGGTCAGTCATAGCAACTGAATCCATATTAAATTTCTTAAGTTGCTTAGCTAATTCTTTTATTTTATTTGCTCCATCAAGCATAGAGTATTCGGTGTGTAAATGCAGATGTGTGAATTTTGTTTTGCTCATATTATGTCCTTATTTATGCGAAATATTTTATTATTTAGTATCCATTTTAAGAACTATACTAAAATTCCCATTTTGTATAAAATCATTGCATCTTTTTATCATCACAGATGAAGCAAAATCTTCAATACCTCTTATACTAGCCACCTTTTTAAAAGTCTCGATAGCTTTTTCTAGCTCTTCATTATGCATAAGTCTTAGCCCATCTTCATAGGTCTTAATCCATTCAAAATTAATATTAGTATCTTTAGTATCTAGCAACTCATAAATAGCAACACCCTCCATTTTACCTTTTACAGAAACAATATCAAGCCTTCTTGTGATAAAATCATCTTTTATAAACTCATAAGTATTTTCACTAATTATAATATCAGTCTCATATAGTTTATTGATAGATTCTAACCTACTAGCTAAATTAACAGAATCTCCTAAAATAGTATAATCCATTTTATAATCAGAGCCTACATTACCTATCATAACCTTACCTGTATTAATTCCTATTCTAGTATTTAATAATGGCTTATTTTCTTTTTCCCATTTTAATCTAAGCACATCTAATGCTTTTTGACAATTTAAAGCAGCAAGACAAATATCTCTAGGGTGATTTTCGTTTTTAATAGGAGCATTCCAAAATGCCATAATAGAATCGCCTATATATTTATCGATAGTTCCATGTGTATTTTTTATTTCATTAGAAAGTTTTGAGAAATATTCTTCTAAATGAGGAAATAGTTCAACTCCTAATTCTTCAGATATATTTGTAAAATTCTTTATATCACTAAAAAATATACTTACAATATCTTCTTTACCACCAATTTTTGCTTCTATATTACTATCTAATAAATCCTGAACTACACTAAAAGGTATATATTTTTTAAATGACGATAGGCTTATTCTCATCATCTCCATTGCATCTGAAAGCTTTCTGATTTCTTTCACATTAGAGTAAGTGTAAGAAGCATTTTCTAAATCAAATAATTTTATACGATGAACCGTATTAACTAAAGATGCTATAGGTTTTGATATAATAATTTTAATTAATATAGTGGCTACAATTATAGATAGGATTATTATAATTAATATAAGTATAAATAACATCTTAGTATTTTCTTCTATTTCTCCTAAAAAGTCAGACTCAGGAAGAATAATAGCAATAATTAAATTAGTTCTAGGAACTTTACTAAAGGTGATACGAATATTACTACCACCCTTAGTAGTATGCAAATATTCTTTAATATCTTTAATATTATCAAGATTAATATTTTCATCTATAATAGTAGAATGAGCAATGTCCATATGGCTATCACTTTTAGCATCTTTAATCTGAAATAGTTTTTTCTTAGTATCCTTTTTAGAATTTTTTTTCATAATTTCACTAAAATCTTTTGAAGCAATTAATTGTTTTTTATTATCCATAATAAAAATACTACCCGTCTTTCCTATCTTAACATCGCTAAGATAATTAGAAAGCCTATCTAGCTCAATAGCTATACTAGAAACCCCTTGAAACTTCCCTTTTACATTACTTTTCATAGCCACATTAATACCAGGCTTTTTACTAGTGCTAAACACATATACAGGTGTCCAAGAGGTATTTTCATTTTCCATAGCTATTTTATACCAGCTTCTTTTTGTAGCATTATATTTACTAGTAGATTTTTCTTTTTTTATAAACGAATATTTATTACCTTCACTTTTATAATGATAAATAATATTATTTGATATTTGAGTTTCTTGATTGTATCGCCTATCATGAAATTTAATAATATCTTTAGAGGCTCTTTGGGCACCAATAAAAGTCCCATCTGCCCACCCATAACTAATCCAAGATACTTCAGGATGAGTAGATAAAGTAGATAAAAAATATTCCTTAGTTTCTTCTTTGTCATTAACATCAATCACCTCATTAGCAATCAATTCATTAATAGAATTTAGCTTATCTGCATTACCATCAAAAACAGTATTCGCATAAGAAGAAACTTCATTAGAAATCTCATTATTTATTTGAGAAACCAATTCCAAACTATTTTTTTTTGAAAAAAAATACCAAGGAAGATGTATCGCCATAGAAGTTGAAGCAACAAATAAGACAATGATAAATGTTACAACAAAACCAAATGGCATTAAAAAACTAATTTTATTGTTAATATCAGTCATTTATAAATCCTTAATTATTTATCTTATCATCTCTAATTTCCTCTATTATAGCACATAAAGTTCATTATAATATTTTTGATACTTCACCATTATATCGTCTATTTTTCTATATATTGCGAATATGATGAATTTAGCGAAAACAATACTCTTAATCAGTTTTTCTTATATGCGATAAAGACCTTAATGCCTTATGTGAAAGATAAAAAACTACTTATGGTTTTAGTCTCACTTCCAAATTCGGACATGGGTCTTTAGTCCTATATATTGGAAGCTAAACACTTTTTTATTAATCTATGAAGCAATCGTAGCTTTATATTTTTACTTACTTATTCTCATAAAGCATACTATAAGAAACATCATTAAAGGCATTAAATAAATCTCTCATTTTCTTATGTTTGTCTTCATCATCAAGGACATTATTTGTTTTTAAATCATATAATTTGAATTTTCCATTATTGTTTTTTAAAAATAAGTCATTTTGCACTAGACCTTTTCCGTCTAAAAAGGCTACTTCTCTTTTATTATCTGGGTTCAATAAATCCACTCCTAGGGTTTTGTTTTTATAATTTATTTTTGCTAATGATAGGATGGTGGGTAGGATGTCTGGTAAGTATGCTGTTTGTGTGAATGTTTTATGCTCTTTTATTATCTCTGGTGCATAGATTATGAAAGGGACATGGTTTTCGTATATATTTAATTCTAAATCGCTTTGTCTTATGAAAGGGACTTGGGTGGCGGTAATGCCGTGGTCTCCGAAAAGGGCTATTATTGTGTTTCCATAATATTTTGATTTTTTGAAACTTTTTATGAATTCTCCTAGGCTGAAATCAAATAGATTGACTCCATTAAAATAGTCTTGAGATATGAAGCCATTGTCTTTAAGCTCTTTTTCGCTCCATTTTTGTATTTTGTATTTTTTATTTTCTTTTGGGATGGTGAATGGTCTGTGGTTTCCTGCTGTCTGTATGTAGGCGAAAAATGGTTTGTCATTTGAAGATATTTTTTCTAATTTTTTATGGGCTTCTTTAAATAAGCTCAAATCAGATATGCCCCATACATCTATATATGGGTAGCTAGAATGATATTCTCCCTCAAAAAGACTCATACTTGGGATAAATCTCGTAAATAATCCTCTTATATTTGCCCAGCTCAGTGAGCCACCTACGAAGTAGTTTTTATTATATCCATCTAAGTCATTTATTAATGAATGTTGTTTTCTTATAAATGGGTTTCTTGAGGCTGTTCTTGTGTGCGATACATCAGGAACTCCAAATATAGAGGTAAAGACAGATTTTGCTGTGCTTCTGCTTGGCACAAAAAACTCTGTAAATAAATATCCATCATTTATTAGCTCATCGAGATTAGGAGTTGGGTTTAGTTTATTCCCTATAAATCCTAAGCGATTTATATTTAATGACTCTACCATTATTACTATTATATTTGGTTTGTTTGAATTACTATAAACTACATCTCTAGCTATGTTTTCTTTTAATAATTTTTCTTTTTTATCTATGCCTGAAACGGTTAAGAAATTACTTTTTCTATATTTATAAGTATCAAAAAGATTTAAGATAGGATTTAAGCTAAGAGTGGCTATATCTTTATCATTAGAAAAATGTGCCTCGCTCCATCTTAGTGGGTATTGTGATATTTTACCGTGGATAGAGCCTATGATGATTATAAATACTAAAATGCTTGAGCTCCATTTATATAATTTACCTCTACTAATTAAAAGTAAATTACCATCACTAAAAACTCTCTTAGATAAAAAATAAAAGACATATAAAGCCACCGCAATCAATAAAGAAAGCCAAAAAATAGGATAGCTTTGGATAATAAAATCAAAAGAAATCATAAAATCATCTAAGAACCTAAACACAGAAGCATCTATACGATTACCTAAATATAAATAATAAGCAATATCAAAAATAAAAGCACTAAAAGAAATAATCAAAATAATGATAGTATAAAAAATAGCAATGTTTCTCAAAATAGCCATATTAAAGATATTCTTAGGAAATATGCTAAGCAAAACAATAGGCAAAAGAGTTATGAAACTAAGCCTAAGATTAAATTTAAAATTTAAGTAAAAGGCTTGCAAAACCTCTCCATTAGTCGTAGTAGCTAGTAAATTAACAAAACCGCCATACATCACAAACCAAAATATAGTTTGAAAACTCATATATAAAATGATAAATAAAGAATATATTCTAATTCTTCCAGAAAAGATATTGCTCATATTGCCTCCTTAAGGTAGATTTTTCTTTAAAAGCTCTTTAAATTCATCATCAAAATCTTCTAGCTTAGGTAAAAGAATATTCACTCTCACATACAAATCACCTAATTGTTTCGACTTTCTATTTTCACTTCCAAGTCCTTTAATTCGGAACTTTTGACTTTGTTTTGTGTTTTGTGGGAGCTTTAGTTTTACTTCTTTGTGTAAAGTTTGTATGGCTACTTTCTCGCCAAATAGGGCATCTTTTAAAGAAATATTAATAGTCTTTTCTAAATCATCTCCATCTCTTGAATACTCATAACTAGCATTAATGTAAATCACAAGATATAAATCACCTGTTTCACCATTAGCAGACTTGCCTTTGCCTTTAATTCTTAGCTTGTCTTTATTGTGAGTGCCTTTTGGTATTTTTACACTAAAGCTTTCATTATTAATGCTTACAGATTCTTTGCCACCTAAAATGGCTGTATTAAAATTTATATTTAATTTAGCTTCGATATCTAAATTCATAGAAGCTTGACCACCAAAGCCACCTCCCATACCACCGAAACCTCCACCACCAAAGCCACTTCCACCAAAGCCACCGCCTCCAGCAAACATAGAGTTTAGTATATCATTCAAGTCAGCTCCACCGTGATGGCTCTGGCTCTGTGAAAAATCATGAAAATTCTGCCCACCAAACATAGAATCCCCAAATTGATCATATTTAGATTTCTTGCTAGGGTCAGATAGCACCTCATAAGCTCCGTTAATTTCTTTAAATTTCTCTTCACCTTCTTTTGTTTTATTCAAATCAGGATGATATTTTTTTGCTAATTTTTTGTATGCTTTTTTAATCTCAGAAGTATCCGCACTTTCACTAATTCCTAATGTCTCATATAAACTTTTTGCCAATTTATTCCTTTAATTGTAATTTGTGGTATTATATCAAAAAAAGACTACTACATAATAGATATAATTATTTTTAATTATAGGGTTATTAAAAATAAAAAATAGATATAATATTATTATATTTTTAAATTTAAAGGAAAAAAATGATAAAAATAATAATGCTACTATCAGTATTAGTATCACTTAATAGTGCAAACCTTGTTGAGAGTAGAATTGTAGGAGGCAAACAGCTTAATAGCATAAAAGGAAAAGAATTTGTTGTCTCTATTATGACTAAAGCATTTGGGCAATATAATGCTAGCTGTGGAGGGGCTCTTATAGATGAGCTACATGTAGTAACTGCTGCTCATTGTATAACAGATAATGATTTTTATATATTTGCAAATCATCATATAAGTCTTATGGGGCAATTAGAGCTTTCAGGAGGTCAGACATATACTCCAAAAGGAGATATAGTAGCTGTATCAAGAGTGTATAAGCATAATGATTTTGGAAAGGGGTTAGGCTCAGATTTGGCTGTAATGGAGCTTGAAAAACCTATAAGAATATCTAACTATGCACGACTACCTACATTAAGTGAAACAGAGCCTTTGCTACAAAAAAATCAAGAACTAGAAGTGCTAGGATGGGGATTAACCTCTGATAGTGCCGTGGCACCTAGCAATACACTAAGATCTGTTACTATAAAAGCACTTACTCCCAATCAATGCAAAAGTGATTTATTTGGTGGAAATATTCCAGAAGGTGCAATACAAGGAGATAGTTCTGCTCTTGGTTTGGATACTAGTGGCATAATATGTGCTGGCGGACAAGCAGTCAATCAGGCATCTACAGGTGCTTGTCAGGGAGATAGTGGCGGACCTTTGGTATATCACAATCAAGGCAAGTTTGTATTGCTTGGAGTTGTAAGTTCTGGTGCTTCTGCAAAATGCACAGATATAAAGGCAGGAAACTATACAAGAGTAGATAAAAATTTAGATTTTATAAAAAAAGCACTTGATAATTCATATGTAAGTGAAGGCATATTAAGAAATGGTTATATAAAGTCCCTCCCATTAGGCTTTAGCCTAGTAGGAACAGAAAAAGCAATAACCTCAAGTTCAAAGATTTTTTCTAAAGACATAAAAAGAGTATATGTATATGATTCCCTAAAAAGAAAATGGGAAACATACGAGATAAGCAATGGAACTCCACCAGCAAATCTAAACATCCCACCAAAGTATGGATTTTGGATATATAAATAAAAATATTTTAGTTTTTTAGTTTTTATCTTCAGGTGATAATGATAGAATAAAAACTTTAAAAATAGGTTTAAAATTATGGTGCATCTTCATTCTAGCATAGACAGTAGAGAAAAGAAAGAAACCTCAATTTTATCTATTATAGAAACCATAATTCTTGTTATGCTAGTATGGTTTATCGCATTGCATTATGATTATTATATGCACATCTGGACAGCAATTTTCATCGCACCTTTTTTAATGCTTAAAACAGATAAATCTACTAAAAAAGCAATAGAGTTATTTACCTACAA
>JAJVLF010000061.1 GCA_029255845.1 Campylobacterota bacterium | reverse complement strand
TACGGCTACACCGTATTTTATAAAAATCACTCTAAAACTAAAATCTAACATTATCTAAATTATTTGAATTAATAGAGCTTCCCTTATAACTATAAGTTTATTAATATATAATACATTCCTTAATTTACATCAAAAAAAGGCTTAAAAATGGGTAATTCTGGAGAAGGTGATTTACTAACCGCACTACTTCCGATTGTAGTTTTATTTTTTATTTTTTATTTTTTAATCATAAGACCACAGCAACAACAACAAAAAAAACATAAAGCAATGGTAGAGGATTTAAAATCTGGGGATAAGATAATCACCACAGGTGGATTACATGCTACTGTGAAAAAAGTAGAAAATGATTTTATTAAAATCGCTTTATCAAAAGATGTTTTCGTTAATTTAGAAAAAGAATTTGTTTCTAAAAAAGTAGATATTACTAATAATGAAGCATAAAAAACAAGACACAGTTAAAGTTAATTTTAGGATTATTCTTTTTATTTTAGCCATTGCACTTAGTCTTATTTTTTCTTTGCCTTCTTTTTTACAGACAAAAGATGGTGCTAAGATAGCTTTAGGTTTGGATTTACAAGGTGGGCTTTATATGCTTTTAGGTGTTAAAAGCGAAGAAGCTGTAAAATCTAAAATGAAATCTATCGCTTCGAGCATTAAATATACGGCGACTAAGAAAGATTTTTTAATAGCAAATTTTAATTTAAAAGATGATAGTTTATCTTTTGATATGTATGATAAAGATGAAATGAAAATCATAGAAGAAACCATTAAGAAAATTAAAGGCTTAGTGATAAGTCAAAATGCACTTACTATGTTTATAAGCTTTACTCCAGAAGAAATAGAAGCTATTAAAACATTCGCTGTTATGCAAGCTGTGGATACTATAAGAAATAGATTAGATCAATTTGGTTTAGCAGAGCCATCTGTGAGTAAGCAAGGTAAAGATAAGATAGCAGTAGAATTACCAGGAATTAAAACAAGAGAGCAAGAAGCAAGAGCAAAAGATTTAATCTCAAGACCAGCTAATTTAGTTTTAATGTCTGTAGATGAGTCTAGGTCAGGCTTAGTTAATAGTATAACTCCCGAGGAAGCTTCACGATATGGAGATATTATGCTAGATGCTTCTGATGGCTCAGGAGTTAAATATCTACTTTCTGAAATACCAATCCTTGATGGCAGTAAGTTGATAGATGCGAGAATATCTTTTGATGAGCAAAATCAAGTTGTCATAGGATTTACTTTAGATAATGAGGGTGCTAATATATTTGGAGATTTTACAGCTAAAAATGTAGGCAATAGACTAGCTGTAGTTTTAGATGATAAAGTATATTCTGCTCCTGTAATTAGAGAAAGAATAGGAGGAGGACGAGGGCAAATAAGCGGAAACTTCACTCCAGAAGAAGCGACAAATATAGCAATAGCTCTTCGTTCAGGCTCACTTTTAGCACCTGTATTTTTAGAAGAAAAAAGAAGTGTAGGACCATCTTTAGGGGCTGATAGCATTAAAGCTTCTATGCTTGCTTTACTTAGCGGATTTATCGCAGTTATAGCTTTTATGGTTTTTTATTATGGAGTAGCGGGAATAGTTTCTGTTGTCGCATTATTAGTTAATATATTAATTATAGTATCAGTAATGGCATTTTTTGGAGCAACTTTAACATTGCCAGGAATGGCAGGAATAGTTCTTACAGTAGGTATGGCAGTAGATGCCAATGTAATAATAAACGAAAGAATAAGAGAGCTTCTAATATCTGGAGAAAAGCTAGGCAAATCCATAAAAAATGGATACAAAAATGCAACAAGAGCTATATTAGATGCTAATATAACAACTCTTCTAGTAGCTATAATTTTATATGCTTATGGCACAGGAACGATTAAAGGATTTGCAGTTACTATAAGCATAGGGATTATTGCTTCCATGTTTACAGCTATTCTTTGCACTAGGGGAGTTTATGACTCAATGAAAAACATTATGAAGCATGATAAAAAAATGTGGTTTGGTGTATAAGTATGGATAAAAATCGGAGTAATAAATGAATTTTTTCAAAGAAAATATAAATGTCAACTTTATGGCTATAAAGAAATATACCTTTACTTTATCAATTGTATGTTTAGTTTTAGCTATGTTTTTATTGGTAAGCAAAGGTCTTAATTTTGGAATTGATTTTCAAGGTGGGACTATTGTTCAGCTTAAATATGATAAAAAAGCAGATATTAGCCTGATTAGGCAGAGCCTTAAAACACATGAAGAGTTTTCTAATGTCATAGTTACTGAATTTGGTAGCGAAGAGGAAGTAATTATTAAGCTTTCAAATGTGAGTAAAAATATCAGTAATGATATGGGGGATATAGTAGCTAAGATATTAAAAAATACAGGGAATTTTGAGGTTAGAAGAGTTGATATTGTGGGTGCTAAAGTAGGAGGAGAGTTAAGAGAAGCTGGAATATTGGCTTTTTCTCTTTCTATTTTGGTTATTATTATTTATATTACTCTTAGGTTTGAGTGGAGATTTTCTATTGCTTCCATTATGGCTCTTTTGCATGATGTGGGAATTACTATTGGTGCTATAATTATATTTAATATTGATGTCAATTTAGATATATTGGCTGCTATTTTAACCATAGTAGGGTATTCATTAAATGATACTATTATAGTATTTGATAGGATACGAGAAAAACTAAAAGATTCTAAAAATGCACAGCTTAAAGATATAGTAAATGAGGCAATATCTGGAACTATATCAAGAACAACTCTTACATCTTTAACAACTTTTTTTGTTGTTTTGACTTTATATTTATTTGGTGGAGAGATTTTAAATGGTTTTTCTTTGACTCTTCTTGTGGGAGTTATAGTCGGAACTTATAGCTCTATATTTATAGCTGCTTCATTTTTATTTATTTTAAATTTTGATGTCTTAAAATATAGAAAATCAGAATATGATAAAGTAAAAAAGAAAAAAGAAAATGATAGGCTAAGAGAAATGTATGAAGGTGGAGTGGTATAAACATAATATGGAAATAGCAGTAATACATCATGAAGGCTTTTTTTCTAATAAGCTTATAACATCTTTAAATAATAGCTCCCATAATGTGAGTCTTATTTCTTATGATTATTTCGATAATCAAGATAAAGTAAATATTAAATTAAGAGATATAGATGTTGTTATCCACACTATTGATGATTATTTCTATTCTTTAAAAAAAGATGATTACGAGCAATCATTAGATTTTTTTGATAATATTATGACTAAAATAGAAATAGGCATTAATGAGCATTCACAAAAACCAAAGATGTTTATTCAAACATCTCTATCTATCATATATAAAAATGAATTAATCAATGATGAAACATCTATATCATTTGCAAACTCTTTAATAGCAAATATATCTAGCTTAGTAGAAGATAGAGCAAATAACTTGATAGAAAATGGCACAAAAGTATCTATATTAAGAATGGCAAATATATTAAGCAAAGATGGAGGAATGGTATCTAAAATAAATCTTTTCTCTAAGTTAAGATTTTTTCCTAAAGCTATGAAGTCTAAAAAATACTTAGACTGGGTTCATATAGATGATGCTATATTAGCAATTAATTTTATTTTATCAAATAATCATTTTGGAGTGTTCAATATAAGCTCTCCATCTCTTGGAAGCTATATGGAGATGGCAAGTATTTTGTGTAAAAAGAAAAAAGTATTTTCTTTGCCTGATTTTTTATTTAAAAGAATATTTTTTTATGGATATTTGATATCTCTTAAAAGTAATAAAACCATACCTAAAAGACTATCAAGTGAGGGGTTTAAATTTAAATATGAAAAATTATCTTCCATTGAAGCTGATATATTTTAAACAATAAAAACTAACTACTTTCTAAGCCATTATATGTCTCACTTTTTAATAAAATATTTTCCTTTAAACTTAGCTTGATTTTAGTAAATAAAAACTATATAATACCACCCTTTAAAGCAATTATGTTTTGGTTGTTTTAAAATTATTTTAATTAGGAAAAATATTTTGCCAACAATTAATCAGCTTGTAAGAAAAGAAAGAAAGAAAATCATAAAAAAATCGAAGTCTCCAGCTTTGGTGAATTGCCCACAAAGAAAGGGAGTTTGTACTAGAGTTTATACTACTACTCCTAAAAAACCTAACTCAGCACTTAGAAAAGTTGCTAAAGTTAGATTAACTAGTGGGTTTGAAATAATTTCGTATATCCCAGGTATCGGACATAATTTACAAGAACATTCAATTGTTCTAGTAAGAGGTGGAAGAGTTAAAGATTTACCAGGGGTAAAGTATCACATCGTTAGGGGTGCCTTAGATACATCTGCTGTTGAAGGAAGAAGAGCAGCTAGAAGTAAATATGGTGCAAAAAAACCTAAATCATAAAATAGATAAAAAGGTTCAGATTTGAGAAGAAGAAAAGCAGTCGTTAGAGAAGTCCTACCAGACCCTATTTATAATAGCAAGGTAGTTTCAAAATTTATTAATTCATTAATGCAACATGGTAAAAAGAATGTCGCTCAAAAGATATTCTATGAAGCATTAAAGAAAATTGATGCAAGAGAAGATATAGAAGAGAAAGGAATTGATGTTTTTAATCAAGCATTAGAAAATACAAAACCTTTAGTAGAAGTAAAAAGCAGAAGAGTTGGTGGAGCTACTTATCAAGTGCCAGTAGAAGTTAGACCAAAAAGAAGAGAAGCTTTAGGAATTAGATGGCTTATCTCTTTTGCTAGAAAAAGAAATGAAAGAATTATGATAGATAAACTTTCAAATGAAATAGCTGAAGCTTTCGCAGAAAAGGGCAGTGCCTTTAAAAAGAAAGAAGAAATTCATAGAATGGCAGAAGCTAATAAAGCATTTGCTCATTATAGATGGTAGTTATATAAACTATTATTTATGTCGTTATTAAGCTTATAGCCTTAATAACGATTTAGTATTTACCTTCCTCCCCCGCCCCTTTTTTTTTCACTTTTTTAAATTAAAAATCATTAATAATAAAAGTTTTATGTAATCCTTAAGACAACTTATGTAGAATACATCCAAATTTAATTATAAAGGTTTTACTATGTTAAAAGTTGGAGAAAAGGCTTCTTTATTTTCATTAGCTAATCAAGATGATATTTCTATTTCTATCAAAGATTTTAGTGGCAAATGGATTATCTTGTATTTTTACCCTAAAGATAACACTTCAGGATGCACTATTCAAGCATGTGATTTCACAGAAATGATTGAAGATTTTGATAAAATAAATTGTGTTATACTTGGAGTAAGCCCTGATTCTACTTCTTCCCATAGAAATTTTATAGAAAAACAATCTCTTGGGATTACTCTACTTTCAGACCCTGAAAAAGAAGTCTTAAAAAAATACAATGCTTGGGGCGAGAAAAAAAATTATGGTAAAACCTATGATGGAGTTAAAAGAAGCACTATTATAATTAACCCTAATGGAAATGTAGCTAAAATATATGAAAATGTCCGAGCAAAAGATCATGCTCAAACTTTAAAAAATGACTTAGAAGAATTACAAAAATCATAAATGCACATATATGACTCATTAAAACAAGAAAAAGTTAAATTAACTTCAATAGATGATAATAAAATAAGCATTTATTCTTGTGGTCCCACGGTATATGATGATGCTCATTTAGGACATGCTAGAAACTCTATTGTTTTTGATTTATTATTTCGTGTTTTGAGGCATTTAAAATATGATGTGAAAATGATTAAAAATTACACAGATATTGATGATAAAATCATCAAAAAAGCAAAAAAGCAAAACAAAGCAATAGCTGATATTTGTGAGAATTATATTAAAAGATATGAAAATGATATGAATAAAATAAATATCATTAATGATGGGATTATTAAGCCAAAAGCTACTCATTATATAGATAAAATGATTAGCTTCATCAATGAATTATTAAAAAATGATTTAGCATATATAAAACCAGATGCTGTTTATTTTGATAGCAAAAAAGATGATTTATATGGAAGTATTTCTAAAAGATTACAAGATGATGGAATTAGTAGGATAGAAACTAGGGATAAAAAAAACTCTCAAGACTTTGCTGTATGGAAATTTGAAAATGATGAAAGCATATCTTATGGTGCTAGTTTCGGTAGAGGGAGACCAGGGTGGCATACGGAGTGCTGTTCTATTATTGATGATTTAGAGGCAAAAGGAGTTGATATTCATTGTGGGGGAAGTGATTTGCTTTTTCCTCATCATGAAAATGAAGCTACTCAATTTAGAAGCCTAAGAAATAAAGAAATTGCAAGATACTGGATGCATAATGGTTTTGTAAAAATCAATGATGAAAAAATGAGCAAATCTTTAGGGAATAGCTTTTTCTTAAAAGATTTTTTACCCTATTATCACGGAGAAGTTATTCGTTATTACCTAATGGCTATTCATTATAGAGCAGATTTTAATTTTAGTGATGATGGATTAAAAGAAGCTAAAAATTTTATAGATAAGATTTATAGACTAAAACAAAAAGTTCTAAATATCAATAAAAAATCAATTGATAAAAACTTTGATGATATTATAGATACTTTAAAGGATGATTTGAATATTTCTAAGTCTATTGCCTGTATTAATGAGTATATTTCTTATTATAATGACAAGCTTACTAATGAGCCTAAAAATAAACAAATCAAGCAAGAGGTGCTGTATTTTATTGATTTATTGATTAGTATTTTTGGTATTGGTTGTGAAAATCCTTATATATATTTTCAATTTGGTTTATCTATCGAAGAAATAGAAAGCATTAATGAATTAATAGAACAAAGAAAGCTAGCAAGAAGCGAAAAAAACTTTGAGCTTTCTGATGAAATAAAACAAAAGCTAATAGAAAAAAATATAAAAGTTATGGATATGCCTAATGGTGATACTATGTGGGAAAAAGATAATGAGACTATCTCTTAACTAATTTTAAAATGAAAGTATCATTATTTCAATTTTCTTTTAAATCAAGAAAACAAGCCAAAAAACTTATCTTCAAAAAAGCCCGATCTTTAGAGGTAGATTTATTGGTGCTACCTGAACTTACTTTGCTTCCATATTTTTGCAGAAAAGAAAATATGAAAAATTTCAAATACTCAAAATATTATGACAAAGATATAAAATTCTTCTCTAAATTATCAAAAAAATTTAATCTAGTAATAGTAGCTTCCCTATTTGAAAAACAAAATGAGGGCATATATTACAACACATCCATAGTTTTTGACAAAGATGGAAGCATAGCAGGAAAATATAGAAAATCTCATATACCTCATGATGATAACTTTTACGAAAAATACTATTTCACCCCAAGCAATGATAAAATAAA
Organism: Campylobacterota bacterium; assembly: GCA_029255845.1. Classification (GTDB taxonomy): domain Bacteria; phylum Campylobacterota; class Campylobacteria; order Campylobacterales; family JAJVLF01; genus JAJVLF01. The sequence goes on along the minus strand of JAJVLF010000061.1, from coordinate 5,176 downwards.
GCCAATAAAAACAAGCATAGGAAATTTAGGAGTTTTGATATGCTGGGATCAATGGTTCCCTGAAATGGCAAGAATAATGGCATTAAAAGGAGCAGATATATTAATATATCCCACTGCCATAGGCTCAATGAAAAATGATAATAAAAAAGAAACAAAATCATATATAAAAGCATGGAAAAATATTCAAAAATCTCACAGTATAGCTAATCAAATTCCTCTTATTTCAGTAAATAAAGTAGGCATTGAGGGTAAAAAAAATAAAATAAACTTTTGGGGAAATTCTTTTGTTTGTAATGCATTAGGAGAAATTACTAAAATAGCAAAGAATAAGGAAGAAGCTATAAGCGATGTAATAGATTTATCATATAGCTCAAAATTAAAACAAATATGGCCATTTTTTAGAGATAGAAGAATTGATATTTACGGGGATTTACTTAAAAGAGATATTTAGGGGAATCTCTATTACCATTAAGCTAAGCGATAAATCGCCCATCTTAATGACGATTACAGAAAGTGGATCACAGAATGCGGAGTAAAGAAGTTAATAGATGTTCCTTTAAATACTCTTTTCTGTAATCTGTAATATGTATTCTGCCATTAAGTCTTAACTTAATGGCAATGAGAGTTAAATAACTAAAGCTTCAACTCCAGGTAATGATTTACCTTCAATTAGCTCTAGTGAAGCTCCACCACCAGTAGAAATAAATGTCATATTATCTACATCATCGGCTAGTAAAGCAACATTTGCTGTATCTCCTCCACCTACGATGGTAGTGGCATTTTCCATTCCAGCTAGATAATGAGAAATATCTACACTTCCGTGAGCATATTCTGGTATCTCAAATACTCCCATAGGTCCATTCCATAATACTGTCTTGCAATCAGCTAAAGCTACTTTAAAAAATTCAGTAGAGGCTTTTCCCATATCAAGACCCATATATCCATCAGGGATTTCTTTATATGTTACATCTTTTTTATTAGCTTGACCATCAAATTCATCAGCTACTATATAATCAACAGGCATATATATTTTTACATTTCTCTCTCTTGCTCTTTTAAGTATTTTAATAGCATCATCCATTAAATCATCTTCACATAAAGAAGTTCCTATATTATGTCCATTAGCTTTTAAGAATGTAAATACCATTCCTCCACCAATGAAGATTTTATCTACTTTTTCTATTAAGCTCATTAATGCTTCTAGTTTTCCAGAAACTTTACTTCCTCCAACTATTGCTGCAAAAGGTCTATGAGGGTCTGAGATTACTTTATTAAAGAAATTTACTTCTTTTTGTAGTAAAAATCCAGCTCCATAATGAGCATCATCAAAATGAGCTATAATTCCATGCACAGAAGAATGGGCTCTATGGCTTACACCAAAAGCATCATTAATATAAAAATCTGCTAAATCAGCAAGCTCTTTTGCTAAATCAGCATCATCTTGAATTTCTCTTTCATCAAATCTAAGATTTTCTAAAAGCAAAATAGAATGATTATCTAGTTTTTCGATTTTATCTTTAGTGTCTGCTCTTGTAATATCTCTTGAAAGAGTAACAGAAACCTCTAATAAAGAATGCAATCTATGTGAAATTGGAGCTAATGAAAGATCTCTCTCATAGCCCTTACCTTTTGGTCTTCCTAAATGAGACATCAAAATAATTTTACAATCATGCTCCAAGCAATACTTAATAGTAGGTAAAGATTCAGTAATTCTTCTATCATCATTAATATTTCCAAACTCATCTAAAGGCACATTGAAATCACATCTTATTAAGACTGTTTTTCCTGTAATATCTAAATCTCTTATTGATCTTAAGTTCATAAATATCCTTATTTTGAAATATGGCTAACTAATCTAAGTAAATTACAAGTATATCCATACTCATTATCATACCAAGAAACCAATTTAACAAAAGTATCATCTAAAGCAATACCAGCAGTAGCATCAAAAATTGAAGAAGCAGAAACACCTCTAAAATCAGTAGAAACAACTTTATCTTCAGTATAAGCTAATGTCCCTTTCATAGAACCCTCACTTGCTTCTTTCATAGCTAAACAAATATCTTCATAGCTAGCACCTTTATTCAAATCAGCAGTTAAATCAACAACCGAAACATCACTAGTAGGAACTCTAAATGCCATACCTGTAAGCTTACCATTTAATACAGGTAAAACTTTACCAACAGCCTTAGCAGCACCAGTAGAACTTGGAATAATATTTTCTAAAATACCTCTACCACCTCTCCAGTCTTTCATAGAAGGACCATCGACAGTTTTTTGAGTAGCAGTTGCCGCATGGACAGTAGTCATAAGTCCTCTTTTAATTCCCCAATTATCATTTAAAACTTTAGCTATCGGAGCTAGACAGTTAGTAGTGCAAGAAGCAGCTGAAACGATTGATTGACCATTATAATCATCATGATTCACACCATATACAAACATAGGAGTATCATCTTTAGCAGGAGCAGATTGAACAACCTTTTTAGCACCAGCATCTATATGGGCTTGACAAGTCTCAGTAGTTAAGAAAAATCCTGTACAATCAATAACGATATCAGCACCAACATCTCCCCATTTTAAGTCCGCAGGATTTCTTTCAGCCGAAAGTCTTATTTTTTTGCCATCAATTACAAAATTATCTCCATCAACTGTCACAGATTTATCAAATCTTCCATGAACTGAATCATATCTAAGCATATAAGCTAAATAATCATTATCTAATAAATCATTAATGCCAACTACTTCCATATCTGGAAAGTCTTTGCTTATCGCACGAAATACCATTCTACCAATTCTTCCAAAACCATTAATTCCTATTTTTAATCCCATTTTTTCTCCTTGAGCTGTTTAAAATTTAAAATGAAATTGTAGCTTAATCTACTTAAGAGGACTTTACAATAAATTAATTTTATACTTAAATTAATCAAATAACTAATTAATTTCAAAGTAATCTCATAATTGGAATAGTGATTGCTTTTGAGTTTGCTGTGAGATAACTATTTTTTAGGATGTATTTATGATATACAAATTAAAAACCCCTCTTTTAGGGTTTCAAAATATTACGGAAATGAAATTTGAGCAAATAGATGATTTATTTGTTCAGATTAGTTCAGTGAATGTCAAAAAACAAACAGATTTTATACTTGTTAACCCTTATATGCTTAGGGATTACTCTATAAAACTTACAGAACATATAGTAGATACTTTAGAAATAGATGATGATTCTCAAATATTAATCTATAATATAATGGTCTCAAAAGACCCTATAGAAGAATCTACTATTAATTTTATAGCTCCTATTTTATTCAATATACAAAAGAAAGTTATGATGCAACATATCTTAGATAGCTCAGCATATCCTGATTATGGCTTGCAAGAAAAAATATCTTTTTATATAGAACAAGCGAAAAAAAGAGAAGCTAAATCATAATAAAGTGGAAAAACTAATAATTATAGGAAATGGCAATATGGCCGTTTCTATTATTGAGGGTTTGTATTCTTCTTTTGATATTACTGTTGTAGGAAGAAACTCAGAAAAACTCAAAGAATTATCTTCAAAATATAAAATCAATACAAAAACAATAACTCAAAAATTTGATATTACAAATTTAAATGTTTTAATAGCTATAAAACCTTATGCTATCAAATTTTTATCAAATTTTACAGGAAAAGCAAAAAATATATACTCCATACTTGCTGGAGTTAAAATAGAAACAATCAAAAAAAATATTAATTCTATCTCTTATATAAGAGTTATGCCAAATGTATCTGCTTTTTATGGCTCATCTATCACAGCGATATATGGCGATGGAGTAGATAAAAAAATATGTGAAAATATTTTCTCTAGTATTGGAGATATAATTTGGCTAGATAAAGAAAGCGATATAGACATAGCCACAGTAATAGCAAGTAGTGCAGTAGCTTATCTAGCAATGATAGCCGAAGCTCTTGAAGATGGGGGAGTAAATGAGGGAATAAGTAGAGATAAGTCTAATGCTTTAATAAAAGGTCTTTTTAAAAGCTTTGCTCCATTAATAGAAAATAAAAAAGCTTCAGAAATTAAAGATATGGTAATGAGCCCAAATGGGACGACAGCTAAAGGCTATGCTATTTTAGAAAAAAGAGCTTTAAGAGGCTCTATCATAGAAGCTATATCTTTTGCACATAAGCAAGCAAAAAAGTTATCTTAATAAAATCATTTTTGCTAATAGAGGCAATTATAAGTTTTATCTTCATATCTGCTATCGCTATAGCTACTTTAAAAATAGAATTAATTTCAAAAAATATTTTTAGTAAAGCATATAATAGCACTAATCAAGATATAAAAGATATTATTAACATAGGAAGCTATGAAGATATTATTAGCTTAAACAATCTTTTAATCATTAGAAAAGATTTAATATTAATAGATAATCATAATGTTAAATTTTTACAAATTTCTTTAAAAGACAAAAATGCTAGTCATTATAGCAAGTTTAGGATGTTTTATGGAAAATAGTTTTGATATTCTTAAATTCCTTAAAGAAAAAAACTTATTAAATAAATCACCTAAATTATGGTGGCCTAATGCAGGTAGCGAAACAATAATTTTCACTAGCATATTAACCCAAAATACAAAATGGGAAAATGCTCAAAAATCAATGGATAATTTAGAAAAAAATAATATAAATAATATATTAAATATGTCAAAGGTATCCATAGAAGAGCTAACCATATTAATAAAACCTAGTGGGTTTAAGAATATGAAAGCAAAAAGATTAAAACAATTAGCAATTAATATAATAGAAGATTACGAAGACTTTAATTATTTTCAAGAAAATGTAGATAGAGAATGGTTGCTTTCTCAAAAAGGCATAGGAGAAGAAAGTGCAGATGCCATATTATGCTTTTGCTGTTTAAGAGATGAAATGGTTATAGATAAATATACATATAAGTTATTAAAAGAATTTGACTTTGAATTTGAAAGATACGAGGATATGAAAGATTTTATAATGAGCGGGGTTAATAAAAACTATAATAAAATATGCGATTTGTATGGTTATGAAATAAGCTTAAATGAAATATATGCTAGATTTCACGGAAAGATTGTGGAATATATGAAGGGAACCTCTATTAATTCAAAATAAATAGCTAATATTATATTTTAGCCTTATAGCAATTTTTATAAAATAGATGT
>JAJVLF010000060.1 GCA_029255845.1 Campylobacterota bacterium | reverse complement strand
TAATTAATAAAACCTAGCTCCCTCAAAAGAAACGGCAATCTTTTCATCTTTCTTACTCATGCAAACAAATCCATATTTATTAGCCAACTTCTTAGCATCTTGTAATATATCTTCTCCTGCTACTATTACCATAAGCTTTTTATCTCTGTATTCTTTACATATATCTCTAAAGTTTTTAATACTTTTTTCATATATCTTTTGGACATCATTTTTATGGAGTGTAGTTTTTACTTCTAGTATTCCTACATAGTTTCCATTAACAAGCAAGGCATCTAATTCTAATTCTTTTTTCTTAGTCCTTTTGGTGAAATTAGGATATATTTCATCAAATGGAACATTGGCTATTTCTAAGTCTTGTTTTTCTAAAGATCTAACAAAATATCTTTCGGTGGATTTAGCTTGATTATCTATATATCCTCCGTGAAGCTTGATTATTTTTGCTAATTTTTTGTCTGTTTTTGCGAGTTGTGCATCTGTTTTTGCGAGTTGTTCATCTGTTTTTGCGAGTTGTTCATCTGTTTTTTTTGAACCAGTTGCTAAACTAGCTACTATTTCTCTTAATTCTTGATCACTTATCATTTGTGCATTCTCCTTTTTTATGCTCCATTATAGCATATAAAGTTAAGTCTATTAAATATTTTGAGAGAGTTTAGAAACCGAAGTTATAAAAAATATAGGAGTATTCCATCTTCTTATGACATAATAGTTATCAAAAGCTAAGACAAAAGAGCCTCCTTTGTGATCACTATTTTTTATGTGAATAATCTTTGCTTTTAAATTATCATCTATGCTTTTTGGGATATCTAGTCCTATGTTTTTAAAATAAGATATTTTCTTTTTGTATTTTATATTTTTGATGAGATTAAAATTCTTTTTTTTAATTTCATAACTTATAGGCTCATTATATTTATAGCTATTTCTTTTGAGGTAATAGGCTATAGAGGCAAATATATCGTCTTTACTGTTCCATATATCTGCTGTGCCGTCTTTGTCAAAATCTTGAGCATAAGACTTATATGATGATGGCATAAATTGGCATTGTCCCATTGCTCCTGCCCAAGAGCCTTTGAAGTCTTTTTTGTCTATTTTTTGTTTTTTTAAAATCTCTAATGAGATTAAAAATTCTTTTCTAAAGAATGCTCTTCTTTTTGCTTTTTTATCAGAGTAAGCTAGAGTAGATAGAGCATCAAGCATATTTCTTTTACCAGTGTATTTACCAAAAAATGTCTCTATGCCCCATAAAGACACTATTACTTCTTTATTTACTTTATATTTATTTTCTATTTTTTCCAATAGATCAAAATGTAATCTCTTATTTTCTTTAGCTTTATTAATCCTAACATTTGAGACTACTTTTTTCATATATTCTTCAAATGTTAGCTTTTTGTGAGTTTGGTTTTTATTGCTTGATACTACTCTTTTTAAATATTTTATATTATAGAAGTATTTATCTGCTTCTTTTTTAGTTAATATCTTTTTTGATATGCTTTCTTTTTTTAAATCCTTAATGAATGTAGAAAAATCACTAGAAAGTAAAGCAGAAACAAGAAGAGAAAATAAAAAAATAACTCTCACTAATATAAGCCTATTTGCCCATCTAATCTTTTATAAATAACTTTAGTCTTATCTTCTTTATTAGTATATGTAAGAAAATATCTATCTTTAGAATCTTTTAATATTCTAATAGCTTCTTCTAATTCTAAATTACGATGTTCTTTTTTAATATCCGTATGAACTACATCCTCTAAGCCCTCATCTATGTCTAATGCAAGAAGCTCACCTAGAGATACTCCTTTATGGTCTGTTTCTATTTCATGTATTTTTCTAAGCTTTTTATGAACTCTGCTAGATGCCTCATCTATAGCATTGTAAGTGTCTTTGTCGTATTGTTTAATTATTACTGAATTATTATGAGATACATTTAGTAAAAACTCAACACAATATCTTTTATTTTTATCTTCGCAAGTAATGATAGCCTTAGCAGATATAATGTCCAAGTTATATTTAGAAAATGACTCATAAGAGCCCTCTACTGCACTTTTTATGCCATCTGTTAAATCAATATTTTTTCCTATTATAGCCGTATTCAATCTTGTTCCTTTTTGTTCTTTTTTTTGTTAAATATTCGATATCAAACATAAAAGGTATTATAACAAATGAAAATTTTATTTTCGCCAAGCGAGGCAAAAAATAATAAAAGTAAAGGAAAAAACTTTAATCAAGACTCTTTTATTTTTAAAGAACTTTTTGAGTATAGAATGGAAATTTTTAATAAATATAAAAACTTTATTCACAATGCCACAAATGATGAGCTTTCTAAATTATTTGGAACAAAAAAACAAGATATTATTGATTATTATAAAAATATAAATATGCAAGGTGAAAAAGCCATATTAAGATATAGTGGCACAGCATTTAAGTATATAGACTATGACTCCTTAGAAGCTTATGAGCAAAAATTCATAGATGATAATGTGTTAATTTTTTCTAATTTATTTGGAGTAGTTCTAGCAGGAGATGATGGACTTATAGATTATAAATTAAAGCAAGGTGAAAAAATAGATGGCTTTAATATAGAGAAATTTTATAATGAAAAATTCTCTAATTCATTGGATGAATACCTAAAAGATGAATTTATCTTAGATTTAAGAGCAGGTTTTTATGAAAAATTCTATAAAATAAAACAACCTTATGCAACTATGAAATTTATAAAAAATAAAAAAGTAGTAAGTCATTATTCAAAAGCATATAGAGGAGCGATATTACGACAAATATGTAAAGAGAAAATTAATAATATTGATGATTTATTGAGTATTAAATTTGATGGCTTAAATATGACTGATTATGCTACGAAAAAAAATAAAACTGAAATTATTTATGAAATAATAAATGACTAGAGTATTCAATTTGCGACAAAATCCCATTCCCAATTTTGGACATGAGGTTTTAACCTCATTTGACTATATGGTAATTATAAAGGAATAGGAATTAATTTTTTATTGTCTGATTAGATAATTATTATTGTCTTTGGTATAATGCAGGCTTGATACAATCGATAGCCTTTTGTGCTTGAGTGAGTTGATGACGATGAAGATATAAATAGAATAAGATCTATATATTCCAAACTACAAGCCTTATTTCAGCTTAATAGTAATAAGAGAAACTTACAAAATATCACAAAAAATAATCGTTTTAAATATTTTTCCATTTGAAAAAAATCTATTATTTTTTATATACCATCCTCTGCTTTTTTGCACATACATATCTCCACATTTTATAACTTTGTTTGCTAAAAAATGATCATATAGTTTTGCATTATTATTTTTCTTATATACCCCATAATAGATGATCGAAAAGATGATAGCTGTTAATAATAAAATTTTATAAATATTAAGCTTCTTTAAAAATAAAAAATAACTCTTTTTCTATACTATAAGTGGAATATCTTATTTCTTTGAAAGTAGATGAAAATTTAATGTCTTCTAGTTTTAGTATTTCTTCTAGCACTCTTGCACTCTCTTGCACTCTCTTTGAGTTTGCTAAAATTATGTCTTGGATATTTTTTCTAGTTTCTTCGCTTTTTAGTGAGTTGTTTTTTAGCACATCTGTGTTTGTGTTTCTTATTTTTAAAAGAGATGATGGATTGTTGTAGTTTGATTTATGTCTTAGGGTTTTTATTTTGAGAGTTAATTCTTTGTTATCTAAAAGGTATCTCGAAATATCTTCAAGCACTCTCAATCCCTCTTTGAGGCGATTGAGATTTGCGTCAATTATTCTATAATTAAGACTATTGCTAGTCGTCACTATTTCCCATAATTCCAAGTATTTGCAATAACATAATAAATAGATTAAGAAAATCTAAATAAAGAGCGATAGCACCTTCAATAGGAGTAGAATAAGCACCTTTGATTATATTTTGTGTATCATAAAGAATAAATGCTGAAAATAAAACAGCACCTACAGAAGCTATAGCCAATTGTAAAATTGGGCTACCAAAAAATATATTAATCACAGAAGCTACTATTATTACTATCAAAGTAATAAAAAGCATTTTACCCATAGAAGAAAAATCTCTATCAGTTTTCATTGCAAAAAGAGAAAGTCCAGCAAAAGCAACAGAGGTTAGTATAAATGCATTAGCTACGATTGAGCCACCTCCAGCCATAGATAAAGTCCTAACTAGTATAGGGGTTAAGGTAAGTCCTGATACAAAAGTAAAAGCAAATAAAACTGCTAAATTAATACCTGGTTTTGTTTTCACGAAATGAAGCCCAACTAAAAGCCCAATCTCTAAAATAAATAATCCCCAAAACATAGACATCATAAGCTCTGCATTAGCTAATCCAACATAAGCACCAACACCACCTAGAAGTAAAGAGGCAGCAAATAGTTGATATACTTGTTTTACAAATGCTGTCATATTTACAGCACTTTCTTGAGTTGCATAATCGTTTTGTATGTAATCTCTATCATATAAAGCCATATCGTTTCCTTTTTTTATTTAAATTAATTCAACCTTTTCAGGTTAGCTTGTATTATATCATAATTAATTTATTGAACAAAAATTAGTTAATGTGTTTTCAAAAGTAATTAAAGTTTTTATCATCTTTGGCAAATCTTCTTTATCGCATATAGGACTAAGTAAATCTTTATGAAACTCTATATATTCATTCATAATCTCATTTATAAAAATATCTCCTTTTTTACTTAAAGAAATTAAAGAATATCTTTTGTCATTTTTATATTTTTTTATTGTAATATAGTTTTTTTCTTGTAAATCTTTAAGAAGCTTAGATATACGAGGGGCTGTGGAGTCCATAATATCTGCTATATCTTTAGCATTCACTTCTTTTGACTCTTTTATATGTCTTAAAAATCTAAACTCTGAAGGAGTTATTTCTAAATCTTTACAGAAAATAACTTCTTTGGATTTACATACTCGCTCAAGCTGGTAAGTAATTCTTACAATTTCTTTGGCATATTTATCTAATTCATCATTATCCATTAGTTGCCTCCATAATTGTGTTCATATCTTTGTCTCCTCTACCCGATAAATTTACTATAATTGTTTTATTTTTAATATTTTTAATTTCTTTTAAATAAGCAATTGCATGGGAGCTTTCTAAAGCTGGAATAATTCCCTCTTTTTTACTTAGCCATTTAAAAGCTTTTAATGCTTGACTATCAGTAATAGCCTCATATTGGACGATTTTTTCATCTTTTAAAAATGAATGCTCTGGCCCAATCCCAGGATAGTCAAGACCCGCTGAAATAGAACTTGCTTCTAAAATCTGCCCATCATCATCTTGCAATACATAACTCAAAAAGCCGTGTAAAACTCCCGCTCTTCCTCTGTTTAAACTAGCTCCATGTTTATCTGTATCTATCCCCTCTCCTCCTGCTTCAATGCCGATACATTGCACATTTTCATCTTCTAAAAAATGATGAAAGATACCAATAGCATTGCTTCCTCCACCAATAGAGGCTATGACATAATCAGGCAAAGAGTTTTCTTTTTCTAGGATTTGTTTTCTCGCTTCATATCCTATAATAGCTTGAATATCTCTCACCATCAAAGGATAAGGATGGGTTCCAGCAGCTGTGCCTATTAAAAAATAAGTCCATTCACTAGTGCTTACCCAGTCTCTAAGTGCATCATTTAATGCATCTTTTAAAGTTTGAGAGCCACTAACTACGGAAATTACTTTTGCTCCTAGAAGCTCCATTTTAAAAACATTCGATTCTTGTCTTTTAATATCTTTTGCTCCCATAAATATATCACATTCAAGCCCCAACAAAGCACATACAGTAGCAGTAGCTACACCGTGCTGACCTGCTCCTGTTTCTGCTATTATTCTTGTTTTGCCCATTTGTTTAGCTAATAATGCTTGAAATATTACAGAATTTATTTTATGAGCCCCTGTGTGATTTAAGTCTTCTCTTTTTAAATATATTTTTGCACCTAATTCATCGGATATGTTTTTCGCATAATACAAAGGAGATGGGCGACCTACATAATCATTAAAATAATAATTTACTTTTTCCCAAAAAGATTTATCTTCTCTCACTTTTAAATAAGCCTCCTCAAGCTCTAAAAGTGCAGGCATTAATGTCTCAGAAGTAAATCTTCCTCCGTATTTGCCAAAATGCCCTAAATTATCTGGGTCAAATTTTGTTTTTCTTGCTATATACATTATAATCTAACCTTTTATTCTAGGAAGAGTAATACCATTTTGCTTTTGGTATTTTCCATTTTTATCTTTATAAGAAGTCTCAGGTTCGCCATCACCTGAGAGAAATAAAACTTGAGCAATTCCCTCATTTGCATATATTTTTGCTGGTAGGGGAGTTGTATTGCTTATTTCTATTGTAATATTTCCCTCAAATTCTGGCTCAAATGGAGTAACATTTACAATTATCCCGCACCTAGCATAAGTGCTTTTACCTACACAAATAGCAAGTATATCTCGTGGAATTTTAAAATACTCTATCGTGCTAGCAAGAGCAAATGAATTAGGAGGGACGATACATACATCTCCTGTAAAATCAACTACATTAGAGGTGTCAAAGTTTTTTGGATCTACTACTGTGGAATTTACATTAGTAAAAATTTTAAATTTATTTCCCACTCTTATATCATAACCATAAGAGCTTACTCCATAACTTATAAGTCCTTCGCTAACTTGGGTATCTACAAAAGGATAAATCATATCTTCCTTTGTGCTTTTTTCTTTTATCCATAAATCTGGCTTGACTCCCATAATATATTTACCTTTATTTAATCTTTTCTTAATTTTATATTTGATATAATATTTTACATTTTTAAAATTAAAACTAAAGGCATTACTTATATGGAAAATAAAGAAATTAAAGATTTGATAAAAGTATTTGATGATAGCTCACTTTCAGAGATTAAAATAAAAGATGAGTCTTTTTCGATACATCTCTCTAAGCAAATTAACTCTGCTCCTATTGCGACTATATCTGCTCCCGCTCCAGTAGCTACTCCTATGGTGGCTTCATCTGCTCCTACTCTCCCAGCTCAAAGCGATACTCCTGTTGCTTCTAATGGATTACAAGTAAAATCCCCTATGGTTGGGATATATTATTCCTCTGCTAATCCAAATGCTAAGCCTTTTGCTTCTGCTGGAGATATAATCAAAAAAGGTAAGCCACTCGCTATAATAGAAGCTATGAAGATTATGAATGAAATAGATGCTGAATATGATATGAAAATATTAAAAGTTCTTGTCGAAAATGGTGGTGCTGTAGAGTTTGATATGGCATTATTTGAAGTAGAAAAAGCTTAAGGCTATAATATGAAAGAATTAAAAAATATATTAATCGCAAATAGAGGAGAGATTGCTCTTAGGGCTATAAGAACAATCAAAGAGATGGGTAAAAAATCTACTGCTGTTTATTCTACTGCCGATAAAGATAATCATTATCTACAACTAGCCGACCAAGCTATTTGTATTGGTTCTGCTAGGTCTGCTGATAGCTATCTTAATATGGTTTCTGTAATGTCTGCTGTGGATATATCTGCTGCGGATGCTATATTTCCTGGATATGGGTTTTTAAGTGAAAATGAAGAATTTGTTGATATGTGTAAAGAGCATAATGTTTCTTTTATAGGTCCTAGCTCTTATGTTATGGGCTTAGTAAGTGATAAATCAAAAGCAAAAGAAGTTATGAAAAAAGCAAACCTTCCTGTAATAGAGGGAAGTGCTGGAGTATTAAAAGATGTCACTGAAGCTAAAACTATGGCTAAAGCTATTGGCTATCCTATAGTTTTAAAAGCAACTGCTGGTGGCGGTGGTAAAGGTATGAGAATAGTTGATAATGAAGAAGATATAGAAAATATGTTTTTTGCTTGTGAAAATGAAGCAATATCATCTTTTGGTAATGGTGCTATGTATATGGAAAAATTTATCAAAAAACCAAGACATATAGAAGTGCAGATATTAGCTGATAAGTATGGAAATGTAGTTCATTTAGGCGAGAGAGATTGTTCTATGCAAAGAAGAAATCAAAAGCTTATAGAAGAAACCCCTGCTATTATTTTACATGAAGAAACAAGAACTAAGCTATTAAAGGCAGCCGTTGAAGCTGCTAAATTTATAAAATATGAGAGTGCTGGAACATTTGAGTTTTTAGTAGATGAGAGTAATAATTTTTACTTTATGGAAATGAATACAAGGTTACAAGTAGAGCATACAGTAAGTGAATGTGTCTCAAATATAGACATCATAGAATGGATGATTAAAATAGAAGAAGGTGAGACTTTATTTGAGCAAAGTGAAGTTAAGCTTTCAGGTCATGCTATTGAGTGCAGAATATTAGCCGAAGATTCCGTGAAATTTATCCCTAGTGCAGGAAAAATAACAAAACTAATAGTCCCAGGAGGAAGAAATGTAAGATTTGATTCTCATATCTATGCTGGATATGTGATACCTCCTTATTACGACTCTATGATAGGAAAGATTATCTCATGGGGAGAAGATAGAGAACAAGCTATAAATGTTATGAAAAGAATACTAGATGAGTTTGTAATAGAGGGAGTTAATACCACTATTGATTTCCATAAAAAAATGCTTATCAATAAAGATTTTATTCATAATGAATATGACACAAAATATATTGATGAAAATATGTGATAAGGCATAACAAAAAAACATAAAGGCTAGTAAATGACTATAAATAATGCAAATATCCCAAGTTATTCTTCTGATATTCTTGATAAAAATATAGATAAAAAAGAAAACACACAATTAAACACTAGCCTACAAACAAAAACAGATGAAAAAAGAAAAGAGCTTAATAATTCTCATAACATAAATAACATCGAAAATAAAATAGCCACAGCAAATATAAATAAAATTAATGATAGTATAGCATTATTAGAAAAAGTAAGACTTGAGATGAACAACATACAATCAAAAGTCCAAGACGAAGAAACCGTCCTAAGCCTACAAGACATAAGCAAAAGCATTAAAAATGTCCAATATGAAACAGAAAATATTTTTAACAATAAATTAGTCATATTCAATGGAGACGAGCTTACAACCGTAAAATTTAGCATACCTTTTGAAAACATAACCACATCTGTAAGCAAAGTATCCCCTAGTGATTTCATAAAAGAACAAAAAGAAAAAATAGATAAAAATATCAATGAACTAGAAGACAGACTAACAACAAAACTAGATGAAAATATAAATAATTTAGAGCAATATTATAAAACGATAGACATAGATGATGAAGATAAATTTAGAGATTATATAAGAAATATAAGCGGACATGAGGAGATATTTTCAAAAAATATTAGCACATTGGCTACTCAAAATGAGATTATGTATTTGTTGTCTTAGGGGAGTAATTCGATAATTTATATTGCTAGAATGAAGATTTAAAACAATAAAAGTGCATTTTCAACACTCGCCCTAATTTTTAAACCAAGATAATGTTAAATTTTTGTCATATGGCGAAAATATGACATTATCTATTTATTTTGGGTTTTTAGAAATTTCCTATAATGAGATTATAGCAAAATAAGTATATGGGTTCCTTATGTTTTTTTAAAATAAATATTCGTGATTATTTATTCTTAAGAGACCACTGCACAATAGAAATATTATCTTAAGGGAACCTCTATTAATTCAAAATAAATAGCTAATATTATATTTTAGCCTTATAGCAATTTTTATAAAATAGATGTAGCTACGGCTACACCGTATTTTATAAAAATCACTCTAAGACTAAAATCTAACATTATCTAAATTATTTGAATTAATAGAGGTTCCCTTAATGACAATTACAGAGGATAGATTGCGAAGTAAAGCATTAAGGTGCCTAAAGCCTTTTTTTCTGTAATCCGTTTTCCGCAATCCGTAATCTGCCATTAAGCCTTAGCTTAATGGCAATATAGGTTCCCTTATGATATAATACCGCGAAATACTTATATAAGGAAATAAAATGTGGATTGAAGAAAAAATAAATGGCTATAAGCAGTCTTATGAGGTTGTAGAAACTATAGAGGAAAAAGAAAGTTCATTTCAAAAAATTGCTGTTCATCAAACTAAAGATTTTGGGAAAATGATGAGTATTGATGGGTGTGGGATGTTTTGTGAAAAAGATGCTTTTATTTATCATGAGATGATGGTTCATACTGCACTTTGCTCTCATCCTTTGGTGGAAAAAGTTCTTGTTATTGGTGGAGGTGATGGTGGGTGTGCTAATGAGCTTTTGAAGTATCCTGATGTGGAAGTTGATTTTGTGGAAATTGATGAGGCTGTTTGTGAAATGAGTAAAAAGCATTTTCCTGAATTTTCTGATGTGTGGAATGCTGATAATATCAATCTTAAGATAGAAGATGGTGTGGAGTTTGTTAAAAAAACTATTGATAATACTTATGATATTGTTTTAATTGATTCTACTGACCCTATAAAACATGCTAAGGCACTTTTTGATAAAGAATTTTATGAAAATGTATCTCGTATATTGAAGCCTAATGGGGTTTGTGTAGCACAAGGGGAGAGTTATTGGATGGAAAAAGAAACTCAAAAAAAGATTTTAAGCAATATGTATGATTCTTTTAAAATCATAATGCCTTATAAATTTGAGATGTATTCTTATCCAGGGGTTTTATGGAATTTTATATTTATGTCTCAAAAATACCATCCTACGGCTGATTTAATCTTAGATAAGTCTGATTTATTAGATGGGCTTAAGTATTATAATAGCGATATTCATAGAGCTTGTTTTGCTCTTCCTACTAATATCAAAAAAGAATATGCGGATATTATCAAAATATAGAAATGTATAGAAAGTCTGAAAACTTACTAGAAAGGGCATTAAAATCCATTCCTTTAGGTTCTCAGACATTTAGTAAAAGCTTAACTGGATACCCAAAAGGAATATCACCTTTTTTTATTCAAAGAGCAAAAGGCTCTAAGGCTTTCGATGTTGATGGAAATGAATATATTGATTTTGTTAATTCATTAGCTTCTGTTACTTTAGGGTATTGCGATGAGGATGTGGATAATGCTATAAAAAAGCAATTAGAAAATGGCATTAATTTTTCTTTACCTCATACTTTAGAAATGGAGGTGGCAGAAAAGTTAATTCAAATTATTCCATGTGCTAGTAAAGTGAGGTTTGCTAAAAACGGCACAGATGCCACTTCAGGAGCTATTAGAATAGCTAGAGCATATACTAATAAGAGTCATATTGCTATTTGTGGTTATCATGGTTGGCAAGATTGGTCCATAGGCTCTACTTCTAGGGATTTGGGAGTTCCTCAAAGCACTAAAGAATTAACTCATACATTTATTTATAATGATATTTCTTCATTAGAAGATATTTTTAATAATTATGATATAGCTTGTGTGATTATGGAGCCTATGAATACCGAGTATCCAGAGGATAATTTTTTACAAAAAGTGCAATCTTTAATTAAAAAGAATAATTCATTATTAATTTTTGATGAAACAATTACAGGGTTTAGATACTCTTTAGGTGGAGCTGGGGAGATGTTTGGCATTATTCCAGATTTAGCTACTTTTGGTAAAGGTATGGCAAATGGTATGCCTTTGTCTGCTATAGTGGGGAGTGATAAAATTATGAAAGTGATGGAAGATATTTTTTTTTCTAGCACTTTTGGGGGAGAGACATTATCTCTAGCTTCTGCGAATGCGGTAATAGATAAATATATTAGAGAAGATGTTATTTTGCATTTACGAACGATAGGAGAATATCTTTTAATTAATCTCAATAAAATTATAGATAAAGAAAATCTAAATAATATATTTTCAACATCAGCTCATCCATCTTGGAGCTTTTTTCACATAAAAGAGCAAGAAAAATATACAAGTTTAGAAATAAAAACTTTTTTCTTGCAAGAGATGTTTAAAAGAGGTATTTTAATTTTAGGGACTCATAATTTAAGCTTTTCTCATACTAAAAAAGATATAGATGTCCTGCTTAATGCCTATGAGGAAATTTTACCATTAATTAAAAAACATATTATAGAAAATACTCTATTAGAAAATATCAATGGAGATATTTTAAAGCCTTTATTTAAAGTGAGATAATATGAAAATAGGGAATTTTGATTTAGAAAAAGATGGTATATATATCATAGCTGAATTAAGTGCTAATCATAATGGAAGCATTCAAAATGCCCTTAATAGTATAAAGGCTATTAAAGAAATTGGTGCAAATGCTATAAAATTACAAACATATACAGCCGATACTATGACTTTAAATTCAAACAAGGGTGATTTTATTATTAAAGGAGGGACTCCTTGGGATGGTAAAAACCTTTATGAGCTTTATGAAAAAGCATGCACCCCTCTAAAGTGGCATAAAGAATTATTTGATTATGCAAAAAGCATAGATTTAGATATATTTTCATCTCCTTTTGATAAAACTGCTGTGGATTTTTTAGAACAATTTAACCCCATAGCATACAAGATAGCTTCATTTGAGATAACTGATTATGAGTTAGTGAGATATACCGCAAGTAAAAATAAACCAATGATAATATCCACGGGTATTGCTACCATAAGTGAGATACAAGATGTAGTAGATATATGCAAAAATGAGGGAAATGAAAATATCATCCTTTTAAAATGCACTAGCTCTTATCCTGCTAAATATGAAGATGCTAATTTAAAAATGATTCCATCTCTTGCTAATACCTTTAATGTAATAAGTGGATTTTCAGATCACACAATAGGCTCAACTGCTCCTATAATAGCTACTACTTTAGGAGCAAAAGTAATAGAAAAGCATTTTATTTTAGATAAATCTGAAAAAAGCTTAGATTCTGATTTTTCTATGGATAAAAATGAATTTGCAAATATGATAAAAGAAATAAGAAATACTGAAAAATTATTAGGAAAAATAGATTATTCTTTAAATGAAAAACAAAAAACAAATAGGCAATTTGCAAGAAGTTTATATGTAGCAAAGGATATTAAAAAAGGAGAGATATTCACAGAAGAAAATATCAAAAGTATCAGACCTAGCTATGGCGGACATCCTAAAAATCTTAAAAATATTTTAGGAAAAGTGGCACAGAAAAATTATAGTTTTGCGGATAGGTTTAGGGATTTTCCTAAGTAGCTCATTACTTATTTTTCAGGGAACCTCTATTAATTCAAATAATTTAGATAATGTTAGATTTTAGTCTTAGAGTGATTTTTATAAAATACGGTGT
>JAJVLF010000006.1 GCA_029255845.1 Campylobacterota bacterium | reverse complement strand
ACCTCGGTCTTATCAGCTTGAAGTATTCCTATGAATAGAAATATAACAAAAAATTTAATTATTTAGAAATTCTTTTTTATATATCTCTTCATCAAAAGCAACAATAATATTATCGCCATTTTCTACAATAGGTCTTTTAAAAAGCAAAAGCTCTTTTTCTAAATACTCTAATTTTTCTTCATCATTAAGCTCTAAATCTTTAATCCCAAGCTTTCTATAAGTAGCACCTTTGTGATTCATTAATATTTTCATATCTATTTTTTTAGCCCATAAGGCTATTTTTTCAGGAGATGGAGTGGATTTTTTAAAATCAAAAAATTCTACTTCTATATTATGAGATGAGAAAAAGCTTAAAGCCTTTCTCACACTCCCACAATTTTTAATACCATATATTTTAATCACAAATTATTACTTATTTCTAACTATTTTTACAGCTTCAACCATATTTCTAAGGCTAGGTTTTACTTCATCCCATTTTCTTGTTTTTAATCCACAATCAGGATTAATCCATAATTGAGTTTTAGGTAAAACTTCCATTAATGCTTCTATTTGCTTAACCATTTCACTTACATCAGGAACTCTAGGAGAATGAATATCATAAATTCCTGGTCCTACTTCTTGTTTATAGCCAACGGATTTGAATATTTTTAATAATTCATTTCCACTTCTTGCCGTTTCTATTGAGATAACATCTGCATCCATAGCTTCTATAGTTTTAATAATATCATTAAATTCAGAATAACACATATGAGTATGAATTTGAGTAGTTGCCTTAGCAGGAGCTACTGTAGCTTTAAAGCCCTCTACTGCCCATCTTTCATATTCTGCTATATTTTCATCTCTTAATGGATAGCCCTCTTTAAATGCAGCTTCATCAACTTGTATCATAGTAACACCTGCAGATTCTAAATCTTTTACTTCATCAGAAATAGCTACAGCTATTTGATATGATGTCTCACTTCTTGGTTGGTCATCTCTCACAAAAGACCAATTAAGGATTGTTACAGGACCTGTAAGCATTCCTTTCATTATTTTATTTGTATTTTTATTTGCAAAACTTGACCATTTAACCGTCATAGCGTTTGGTCTTGATACATCTCCATAAATTACAGGAGGTTTTACACATCTACTACCATAGCTTTGAACCCACCCATTTTTAGAAAATGCAAAACCACTCATTTGCTCACCAAAATATTCAACCATATCATTTCTTTCAAACTCACCATGAACTAGGACATCTAAATCAATATCTTCTTGAAATTTAATACAATCTAAGATAAGCTCTTCCATTTTAGCTTCATATACATCGCTATCAATTTCACCATTTTTAAATGATCTTCTAGTAGCTCTTACTTCTGCTGTTTGAGGGAAGCTTCCTATTGTAGTAGTTGCTAAATCAGGATATTTAAAAGCTTCTCTTTGTGCTTTTATTCTTGCTTCATAAGGAGTATCTCTTTCAATTGAAAGATTTTTTACTCTATTTTTAACTTCATCATTATGAACTTTTTTAGAAGTTTTTCTATTTCTAATAGCTTCGATATTTGCTTGCAATAAAACATTATTACTAGTATTAAAATCATCAGAAAACATTTTAGAAAGAGTAGAAACTTCATTTAATTTTTCTTTAGCATAAGCCAACCAAGATTTAACATCTTTATCTAATCCATCCTCATACTCTAAAGTAAATGGAGTATGTAAAAGAGAGCTACTTGTACTAATTATTAAATTATCTTCATCTATCACTTTAAGCATATTATCTATTTTAGTTTTAGTAGCTTCTAAGTCATTAATCCAAATATTTCTACCACTAATTACTCCTGCAAAAAGCTTTTTCCCACTCTTAGCGATATCACCTAAACTATCAATATTTTTCTCACCATCTACAAAATCAAGACCAAGACCATAAATAGGAGTAATTAATAAAACCTTAGTAGCTTCACTAGAATGCTCAAAAAATGTAGTAACTATTACTTTATTTTTTGAAGCTAAAGAATTATAAGCATCTTTAAGTAAAAATAATGCCTTCTCAAAACCTCTAACAAAAATAGGTTCATGAAAATCAATAATCACATCTCCACCAAAATTAGAAATTTCTTTCACAAGCTCTTTATAAATAGGAAGTATTTTAGAAAAAAGCTCTAAAGTATCCCCACCATCAACTCTCTTAGAAAGAGCTAAAAATGTAATAGGCCCTATTAAATTAATCTTAGCATTAATGCCTAAAGCCTTAGCTTCATCATATTGCGATTTAATGCTAGAAATATCTAATTTATATGTATCATCTAAACTAAGCTCAGGAACGATATAATGATAATTAGTATTAAACCATTTAGTCATCTCCATTGCCGTAGTGGTATCATTACCTCTAGCCATAGAAAAATATTGATAAGTTTTATCTTCTAAATCTCTAAATCTTTTAGGAATAGCTCCTAAAGTTTGCATCATATCAAGCATATTATCATATAAAGAAAAATCATTAACAGCGATTAAATCAATACCTGCATCTTTTTGATAGCCCCAATGTCTAGCTCTTAATTCTTTCGCCGTTTTTTCTACAACATCAAAAGTGCTTTTTTTAGACCAATAAGCCTCTAATGATTTTTTTAATTCTCTTTGTTCCCCTATTCTAGGGAAACCTATTACCGAAGTTTTCACATATATTCCTTTTAAAAATTAGTGCTGTATTTTAGCACAATAATGATAAAATACGGCAAAAATAAGGCAAAACATTGAAAATAGAAAATATAGATAAAAAGTATGTCTTACAAACATATAAAAGAAATTATGTTAATTTCACTCATGGAAAAAATGCTTTTCTTTATGATGATAAAGGGAATGAATATATAGATTTTATGTGTGGTATTTCAGTGGTAAATGCTGGTCATGCCAATGAATATATAAATAATAAACTAAAAGAGCAAATAGATAAATTAGCCCACACAAGCAATCTATTTTTAATAGAACCTCAAGCAAAATTAGCTCAAAAAATAGCAAGTCTATTTGATGATAATTATGCAAGTTTTTTTTGCAACTCAGGAACAGAAGCAAATGAGGGAGCAATAAAGCTAGCAAGAAAATACGGCAAAGATGAAAGATATAAAATAATAACTCTAAAAAATTCATTCCACGGAAGAACAATAACCTCCCTAAAAGCAACAGGTCAAACAGATATGCATAATTATTTCGGTCCTTTTCCTGATGGCTTCGTATATGCAGAAGATATAGATGACATAATAAATAAAGTAGATAAAAAAACAGTAGCAATAATGATAGAGCTAGTCCAAGGAGAAGGCGGACTTGAAAGACTAGATAAATCCAAAGTCCAAGAAATAGCAAAATACTGCAAAGAAAATGACATCTTATTAATAGTAGATGAAGTGCAAACAGGAGTATATAGAACAGGAGAGTTTCTAGCAAGTATAGAATACGATATAAAGCCAGACATAATAACAATAGCAAAAGCATTAGCAAACTCCCTACCAATAGGAGCTATAATAACTAAGCACAAAGATATATTCTCCATAGGAGACCACGGCTCCACTTTCGGAGGAAATTTTTTATCTTCACAAGCAGGATTAGCTACATTAGAGTTTTTAGAAAAATTAAAATCATCATCAAAACTAGATAAAACAATTAAAAACTATCAAGAAAACTTATCTTCATTAGAGCAAAAATATCCAAATATAATTATTAAAAAAGTTGGTCATGGGATGATGGGAGGATATAGAATAAAGGAAAATATCAATATAGATGACATCATATCTGTGGCTTTTAAAAATAAGCTCTTAATCATTAAGGCGGGAAAAAACACTATTAGAATATTTCCTCCTTTGAGTGTGGAGAAAGAAGTTTTAAATGATGGGTTTCATATATTGGATTATGTTTTTTCTTCTTTTTAGTATAAATTATTAAAATACCTATGAGATTATCATAACAAAAGATGTATTTGATAAAATATCGAACAAATACAGCACTTCAAAACAAGAAGTCTAATACATTAATTTAAAGGAAAATATCAATGAATATAAAAAAAAGTGAAATAGCATTTGAGGAAGCAAAAAATCTTATACCAGGAGGAGTTAATTCTCCTGTTCGCTCTTTTAATGCCGTAAAGTCATCTCCGTTGTTTATCTCTAAAGGAGAAGGTTCTTTTATTTATGATATAGATGATAATAAATATATAGATTATGTCCAAAGCTGGGGTCCTATGATATTAGGACACTCAGATAAAGATGTGGAAAAGGCTACTATTGGTGCTATTAAAAATTCTTTTGGGTTTGGGGCTCCTACTCTTATTGAGAATGAATTGGCAAAGGAGATATTAGAGGTTTATTCTTTCGCTGATAAGATAAGATTTGTAAGCTCTGGGACAGAAGCTACTATGAGTGCCATAAGATTAGCTAGAGGATATACTCATAAAAATGATATTATTAAATTTAAAGGCTGTTATCATGGGCATAGTGATGCTTTACTAGTAGAAGCTGGAAGTGGTGCTGCTACATTTGGGAAGCCTAGCTCTTTAGGGGTTCCTGAGGATTTTACTAAGCATACTTTATTGGCTGAATATAATGATATATCTAGTGTGCAAAAATGTTTTGAAGATAGTGATGATATAGCTTGTATTATTATAGAGCCAGTTGCAGGGAATATGGGGCTAGTTCCTGCTGATTTAGAATTTTTAAAAAATCTTAGAGAAATATGCGATAAAAATAATGCATTATTGATATTTGATGAAGTAATGAGTGGCTTTAGAGTGAGCATAGATAAGGAAAATCCTTATTTTGCTACTACTCCTGATATAGTAACTTTAGGAAAAGTAATCGGAGGAGGCTTACCTGTGGGGGCTTTTATGGCTAAAGCTAATATTATAAATTTACTTAGTCCTGATGGAGGGATATATCAAGCAGGGACTTTAAGCGGAAACCCAATCGCTATGAATGCGGGATATGCTACTATTAAGAAAATAAAAGAGCTTAATCCTTATGAAAGATTTTCTACATTAGCAAATAAACTTATGGATGGATTTAGTGAAATAGCAAATAATCATAATATAGGGTTGCAAACCAATGTAAGAGGGAGTATGTTTGGCTTTTTCTTTAGTGATGAGGAAATTAAAAATTTTAATGATACAAATAAAATGGATAAGGAATTTTTCTCTAAGTTTCATTATGAAATGCTTCAAAATGGAGTATATTTAGCTTGTAGTGCTTATGAGAGTGGTTTTATTTGTAATACTATGAATGAAGAGACAGTTAATGAGACATTAGGAGCTATTGAAAAAAGCATTAAGGCTATTAAGTTATAATTTAGGTAAATAAAAATCTTTTTTAATAGCTATAATTCTAATTACAACACCGATAAAAATAACAAATATTATTTCAAAATAAAATAATCTATCTATAATATTTAGTATGTAAATCAATAAAGACACTATAAGGGCTACCGTCCCATAAAATCCTTCCTTTAAAATTAAGGGAGTTTTTTGCAATAAAGTATCTCTCACAACTCCTCCCCCTATAGCTGTAATCATTCCTAAAAAAACTATACCAAATATATTTAGATTATATTCAATTCCTTGCAATGAGCCTATCACACTAAATACACTTAGACCTATCGCATCGCTAAATAGAAATATTTTTTTTGTTTCGTAATTTTTTATTTTTTTATGTATTAAAATAAGGATAGTGCTTGAAGCCAAAGATACCAACATAGGATAAAAAGATATAAAAACAAAAGGTATTTTATCTAAAATTATATCTTTTATTATCCCACCTGCTAAACTAGAGGTAATGCACACAATATACACACCTAATATGTCTAGCTTTTTTCTTTTTGCTACTATAAAGCCCCCAAAACTAAAGGCGATTATACCTATAATATCTAAGGCTTGTAGTGTTAAGGCTAGATTAAGATTTATATCCATTTTTATTTTTTAGGTAAAAATATAAAGCTACAGCGATTGCCATAGAAATAAAAGAAATAACTTGTCCTCTTGTGATAAAGTCTAAATAATCATATCCTATATGAAAATCTGGTTCTCTGTATATCTCAGATAATGCTCTCATTAAAGAATATAAAAACAAATAAGCAATTGCTATTTGCCCCTCAAAAGTTTTATATTTTCTATAAAAGAATAAAATAATAAATACAACAATCCCTTCTAAAAATGCTTCATATAATTGAGATGGATGTCTTAAGGCCCCATCCACATATATAGCCCAAGGCACATCAGTAACTCTACCAAATAGCTCTTGATTAAGAAAATTCCCTATTCTTCCAAAAGTATAACCAAGAGGGATAGCAATAGCAGCTAAGTCCATTAAATTTAAAAAAGATTTTTTTGCTTTTATTGTGTATATATAAGTCCCTATTATAAAGCCTATCATTCCACCATGATAGCTCATACCTCTAAGCCCTATAAATTCTCCATTCATAAATGGATTAAATATTTGCCAAGGATTTGCTAGATAATACATAGTATGAGGGTCATAAAATAGCACATATCCTACTCTTGCACCTATAATAACACCTAATGCCTCATACATAAAGTAATCATCTAGGTCGTCATTAGAGTAAGGCAGATTTTCATTTCTTACAATCGTTTTTAAAATATAAAAGGCACTAAATATCGCCAAAATATACATTAATCCATACCAATGTATTTTAAGCCCAAATATATTAATAGCTACAGGGTCAAAATAACTATACACATGATTCCACATTTCCATTTTATTCCTTTGAAATTATTTTTGCTACTAGCTCGGATGATGAAACATCGCTTACTTTCGCCTTATATCTATTATCATAAATTAAATCTTCTTCAATTTCTTTATCATTAATTAAAATTTCTCCATCGATTTCAAAGCCCCATAAGTCTTGCTTTGCAGATAGTAGATAGTCATGCTCTTTACTTATTCCATCGATACTTACGATTATTTCTTTATTTAGCAATTTATTCATAGAATTATTTATTTTTTCATCTATTATTTTTTCTATTATCTCTATTCTTTTATGTATTATAGAGTTAGAAACTTTATCTTCAAAGTCATAAGCATCTGTATTTTCTTCATCTGAATAAGCAAAAATACTCACTCTATCAAAATCATATTCTTTAATAAAAGCACATAATTCTTCAAAATCCTCATCACTTTCCCCTGGATGTCCTACAATAAAAGAAGTTCTAAAAAACACATCATCAAGCTTAAAAATATAATCTAATAATTCCTTAATTCTTTCTGCTTTCATTCCTCTTTTCATTTTTTTAAGCATTTTATCGCTAATATGCTGAAGAGGAATATCAAAATAATTATGAAAAGTATCAGAAGCATTAATAGTATCAATCAGCTCAAAGCTCATAGTAGTAGGATAAAGATATAAAATCCTAGCACTCCTAATACCATCTATTTTATTAACCCTATCAATAATCTCACAAAGACCATCTTTTTTATACCCTATATCCTTGCCATAAGAAGAGCTATCTTGCGAAATAAAAGAAATATCGTAATATCCTTGACTAGCTAAATTTTCTACCTCTAAAGCAATATCTTCAGGCTCTCTTGATTTTAGCTTCCCTTTAAATCCAGGAATAGCACAAAAAGAACATTTTTGATTACATCCTTCACTAATTTTTACAAAAGCATGATAATTAGAACCTGTAATAACTCTCTTATCTTTGCTATTTACCAAATAAGTGCTATTAGAAAAAGTATTTTGCTTATTAGCGATAATCTTATCTATTTTTGAATAATCCCCCACACCAGTAAAAATATCAACCTCAGGTAGATCCTTAGCCAGCTCATCCTTATATCTCTGAGTTAAGCACCCAGCTACAACAAGTAAAGAGCCTTTTTTTCTTCTATCATTCGCTTCTAAGATAGTAGATAAGCTTTCTTTTTTAGCTTCCTCTATAAATCCACAAGTATTAATAATAATAACATCACTATTTTCCATATCATCAGAGACAGTATAATCAGATAATGCCCCAAGCATAATCTCACTATCAACAAGATTTTTAGAGCAACCTAGAGATATTAAATGAAGAGTTTTAGTAGTAAATTTTTTCAATATTTAATCCATTTTTATTTCCAGCAAGTATATCAAAATTATTAATCATTTTTTAATCTTTCCTCAATAGATTTAGCATGAGCATCTAGCCCTTCCTCTCTTGCAAAGAGAATAGTTTCTTTTCCTAATTCCTTAATCCCCTCTTTAGAAAAATAAATAATAGAGCTTTTTTTCATAAAATTCTGCACAGATAAAGGAGAAAAAAACCGAGAGCTTCCAGAAGTAGGCAAAGTATGATTAGGTCCAGCTATATAGTCTCCTATAGGCTCTGGAGTATTTTCTCCTAAAAATATAGCTCCCGCATGTTTAATCATAGGCAATAATTCAAATGGATTTTTTGTTAAAACCTCTAAATGCTCTGGAGCTATCTTATTCATTATCTCTATTGATTGCTCTAAATCTTTTGTTATTATAATAATGCCCTCATCCTTAATGGATTTTGAAGCTATTGCTTTTCGCTCTAATTTATCTAAATGCTTATAAATATCCTCACTCACCCTATTTGCCACATCGCTACTATGAGTAACAAGAATTGATCTTGCTAATTCATCATGTTCTGCTTGAGAAAGCAAATCAGCACAGATATAATCCACATTTGCATTTTCATCAGCAACAATCCCTATCTCACTTGGCCCAGCTATCATATCGATATTAAGCATACCAAAAACCATTTTCTTAGCACTAGCCACATAAGCATTACCAGGACCACTTATCATATCAACTGAGCTTAAATCCTCTAATCCAAAAGCCAAAGAAGCAATAGCACTAGCCCCACCCATTTTATATATTTCTGTGATATTGCATATATAAGCAGTAGCCAAAACAAGAGGATTTATCTCATTATTAGGAGTAGGAGTTACAACAATAATTTCCTTAACTCCAGCCACAATAGCAGGAATAGCATTCATTAATAAAGAGCTAGGATATGCAGCTTTCCCCCCTGGGACATACAGCCCAACCCTATCAAGAGGAGTTACCTTTTGCCCCAAAATATTCCCATTGTCTTCATAATGCATCCATGACTTTTCTTTTTGCATTTCATGATATTTTTTTATCCTATCAAAAGAAGTTTTTATAACTTTTTTCATCTCATCAGAAGTCTCATCATAAGCTTTTTTAATTTCTTCTTGTGATATTTTAATATCTTCAAAGCTCTTAGGAGACCAATTATCAAACTTTTCAATATAAGACAAAAGAGCTTTTTGCTTATTTTCTTTAATATCTTTTATAGTATCTCGAACAGTTTGCTCTATGCTTTCATCATCACTATATATATGATTTAACATATTATCTATATTTTTATCAAAATTATCATCTTGGAAATTTATAATTTTCATTATTTACCTTGCCTTTTATAATGATGGAATTTTAACTTTTTTATCTAATACTAAGGGGGAATATTTTGTTTTTTGTATAAGTTTTATGTAATCTTTATTTTTTATAAAGGAATGCATATATTAAAAATAGGCTTGATGAGATTAAGCAAAAAACAATAAAATACTACAAGATATGCCTAAGGCTAAAAGGAAATTTTATAAAAAATATGACTAAGGGGGCATTAAATAGAGATATGATTGTCCCACATAACAAAGGTTTTAAATGCCAATAAAAAAAGATGAAATAGAGAAATATATATTTGACCCAGATAATCCAAAACAATGCAAGTCTTATAATTTACTGCTAAGAATTGCTAAAAAGGATAATCCTAGTTTCTTTTCTCCAGAATTTTTGCAATATTTTTTTGCTGAGCAGATACTCAATGATGACTTTAAGAGCGGATTATGGGATATGCCTGATAACTATAATAACTTAACTTTTAATGAAAAAATAGAGATTTATAAAGATCAGTTATCTAAAAGTGATTTTGATGATTTTGTGGAAAATATAGATAAAAGTAGTATAAATTTACATAAAATAAAACAATATTCTTTTCTTAAAAAAAAATTTACAATTTATGAAAATGAAAATGGATATGGATATGAATATGAATATAAAGAAATAGAGTCCTTAGAAGAAGAAATTACAGAAAATATATTTTATAATGACAATAACTTTTGTAATACATATTCTTTTTATAATACAGGGTATAACGATAGTATTATGTTTTTCTCAAAAAATTATTTTAAGCTCTTGAGTTCCAATATCACAAAAGCTTCTATAATGATAACAATGGAAGAAAATATTGATAAGTTTTTAAAATATGAACAAAATAACATTAAGCCAATATTCCTCAAAAAAATTGAAGATGTAGATTTGCTTTTAGATGTTCTTCAAAAAGATGTAAATAAACCAAAAGTTAAAGATATAGAAAAAGAAGACATATCTAATATTGATAGTGTCGATATAAAAGGTTTTTTTAGCATAAAAGAATTAAACATCAATAAGCTAAAAAATAAAAAAGAAATATATATTGTAGGTGAAAATGGAGATGGTAAGACTTTACTACTTCAAGCTATCGCTTGTGCTTTAAAAGGAGTCAAAGAAGATGGACAAGGGGATTTTAGAAATATACAAGATACTTTTAGTCTAAATGTAGTCGATAGTTTTGATAACTCTTTTGAATGCGATGAAAAGAATATTTATAAAAACTTATTTGCTTATGGTGCTATGAGAAATAATAATTGCGATGCGAAAGAAGATGAAACAGGATTTTTAACATTATTTAATAACACTCTAAATTTAAAAAATCCTCTTAAGTGGCTTATCACTTTAGACCATAGTGAAAGCAAAGGAGAAAAGAACTTTATATCTGTAGCACAAGCAAAACAATTAATAAAAAATATACTAAATAGCGAAGTAGAGATAGAAATAACATCAACAAATGTAATATTTACGGAAAAAGGCTCACAAGTAGATTTTGATAGACTATCCGCAGGATATAAAGGCTCTATAACTATATTATGCGATATATTAATTAGGCTATCAGAAAATCAACCCTATATAGTGGATATAAAAGAATATCAAGGTATAGTTTTAATTGATGAGATTGAGCTACATCTGCACCCTAAATGGAAATATGGATTTATGCAAAAACTTAGAGAATTATTCCCTTTAATTCAATTCATAGTAACTACTCATAGCCCTACTGTAATTTTGGGAGCATCCAAAGAAGCTGTGTTTTATAGTATCTCTAAAGATGAGAATGGTAATGTTTGTATATCAGACCAAAAGCACATTAAAGATAATTTTTTAAATGACATTCAATCTAATATATTTAATTTCGATATAAACAAACAAAGAATTTTACATCCAAACAAAGATGATAATAATAAAAATCAAAAAGCAAGAAAATCTCTTTTAAGTCTTATAGACACTATAGAAAAAGATAATAGCTAATGAAATATTTTATTGATACAAATTTAATAATAGATTTAATAGAAAAAAAAGCTAAAGATAATTGCAAAGATAAAATTATTGAGCTTAAGAATAAATTAAAAGATAGCGACAATGAATTTTTTATTAATAGATTAGTTATAGTAGAAACTCTACGAAATACATCCTTGAAAAAAACTAAGATATATCAAAAACTAAAAGATACTTTAGAGGCATTTACTCAAATTGATATTACACCAGAAATATACGAACAAGCCATAGATTTATCGAGACTTTGTAGAAGCAAAGGTGTAGTTTTAAAAGGCTCATGTGAAGCTATTGATTTTATACATTTTATTACAGCAAAGTTTTATGACTTAGAGCTATTATCATGCGATAAAGATTTTGCAAAGATAGATGAGGTATATCAAAAATAATACCTATAACTTCTTGTATTATTTTTTTAAAGAAGACCAAATAAGAATTTAATGACATAGAATGCAAAATATAAGATAAGCAATTACAATCTAATAAAAATGGGGTAGCTTTCAGGGAAAATCTAAGAGCCATACTCACGAATAACACTTAAAAAATCTTCTCCAAATTGCTCATATTTTTTCTCCCCTACTCCATTCACTTCAAGCATACTCTCTTTATCATGAGGCTTTTCATTAGCTAAGTGTTTTAATGTTTTATCTCCAAATACTATGTAAGCAGGTAGTTTTAATTCTTTTGCTAAGTAGGCTCTTTTTTCTCTTAGTAATTGAAATAATTCTTCTTCGTATTCTATTTCTTCTACTTGCTTAACTTTTTTCTCTGCTACTTCTACCACTCTTCTTGAAGCTTTTATATCTATCTTTTTTTTATTTTTTAAAACTAAGATAGCATCATTTGTTAGTTTTAGAGAATGATAGTCTCCCACTTTTAAGATGGCAATTTCTAATAATCTTTCTATTATGATAAACCATTCTTTTTTGCTTAAATCATTTCCTATATTATATACAGAAAGTTTGTCAGCTCCATTGCTTAGTAGTTTTTGTTCTTTAGAGCCTCTTAATATATCTACTATATAATTTTTTCCAAAAAATTGCCCTGTTTTGTATATGGTGCTTAAAATCATTTGTGCGGGGGTTGTTATGTCTTCCCTTTCATCATCTTTTTGTATGCAATTATCACATCTGTCATTACATGGATTTATGCTTTCATTAAAGTATTTTGCTAATTGCAAATGAAAACATATTTCACTTGTGGCATATTTATAAATTCCATCGATTTTCATTTTCATATGTTTTTTATAATCTTCTTCTATATATTCATCTTCTAAAAATTTATTATGCTGTATCATATCTCCCGCATTAAAAAGCAGTAATGCTTCAGAATCTTCTCCATCACGACCAGATCTGCCTATTTCTTGATAATATCCCTCAGTTGTTTTAGGAAGTGATAAATGAATTACAAATCTTATATCACTTTTATCTATTCCCATACCAAAGGCTATTGTGGCTACTATGATATTTATTTTATCATTAGTGAATTGTTTAAAATTTCTTTCTCTAACCTTACTGCTTAATCCTGCATGATAAGAAAGAGATTTATAGTTTTTTTTATTCAAATGCTCACTTAAAGCATCTGCTTTTTTTCTTGAGCTTACATATATAATGCCACTTTCATCATTATGTCTTTTTAAAAAACTTTCTACTTGAGGATAGCCATTTTTAATTCTTCTTTCTGCTGAAATGAAGATATTTTTACGAAATACTGAGCCTTTTAATATGGTCGGATTATCTAATCCTAAAGAATTAACAATATCACTAGATACTTTACCAGTAGAAGTGGCAGTAAAAGCACATACGGCAATATCAGGAAAATTTCTTTTTATTTTATCAAGAAGCCTATAATCTGAGCGAAACTCATGCCCCCACCCAGATATACAATGAGCCTCATCCACTACGAAGAAATTAATATCTAAAGATTTGAATAATTCAAACATATACTCAGAATTTAATCTCTCAGGAGAAAGGTATAAAAATTTTAGCTCGTGATTATGTATTCTTCTGAAAATTTCTGTAATTTCAGTTTTTTTTTGAGCAGATGAAATCATATCTGCGGAAATATTTTGAGCTTTTAAAGAAGAAACCTGATCTTGCATAAGAGCAATTAAGGGAGATATTACAATAGTAATGCCATTTTTTACTAAAGTGGGCAATTGATAAACTAAAGACTTTCCTCCTCCTGTGGGAAGTATCATAAGTAAGTCTTTATTATTTAAGATACTATCAATCCCCTCTTCTTGAAGCTCTCTAAAGTCATTATGTCCAAAGACATCTTTAAGTATTTTAAATTTTATTTTATCCATTTATTTTAAATTATTCTCATTAGAAAGATTTCTTTCGTAGCTTCTTTGCATTCTCTTTCTCTATGAGTTCTGTGATAAATAAAGCTATATTTTTAACACCCGCTTTATTTATTTTATTTCTTATGTAAATTAATTTGTCTTTATATACTGCATTCATAAATAATCCTTTAAAAATAAAGTAATCAATAAATATACCATTAAGTAGTATTTGATAAAATTAGCCCTAATTAACAAAGAGGATTTATTATGAATTTTAGTGGTAAAAATGTATTAGTTACAGGTTCTAGCAGGGGTATAGGTGCGGATATAGCTAGAGGGTTAGCTAAATATGGACTAAAAGTTTGGATTAATTATAAATCTTCTGTAGCATTAGCGGATGAGCTTAAAGATGAGATTATTAGTAATGGCGGTCAAGCCTCTGTGATAGGCTTTGATGTGTCTGATGAAAAAGCTTTTATTGATGCTATTAAGGTTATCGTAGAAAGTGATGGGGAGCTTAGCTATTTAATTAATAATGCTGGTATCACTAATGATAAACTAGCCCTAAGAATGAGTTTAGAAGACTTTAATTCTGTGATAAATGCTAATTTAGGTTCTACTTTTATAGGCTGTAAATCTGCTTTAAAAGTAATGATGAAAAAAAGATTTGGTGCGGTTGTTAATATCTCATCAATTGTAAGTGAGGGTGGAAATGCTGGGCAAGTTAATTATTCTGCTTCAAAAGGTGGAATTAACACTTTAACAAAAAGTTTCGCAAAAGAATCTGCTCCTAGAGGAATAAGATATAATGCCGTAGCACCTGGTTTTATTAAAACAGATATGACGGAAAAACTTCCTGATGACATAAAAGAAGAATACCAAAAAAATATCCCATTAAATAGATTTGGAAACCCTGATGAAGTAGCTTCTGTATGTGCATTTTTGCTTAGCGATGAAGCTTCTTATATTACTGGAGAAATTATAAGAGTTAATGGTGGATTATATATGTAGGTTCCAAAATAGGAGGATAGTTTATGTTTGGTATGGGTCTTACGGAATTAATTTTAATTGCTGTAGTTGGTATTATAGCTCTTGGTCCAGAGAAATTGCCTGATGCTATGATAAAAATGGCAAAGATGTTCAATAAATTAAAAGATTTACTTAGTGATGCGAAAGATACCTTAGATGAGCAAGTTCACCTTGATGAAATCACAAAAGATATGGAAAAATATAAAACCACAATAGAAGAAACTAGCAAAGAAATTGCAAGAACCTCTGGAGCAGATAAAGCAAAAGAAGAAATGGGCAATTTAAATAAAATGCTAGATAATGATTATGATGATGACTATGATAATAATTACGATGAGAATGGGAAATTAATTAAAGAAAAGAAAAAAAAGAAAAAGAAAAAAAAGAAGAAAAAGAAAGAAATAATCCCAGAAAAAGAAGAAGTAGCACAAATTAAAGAAGAAGAGCCTTTAAAAGAAGCTCAAGAAGAAATCACTCCACAAAAAGATATAAATAATGTTTGATGACTTAAAGCCCCATATAGCTGACCTAAGAAAAGCATTAACCATCTCTATATCTTCCATATTTATTATGTTTTTTGTATGTTTTAGCTTTAATACTATAATTTTAAATTTTATGATAGAGCCTTTACTAGGAGCATTACCCAAAGGTAGCACGGTTATTTTTACAAAAGTGCAAGAGCCATTTTTTACAGCCATTAAAGTATCATTTTTTACTGGATTTTTATTATCATTGCCTATTATATTTTGGCAAATATGGGTTTTTATCGCTCCTGCTTTATATGCTAGTGAGAAAAAATTTGTCTTGCCTTTTGTCTTATTTGCAACTACTATGTTTTTATTAGGAGCAAGTTTTTCTTATTATGTTGTTGTCCCTATTGGGCTTCAGTTTTTAATAAACTTTGGTTCTCAGCTTTTTAGTGCCTTACCTAGTATAGGAGAATATGTAGGATTTTTTACTAAATTAGTATTTGGTTTTGGGATTGCATTTGAGCTACCTGTAATTACTTTATTTTTAACTAAGATAGGCTTAGTTAATGGAGAAATGTTAAGAAATTTTTTTAAATTTGCTGTTGTTATTATTTTTGTTTTATCAGCATTACTAACTCCACCAGATATGGTTACTCAGTTTTTAATGGCTATCCCTATGGTTATTTTATATGGATTTTCTATTTTAATAGCTGACTATGTAGGCAACAAAGACATAGAAGAGGAAAATGAAGAGGAAAATGAAGAAGAGGGAAGCGAAGAAGAAAACGAAAAAGAGGAAGAAGGAAAAGAAGATACTAAATAAGACAAGCTCTTATGATTTCACTCTTCCTAGCGAATTAATAGCTTCATCCCCTGCTATCCCTAGAGAAAGCTCAAAATTATTAATTTATAATAGAGCTAATAATTCAATCCAAGAAGATACATTTGAAAATATAGAAAAATACATCCCAAAAGATACGACTATATTTTTAAATAACACAAAAGTATTTAAGGCAAAATTCTATGCCAAAAAAGAAACTGGTGGAAAAGTAGAAATACTAATAAATAAACCCTTAGGAGAAAATAAATATAATATTTTCGTAAAAGGAAAAGTTCAAGAAAACACAATTTTATATGCAAATAATATAAAAATACAAATCATAAAACTACTTTTAGATGGAACAAGAGAAGCTATATTCCACATAAATAAAAAACCTTTATCTTTTATAGAACTAATAGAGGAGCTAGACAAAATAGGAGAAATTCCTCTACCTCCATATATGAATAAAAAAGCAGATAAAAATGATGAAATAAACTACCAAAGTGTATTTGCTAAAGAAATAGGCTCAGTAGCAGCCCCCACAGCCTCATTCCATTTTAGTGAAGAATTATTTAAAAAAATAAAAAATAACCACGATTGCAGATACCTAACTCTACACATAGGAGCTGGCACATTCAAACCCGTAAATTCTGAAGACATAACCAATCACATTATGCATTCAGAATACTACGAAATAAACAAAGAAGACATCAAAACAATAGAAAGCAATAAAAAAATACTATGTATCGGCACAACAAGCACAAGAACTATAGAA
Source organism: Campylobacterota bacterium (assembly GCA_029255845.1). Taxonomy (GTDB): domain Bacteria; phylum Campylobacterota; class Campylobacteria; order Campylobacterales; family JAJVLF01; genus JAJVLF01. Next base: position 3,202 of record JAJVLF010000006.1, on the reverse strand, counting down.
TACTATGTAAGAGTTAAAAAAATAAAAGGCGAATGCAATCTATTTTTAAACCCTTTAAATAAACCCCAAAGAGTGGATTATCTATTGAGTAATTTCCATTTACCAAAATCGACCTTAATTATGCTAATTTCTAGTTTTATAGGAAGAGAAAAAACATTAGAATTATATGATTTTGCAATAAAAAATAAATATAGATTTTTTTCTTATGGGGATTGTATGCTAATACTATAGATAACTATAGGGAAAATTATTTTAAATTTTTTAATTCAATAGCTTTAACTAAATTTGAATCAAAAGAATTAATTAAGCTTAATAATGACGAAATAGATAAATTTAGATTTTTAAGCTTACATAAAAACTCAGATATTCATCACTATAATCAAAGAAGTATGGTTGAAAGAGTTAATGCTTATTTAAAAGATAGTTTTGGATGTAATAAGATTTATTATAAGGGTGCTAGTAAAGTTGAGAATGTTTTAGCATTTGGTATTTTATCTATTTGTATACATCAAAGTATTAAACTTCTTACTTGAGATTATTAGTTTAAGTTTAATTTTTAAATATTATTTTTGTATTTTTTATTTACTAGTAATATAGCTATGGGCTAAATATGTGATTTAGTGGTATTTTTTTGTTGTTTTTAGTGTTATTTTTAATTTTTTTTAATTTTTGGGTAGATTTTTGCTGTTTAAAGTGGGATTTTTTAATTTGCAAGTGGCTCGTTAATAAGGAGTTTGTGGAGATATTGAGGAATATTAGGAAAAAGATTTATGATGTTAGTTTGCAGTAATAGTAGATTTAGCTCTAATTTTAGCTCTAATTTTAATAACAATACTAGAGTGCTGATTAAAAATAGTGTTTTTGTTGAAGATGGTTTATTTTATTATGAATGGGAGAAAAAATGTGATTAATTCTTTGGTTTTTTAGTTAGGTTGTGATTATTTTTTGAAAAAACTTTAAGTTTTATGTTTGGAGAAGTGTGTGAAAGGTTGTGGAAAGATTTGGGATCATGACAACGGTTGACGAAAAAGAAATATTAGCTATAGAAAAAATAAAAGCCGAGGTAGCAAAAATACCCCTTGAGGTAGCAACAATCAAAAATGATTTAGTTCTAGACAACAAAAAATATTTTATAAATGTTGTAAAGGTAGCCTTTTATGGAATAGCAGTTGGAGTAGGAGGCACATTTGCTATTGCCAAAACTATTAGCTTATTAGGATAAACAACAACTAACTTCATCTTCAAAATGGAACTACAAAGAGAAAAATACATACTCTTAAGTTTAAAAATGGATAACAATCAAATAACACTAAAACAATAAACTACTCCTATCAAAACAAAAATTTTGGTAATAAAAAATAATAAAGGACATAAAATGAAACTAAGAAAAGTTTTGTTAACAGGATTGATTTTAAGCGGAAGTTTATTTGCAAATACATTAAGTGATACTACTGCCCTAATAGGACAAATGCAAAGTGTAAGTCAAGATAAAAGATTTGAATTAATGAATCAAATAAAAAGTAATGTTTTATCACTAAATCAAAATGATAAAGCACAAGCTCTTAAACAAATGAGAGAAGCTAGACAAACGAGAAGAGCAAATAAACTAGCTCAATTTAAAGCTGGGTTAAGTCCTGAAAAATTAGCTGCTTTTGAAGAAAAATTAAAAGTAAGAAGAGAGGCAAAAGCAGCACATAAAGAAAAATTAGCTAAATTTAGAGCGAGTTTAAGTGATGAGCAAAGAAAAGAAATGGATAGCATTAGAAAAGGGAGAACTACTAGATATAAGGGTGCTAAAAAAGGAAGAACTACTAGATATACAGGTGTTAAAAAACCAAGTAATGGAAAGATAATAAATAGTAAAACTCACACTACATTGACTGCTGAGCAGTTGAGTAAATTTACAAAATAGATAAATGTTCCTTTCATCATATTTTTGATGAAAGGTTATATTGTATTGTTTTTATGTTGCTCTTTTAATTGCCCGCATGCTGCTGATATATCTTCTCCTTTTGATTCTCTGATAGTGCAAACTAGTCCTTTTGAGTTTAGATAATCTCTTATTGCTTGGACTTTTTTGATGTCTGGTTTTTTAAATTCGCTTCCCTCGTGAGAGTTAAAAAGAATTAAATTTACTTTTGCTTTTATTCCATCTAATAATTTTAATAATTTTTTTGCACTTTGTATGTCATCATTTAGACCTTTGATTACTAAGTATTCAAACATTAGTCTTTTTCTGTGGTGGATTGGGAATTTTTTTACTGCTGATATTACTGATTTTATGTTGTAGGCTTTGTTTATTGGCATTAGTTTTGTTCTTAGCTCATCATCTACTGCATGTAAAGATATGGCTATGTTTATTCCTAAGTCTAATTCGCCTAATTTTTCTATTTTAGGGCTTATTCCACTTGTGGAAACTGTTTGTCTTGCTGGGGCTATATTTAAACCGTCTTTGTCGCTAAATATTCTTATGGCTTGGACTACATTTTCAAAATTATCTAATGGCTCTCCCATTCCCATAAAAACTATATTTATTGCTTTGTGAGCTTCTAGGTTCATATCTTGTTTTAGTTTTGCTACTTGATATACTATTTCTCCTACTTCTAAATTTCGGACAAATCCACCTTTGGCTGTGTAGCAAAATTTACAGCCTATCTTACATCCTACTTGTGAGGATACACATATTGTATATCTAGGACTTGCTTTTTCGTCTGCTGGTTTCATTTGGATTAAAACTGTTTCTACTGTGTGGGAATCTTTTAGTTTAAAAAGGTATTTTATGCTTCCATCTTTGCTTTCTTGTTTTCTTATTATTTCTTGTCCATCGAAAGTATAATTATCTGCAAGCTCTTGTCTTAAATTCTTTCCTATATTGTTCATATCTTCAAAATTATGGGTGTATTGTTTATATATCCAATTATATATTTGTTTGGATTGATAGCCCTTTTCAAGGTTTTTTTCTAGCTCTTCTTGAGAGTAATTAAATATGTGTTTTTTGCTCATTTGTTATGTCCGTTTTCAAACTAATATTTTTTTAAGTTTAGGCGATATATCTATTAGTATTATACTATAAAAAAGGGTGGGAATTATGAATTGGTCAAATTTAGAGTCTGTTATTACGATAACATCTATTTCTTTTGGTGCCATTTTACTGTATGGGCTTGTAGTGGCGAATGTTGTTTTTAACTTGTAATCATTATGT
>JAJVLF010000059.1 GCA_029255845.1 Campylobacterota bacterium | reverse complement strand
TCAGCTTTGATTTTTACAAATTAATGCACTATAACTCATATATCCAATTTGATGGGTTTTGCAAGAAGTCTATTAAAAATACTCCATTATAGAATCATTAAAAGATAATATTTTATTCTTCTTTAATGCCCTTAATTGTCCTGTAATATTTCTTTTTACATACGATATTTCCTCAAAGGAAAGTCCATTTTTTAATTTATGTTTTAAAAGCCTTTTGTAAAATCTTTCTAAAAATATTATGATTTGTTTTCTTAATTCTTCCTCATTAAAATATTTAATATCATCTCTAAAATTAATTGCTACTAAATCTTCATTTGAAAAGTTATGTTTTTTTAATGCTTCAAATTCTTTTTTATGGACATCAAAATGGATTGTATCTATTGAGCTTATTACTACTTCTAGCAATGAGGGGTATTCTAGTATTGTTTTTATAAGCTCTAGCTCTTGCATACTTTCTGTGGAAAGTGATTTTTTTATATAATTTTCTTGTTTTAATTCTTTTTTTTGTGTTGGGAATTTAATTAATAACTCATCAATACTTAAAGTGTTTGCTATATAGTTTCTATATTCTTCTTTTGTTATATCTCCTAGAGAAATAGTAAAATCCATTATTTCATCATAGGCCTTTTGTTTTTCTTCTGCTATGGTTAAGTCATATTGATTTGCTTTATAGTCAATTATAAACTCTATGGCTGTTTTAGATTTATTAAAAATTGTTTTTATTTTATCTATTTTATGTGAAGATACTAAATCAGCTGGGTCTTCATTTTCACTAAAAGAAGCTATTTTGACATTTATATTTTTTGATAATAGAAGCATTCCTGCTTTATATGAAGCGAGTTTTCCAGCATTATCTCCATCATAAGCTATAATCACATTATCTGAAAATTTCTTTAGCATCAAAGAATGCTCATTAGTTAAAGCTGTCCCTAATGTAGCTACTACATTTTTAAAACCAGCTTGATGGAGCATTATTACATCTAAATAGCCCTCTGTTACTATTATTTCTTTTTGTCTGTAAATATCATCTTTTGCTATATGTAATCCATATAATGTTTTGGATTTATTAAAAATTAAATTAGTTGATGAATTTATGTATTTTGCTGGATGATTAGTTATTGTTCTTCCCCCAAAACCTACTACTTTTAGAGTGTTGCTATAAATTGGGAATGTTATTCTTTCTATAAATCTTGGGTAAAAATTATTATCGCCTTTTGTTAAAACCCCAGCATTAAAGGCATCCGTTTCAGACACATCCTTGTTTCTTAAAAATCCCATTATTGCATTTGAAGATGGGGCATAGCCTATTTCAAATTTTTCTATACTACTTTCATAAATCCCTCTATCTTTTAGATATTCTTTAACTTCATTATTGCCACTAAGGCAAGATTGTGTAAAAATCATAAAATTTCTTAGCAAATCAAAGCTACTTTTTGAATTATTATTCTTTTTATAAAAATCATTTTTATCATATTCTAGAGTAAAATTACTTTCTTCTGCTAGTTTTTCAATAGCTTCAACATAGTTTAATTTCTCATATTCCATAACAAATTTGATAGAGTCCCCACCAGCATGGCAACCAAAACAATGAAATATTTGTTTTACGGGGCTTATAATGAGGCTTGGGGTTTTTTCATCGTGAAATGGGCAAAGAGCTTTGAAATTTGCTCCATTTTTCTTAAGTTCTAAGTATCCTGACATAATATCAACTATGTCTAAATTATTTTTTAATCCCTCAATAGATTCGGGTTTAATCATTTCATATTTAGTGGCTGTGCAATTTCATCTGTTAAATTTAGTGATATATTAAATATTATTTTAGTATCTTCTCTATAATAAAGCTCACTATTTTCATCTCCTAAGCTTCTTATGATTTGAGCATAATATTTAACTCTTCCTTGTAAGTAATCAACTTTTGCAGATACTCTAGCAGATTCATCTCCCATATTTTTAACAGCAGATAAATAAACACTTGAAGGATAATCTGGAAATGAATATTTCACAAAAGCATTAATGTAGTTATTCCCTGATAAGCCATTATTATAGTGATTTATTAATTTACTTCCATTGCCATCAAATTTCTTAACAAGCTCATCATGAGTGCTCCCAGAATTTAAAATAGCTCTCTCTACTCTAATAGATACATTTTTATAAGCCTCATATCCTATGCCTAAAATATAATCAGGATTCTCGCTATCTCTATATCTAATCTCGCCATATATATCAACATCTCTATTTACATTAGCTATGATAGAACCTGCTAATGAGCTTTTATCTTTATCATCTAAAAAAGAATATCCTCTAGCTTTTACAAATTGATTATTAAGTCTTAATTCTATTAGTAATTCTTCACTTTTGCTTGACTTAGAAGAAAATCCATCTGTATAGGCATAAAAGAACATTTCTGCTCCTTGAAGCCATGAGGGAGTATATCCAAAAGCAACTCCATCTTTGCCTTGTTTTGATATTTCGCCATCATCGCTATCCATAACTGTTAAAGGCTTTGATATAAAATCCAATAAAGTATATGTTTTAGCAATAGAGAAATCAACATACTTCCTACCTATGTCAAACTCTATATCATTTATTTTTGTAACCATATAAAGCTCATTAAATGCAAGTACTTTTTCACTGCCTTTGGTATAATTATCAAAAATAGCTTTTCCATCAACTTTTACTTTATTATCCCCAAAAGGAAGATTTAGGGTTTTTACTAAATTAATCCCCGCTGAGTTTTCTTTTAGATTTAGATTTTTTGATGATTTATAATTATAGGCACTTCCAAAAATATAAAATCTTTCAAAAAATCCACTTCTAGTATCAGAATAATTATTCTTGTCATTTGTAGAAAAACTATCTAAAAAATCTTCCGAAAAATTAAATGTCCATAAACATAAGATGATAGATATATATCTCACTATAAGCCTTTATCGTATAAGTATTTTGTTATAGCATAAGCTAAACCTGGTGTTTTCACAAAGCTAATATCGTCTATAAATTGTTTTGATTTAGATATATCTAAGTAAAATACTTCTAAAACTTCATCATCTATACCACCTCCATCACTAACTTTCATATCATCATTAATATAAGCAAAATATAAAGTCTGCTTCGAGCCACTAAACCCAACTCCTGAATAAAATTCATTAATTTTATAGACATTTTCAAGTGGCACATCATAACCACATTCTTCAAGTGCTTCTTCTCTAGCTATATCAATTAATGGTAAATCTTTATCCACAATCCCCGCACAAATCTCATAAGTAAAACCATCATTATTTTTCAAATACACAGGAGGTCTAAATTGTTTAACTAAAACAAATCTATCATTAGGCTCATCTATTAAAAGAATAGAAACAGAATCATAATTTAACACTATCTCCCATTTTTTAGGATTACCATCTTGAGTATAATGCATTCTTTGGGTTTTAATAAATTTAGGATTATCACATTCAGTAAATTTAATATTTTCTATTTTATACATTTTCATCCATTGCTACAGGCACCTCTCTTAAATTAATATCTTGTGTTTTGTATGCTATTTGAATATCATCTTCTTGTTGATACCTCTCCAAAATAGCAGATGATAGAGTGCTTCGTAAAACTAGAGTAGCATAAGAATTTGTCTGATACCATATAGAGATCCTCATTCCATAGCTTTCTAGTAAAGTAAAGCATTGAGGATCAACTTGAGTAGTTTTTAAGCTATATTCTCTTCGCAGTAAATTTAATTGCTTTCTAGCAATAGAAGTGTATCCTTTAGAAAGCTGTATAGCCACTTCTTTAGCAATGAATAATGCTTTTTTATGATTAGAATCAAAAGTGATAGTTATATCTAATCCATCCCATACAGTCTTCATTCCACCATGAGAATAATTAGAAATCATAGAAGAAAATATAAAATTATTTGGCACAAATACTATCCTTCCAGCTCTTCTATTCGTGGTATAAGTAGTATAAGTTACAGTTTCATGCAAAGTTATCCTAAGCATTGAAATATCCAAAACATCCCCTAAATAGACTTGATTTGATTTAGCAAAACGAACTCTATCTCCTACATGAATGCTTCCACCTATAACAATAACCATCCACCCTAATATACTCATAAACCAATCTCTCATCGCAATAGCAATACCCGCAGAAGCAAACCCTAAAACAGTAGCTAAATATGTTACATTTTCTAAATAAGAAAATAAAAGCACTAAACCAATTATAATAAAAGTAGTTACATTAATCGCTTTATTAGCCGTGTATATATTTTTATGATCACTAACATATCTCTCTAAAAATACTTTAATAAAATAAGATATTAATATCATTATCACTATAGTCAGCACGATATATAAAAGCTTAATAATTTGAGATTTAATTTGGGAATAAAGAATAGAAGTAACATCATCAGTTCTCTTAGAATACACTCTTATTATGCTTTGATAACTTCTTTTTGCTGTTTGAAAGTTTTCCAAATCAACAATAAGACTATTTAACACAGACTTATATTGAACAATATCTTCTTTAGATAAATTCCCTTCTTTTGTATACATAAAGAAATTACCTGCTTCTATTCTATTGACTATCTCAGATATATTTTCATTAAGAGAAGTCATATTTTCAGATAAAAGTGATTTTTCATTTTCCAGTGATTGAATAAAGCTCATAGCACTAATAGCATCTAATGGATTAGTAATATCTGGCTGGTCTTTTATTGTTTTTACTCTTAGCAGATTTCCAAAACTTGAATGCTCATATTCTTTAAGCAACTCAAGCTCATTTAATTTAAGCTCTTTTTCTTGCTCTAAATTAGACAATTTTTTATATTGTCTTTTTTTCTTATATTTTCTTATATCTTTTTTAATTTGCTTTAAAGAGTTTTCTGTTGTTTTGTAAATTTGAGAATTTTGATATTTAGAATACCAAATTGTTTTTTTATTTATATCCGAAGCATTTAATTGCTTAATAAAAGCATCATAAGCCTCATCAGCTACTAAGGTATTAAAAATTAAAACTAAAGATATAATTATTTTTTTCATATACACACACTAATCATTTTAATGCCTCTTCATTTTTTTCATTCGTTCTTATCCTAACTACTTTTTCCACATCATAGACAAATATTTTTCCATCACCATTCTTTCCTGTTTGGGAATGCTTTTTAATTATCTCTATAGCTTTATTTAAATAATCCTCATTACTAACAACAAGCTCTATTTTTATCTTAGAAACCAAATCAACAACAAATGAGCTTCCTTTATATTGTTCATTATGTCCTTGTTGTCCATATCCTAAGACATCAGAAACAGTCATTCCTACTATATTCTCTTCCACTAAAGCTGTTTTTATCGCCTCTAATTTAAATGGTCGAATAATAGCATCTATTTTTTTCATTCAGTCTTCCTAGCTTGTAAGCAAATAATTAATCATATTATATCACATAATGAGATAAAAAAGTTATAATATAATTATATTTTAAAAACAAAAGGTTTTATATTGAGCATTATTGATTCAATCATATTAGCAATAGTAGAAGGTATTACAGAGTTTCTGCCCATAAGCTCTACGGGACATATGATAATTGTATCTGACTTTTTAAATATAAGTGAAAGCGATGAAAATAAAGCATTTATGATAATTATTCAACTTTCAGCTATTTTAGCAGTAGCATTTAATTATAAAGATAAATTTAGTTTATCAAAAATAAACTTATGGCTAAAGATTTTAATAGCATTCTTACCTCTAGCTATCATAGGTTTTATCTTTAAAGATACAATAAAAGAATTATTTACAATAACTATTGTGGCTTATATGTTTATAATAGGTGGTATTGTATTTCTAATACTAGAATATTTCTACAAAGAAAACACCCATCAAATAACAGATATAGAAAAAGTAAGCTACAAACAATCCTTATTAATAGGAATATCTCAAGTATTTGCCTTGATACCAGGAACTAGTCGTGCAGGTGCTGTAATAGTAGGAGCATTAATAGTAGGACTCAATAGAAAATCATCAGCAGAATTTTCATTTCTTTTAGCTATTCCTGTAATGATAGCAACAAGTGGCTATGATTTATATAAGCATTTTGATGATTTCAATAATCAAGGGTTTGCACCTCTTATTATTGGCTTTATAGTATCCTTTATAGTAGCTTTTTATTCTATGAAAATATTTATAAAGTTTATAGAAAATTTTACTTTTGTAGCTTTTGGAATTTATAGAATAATATTTGGTTTATTGCTTTTGATGTTTTATATTTGAAGAAGTCTATTCTTAGAAATTAATTATATATTAAGCTACATTTGACTTGCTTCAATTAAAATAAATTTAATATTTAGCTTTTTAGCTACCTCTCTAATGCGATATTCATATTTACCTAATTTCCTATCTGTATTAAATATTACTACTGCGGGTTTCTTTTTTGTCAAAATAGAAAAAAAGACTGCTTGTTGAATACTATCTAAACTACTCTCTTTATCTTTTCCTCCTTCATATACATAATCACTTGTTTCACAATCTACTAAGATGTAATTATGATTGTTGTAATAATGTCTTACCTCTCTGTCTCCTCCTATATTAGAGCAAAATATATTATTATAGTGGTTTTCATGTTTGGATATTTTTTTATTTGATGTAGTGCAACCAAAGAATAGTAAGGATATTATTAATACTATATATTTAAACATAATGTTTTATTAGTGAAATTTGTAAAAATTACTAAAAGTAGGGCAATAAGTATCTTATAAAGAGATTTCTCTCTTTATAAGTAGGATATTAAAACTCATCCAAGTCAATCATATCTCTTTCAATGCCCATATCATCAAGCATCGTCAAGCAAGAGCTATTCATCATAGGAGGTCCGCACATATAAAACTCGATTTCTGTTGGGTCTTCGTGTTTCATTAAAAATTCATCTTGAACAGCTGTGTGAATAAAACCTGTTAAGCCAGTCCAATTGTCTTCTGGTTGAGGCTCTGATAGGCACACATTATAAGTGAAATTAGGGTGTTCTTCGGCTAGTTTTTTAAACTCATCATCATAGAACATTTCCTTTGCACTTCTTGCACCATACCAATATGTTATTTCTCTTTTAGTGTCTAATCTTTTTAATTGGTCAAATATATGACTTCTCATAGGAGCCATACCTGCACCACCGCCGATAAAACACATTTCCTTATCTGTCTCTTTGGCAAAAAATTCTCCATAAGGACCGCTAAGCATACATTTATCACCAGGTTTTAGATTAAACAAATAAGAAGAGCCTATTCCTGAAGGGACTTCATTTTCCATCCCTGGTGGAGGGGTTGCTACTCTTATGTTTAGTAATACCATTCCTTTTTCTTCAGGGTAGTTTGCCATTGAATAAGCTCGCACTATTTCTTCTTCATTTTTTACAGATAAATCCCATAGCTTGTATTCATCCCATTCTGGAGTATATTGTTTTTCTATATCCATTTCTTTAAAAGATAACTCATATTCTGGTATTTCTATTTGTATATAGCCACCTGCTTTAAATGCTAAATGAGCATCCATTTTAAATTTAAGCTCTTTTATAAAAGTTGATACATTATGATTAGACACTACTTCACATTCAAATTTTTCAATTCCAAAAATCTCATCTTCTACTTCAACTACCATATCTTTTTTAACTTTTACTTGACATCCTAATCTAATGCCTTCTTTTTGCTCTATTAAGCTTAAATGCCCTTCTTCGGTAGGAAGTATATCTCCACCACCTTCTTTAACGCAAACTTTACACATAGCACAAGTTCCACCACCACCACAAGCAGCAGGAAGCATTATTTTATTATTTACAAAAGCAGATAAAAGAGTCGTTCCTCCTGCTGTTGTGATAGTTTTGTCATCATCATTATTTATTTTTATTGTGCAATCTTTATATGCTATTATTTTTGTTTCTACTAGATATAAGATTACAACTAAAATTAAAACAATAGATAAAAAAACTGCTACACTAATTATATATTCCATCATCTACCCCTTATGTAAGTTTAAGACCAGCAAATGATAAAAATGCCATAGCAATTAAACCAGTTACAATCATATTAATAGGAAATCCAGCTAAACCTTTAGGTAGGTTTGCATATTTTACTTTCTGTAAAACAGAAGAAAAAGCAACAATAGCAAGCAACCATCCAAGACCAGAACTAAAACCAAATACTACAGATTCAGCAAAATCATACTGTCTTTGTTCCATAAATAAAGATGTCCCTAAAATAGCACAATTAACAGCGATAAGAGGTAAAAATATACCTAAAGAAGTATATAATGCAGGAGCATATTTTTCCATTACCATCTCAACAAGCTGAACTTGTGAAGCTATTACAGCAATAAACACGATAAAAACTAAAAAGCTTAAATCAACCTCAGGAAAACCAGCCCAAGCTAATGCACCTGGTCTTAATAAAAACTCATTAATAGCCCAGTTTGTAGGAGTAGTAATAGTCAATACGAAAATTACAGCTAAGCCTAAACCTGTAGCAGTTTTTAAATTACTAGCACATCCTAAAAATGAACATAATCCTAAAAATAGGGCAAGTAAAATATTATTAATAAAAATAGATTCTACAGCTAAATTAAATAATTCCATTATCTCTTACCTCCTTTTGCTTTTAAAGCATTTTCTAGCCAAGCAAGTAGCCCGATTAAAATAAATACACCAGGAGCTAAAAGCATAATTCCCATATTTACATATCCCATAGCATATATAAAATCAGGAACTACCTGAATACCAAATAAGCTTCCAGAACCTAAAAGCTCTCTAAAAAAAGCAACCACAATAATAACATATCCATATCCAAGACCATTTCCTAATCCATCCCACATAGACATCCAAGGTGTATTACTTAATGCAAATGCTTCTGCTCTACCCATAATAATACAGTTTGTGATAATCAAACCAACAAAAACAGATAATGCTTTGCTTATATCAAATAAAAATGCTTTTAATAATTGGTCAGCTAAAATAACTAAAGAAGCTATAACTACTAGCTCAACAATAATCCTAATATTAGATGGTATTATATTTCTCATAATAGATATAATCACATTAGATAATGTAATTACCGCCGTCATTGCTAGCATTAAAATTATCGAAGGAATAATTTGTGTTGTTACAGCTAATGCTGAGCAAATACCCAAAACAGCAACCGAAATAGGGTTCGCATGGATTATAGGCTCAGTAAATGTTTTCCACTCTTTTGAATTTCTAAAACTCATCTATCTCTCCTTAATTTTGCAGATAAAACCTCATATTTAGCAAGATCTTTTTTCATTCCCTCAGCTAAACCTCTTGATGTAAGAGTAGAACCACTTATTACATCTATATAATTTTTTGCTTTTTCTTCTGGCATCTTAGCTACTTTAGCTTTAGAATATCCAATAGAAACAAATTCTTCATCTCTATTAGTTATGGTTTTACCGATAAATTGCTTACTAAACCAAGCTTTATCTACTTCTCCACCAAGACCAGGAGTTTCTCCATGAGAATATATAGTAAAACCAATTACAGTATTCCCATCTCCATTAAGACCTAAATATCCTTTTACTCTACTCCATAAACCAGGAGCATCGAAATGAATGGCATATTTACTTATTTCTCTATCTTCATATATTACAAAAACCAAGGCATCATCTTCATTATTTTTTACTTTACTTAACTCGCCTGATTTAGTTAAGAAAAGGTTGTTAACATTTTTTTCATAAATTTCTAAAAGTTCTTCATCTTCATAATCCTTATCAGGATTAACTAAAGCTAAAGACTTTAAGATTTGCTTTTGTTTGTCTAGTTTGATATTAGCCAATTGTCTGTCTTTTAAACCAAGACTAGCCATTGTTAATAAAGAACCAGCTACTAAACACATAGCGATTGTGAAAAAAAAGATTTTTTGTGTATTAGACAAGATTTGGTATCCTTTTACTTGTTTTATATGACATAACTAAATAATCAATTAATGGTGCAAATACATTCATTAATAAAATAGCTAGCATCCATCCTTCAGGATATGCAGGGTTCATTACTCTAATAATCATACCCATACAGCCTATAAGAAATCCATAAATTAATTTCGCCGTATTAGTCGTAGGAGATGACACTGGGTCAGTAGCCATAAATACAACTGCAAAAGCAAATGAGCCCATAGCTAAATGCCATAAAGGTGGTAAGCCTAACATCGCAGAGTCTTTATCTCCATAAATATTAAACAAAAATCCCATAAGCAATGCTCCAACTAAAGCAGAAACCATCGTTCTCCAACTACCAACTCCAGTAAATATAAGTAATCCAGCCCCTAAAAGGATAGCGATTACAGAAGTCTCACCTACACTACCAGGAACTAAACCAATAATAAGATTAGATATACCAAAACCAGCATCTTCTAAAAGCTTCATTCCATCACTACCTTTTTCAGCATAAGCAACTACAGCAAGAGGAGTAGCAGTAGAAAAACCATCTACTATTTGATCTTTTGCATTTAAAACACCAGTCCAAATTTCTCCACTCATTTGAGAAGGATATGTAAAAAATACAAAACATCTAGCAGTTAATGCAGGATTTAAGAAATTCCTACCAGTTCCACCAAACACCTCTTTACCTACGATAACACCAAAGGCGATACCCAAACCAGCTTGCCATAAAGGAATAGTAACAGGAAGTATCAAAGGATACAATAACCCAGAAACCAAGAAGCCCTCATTAATAGCATGACCTCTAATGGTAGCAAAAAAGAATTCAATACCTAAACCAACACCATAAGAAACGGCAACCAAAGGTAAAACCAAACTAGCTCCCGCAAGTATCACAGCAAAATAATCATCAACACTCAATCCAACAGAAAGCCTAGCTTGATAACCCGCATTAAATATACCAAAAAATAAAGCAGGCATAAGAGCAATAATCACAAGAACCATATATCTTTTAGTATCTACCCCATCTCTAATATGGACTTTAGTATTTGTTTTTATATGATTATTATAAAAAAATGTATAAATCGCATGATAAGATTCATGCCATTTTCCATTTGGACCACTTTTTGAGAATTTTTCCTCATTATCTTTAAACCATTGTTCTAAATTCATTTATGAAGCTCCTTGTATAAACCATCTTTTGATTCTCTGATAATTTCTCCTAGCTCTATTTTAGAGGTGCATACATAAGTGCATATCCCGCAATCAGTGCAATCAAGCATACCTTGCGATAAAGCAGAAGCTCTTTGATTAGCATATAAATCTTTCATAATTAGCTGAGGCATTAATCCAACAGGGCAAACATCAGAGCAATAACTACAAGAGATACAGCTTCTAGGCTCTCCATATAAGGAAACATCTTTTTTTATTGGCTTTTTTGGTAAAAGAAAAGAAAAATAAGTTTTTGAATTAGTAGGTTTATCAAAACCAGGTTTAAAAAATCCAAATAAATCTTGTTTAATATCTTCACTTAAAACATGAACAGCATATTCTCCAAAACCTAAATAGCTATCTTTGCAAGTAGCTCTACCAGTATAAACTCCACCAGCTACAACTCTATGATGAGACACATCTTCATCTCTCAAAATACTAGAAATAGAAGCACCCTCATGGACTCTTAAATGAGTAGGCTCTTTAAGCTCACTCCCTGCTAAAGTAATAATCTTACTAGTAGGATATTTACCATTTTTAAGCAAACTTCCTATTCTTATAACATCTTGCCCACTAATACCAAAAGAGCTATTTTCATCAGCAGATGTTTTATTATAATACAAAAATGTATCAGGCATATTTGCTGGATAATGCCCTTTAATGCTATGAGTAATCTCATTAGATAAAATATTTTTAGTCTCAGAATTTTTATCAGCCACACCTATATGGACATTATTAAATAATGCCTTTAAGCTTTTAATCCCAAAATTAAAATCATCCATACTATCTTTAAGATATACCGAAGATTCTGGATGATAAGGCTCATCATTATCCATCGTTACATAAATATCTTTATTTAATGTATTTTTTGAATTAGGCACATTCTTAAAAGGAAATTCTTGAAAAACTCCCCATAATCCACCTTGCAAAATAGCAGTTTTTAATTCATCCTTTGATGAGCTATCAACTTCACTATCCTTAAAAGCCTTATGACTCTCTTCCTCATTTTTACCATTACTTTTAATAATGACATTTTCAATCCGTCTTTTTTTACCATATACTATATCTTCAATGACACCACACACAGGAGATAAATAAACCAAGTCAGTATCTTTTTTATCAAAAAAAATGACACTACCTATCTTAACTTCATCACCCTTTTTCACAGCCAATTTAGCCGTAATAAACGGAATCAAATAAGGCTTAATAGAGGTAGCTTGACTCTGCTCTACTTCTATTATGCTACTTGAAGGCTTCCCTTGTATAGGCACATTAATAGTATTTGACACATTAAGTGTTTTCAAATAATAACTCCTTTAATAAGATTACTTTATAAAAAATATAAGTTTATCATTATATACTTTTATGACTTAAATTGGACTTAACAAATATATGTATTATTAAGAGAGTTATTTTGTGTTTAAAAAAAATAAAAAATACGACTTACCATATGAAGCCCACTATTTAGGTATTATATTTTTATACTCGGAGTATAAATACTACAATAAAAATTTATTTATAGTCTATTTTGGAGCATAAGGAGTAGGGAATTTATCAGTTAGTATTGCTATATTCGTATTGGTTTATTGTATTAGATAATGATTTATTTTCTACTGATATTTTATGGATACAATATAATCTAGGATAGTAAATAGTAAATCTCTGACCCGCAATTCTATGTTTTCTTGTTGAAGTTTTAATGAAGCTTAAATTTATTATCATAAACATAATATTATATAATATTATGAAAAAATGGCATGGGCAATAATTATAATCGAGGGAACTTCTAAAAATGACAAATATTACA
>JAJVLF010000058.1 GCA_029255845.1 Campylobacterota bacterium | reverse complement strand
AAGGAGAATTATGCAATAAAAGTTTAGTTTCATCAACTGACCCTATTTTTCATATTATGTTTTGTATGGGTTGCCACCTTGGGAAAAGTGGAACCAGTGAGAATACTCTTGCTATACCTTCTTTATTTTTTACTTCACACCTAGACAATATATGTCCTGATGATAAGATAAAATCCTACTTGTATTTCGATAATTTAAAAGGATATAAAATGATAGTTTTATCTATTATAGCCATTATAGTGGCTTTGATTGTTATTTATGTTTCTATTACTAGCTTTAATTCTTGGACAAATAAGAAGTTTAAATATACTTTTTTTAATTGGACAAGTTATATTATTATCTCTATTTCTTATGCTCTTATAGCTTTAGGAGTATATTTATACTTAGGAGCTAGTAAAGTGGGTGAAGATGTTTTAAATGAGTATATTCTTATTTTTATTGGTTCTATTGTGGTGCTTGGGGTTATTTTGTTTAATTTTTCAGAGACTAACTTTATGGTAGGTATGATAGGGACTGTGTTTCAGCTTGTTGTGCATTTAGCATTATCATTAGCTGGATTGATTGCTCTTGTCGTGATGATAGGGGTGGCTTCAAATACGAAACCTGTATATAATATGAATGATTAAACTTATACTAGATAGACATTATATGACTTTAGTGTAAGTTATCATATTAAGGAAATTAGGAAAAAACTTAGAAGTGAGTTTTTAACCTCGCCCTATTATAAGGGGACAATATTAGAGATATTTCATTGTATAAAAGCTGTGATAATAGAATAAACATTATTGTATATAGAATGTATTATAATGTTTGTTATATTTTTAGGGAACCTCTATACTATTACCCGTTAAAAAGTGAGATATATAATGGCTGAGAGAGTAGTGAGTTATTAGATGTCTTACTTTTTAATGGGGAGCGGTATTAGTTATAGCAAAAAAATATTTTAAAGGTTTATGATGAAGAAAGTTTTTTTATTGATGGTATTATGTATTAGCTTATCTGCTAAATGGGAAGTATTAGGCTCTAATGAATTAGATGAGAATGGCTCAGGTATTTTTCCAAAAATTGGATGGGTATTAGAGGTTAAAAAAGCAAGTGCAAGTAATAATTATGATGGATATAGTGTTTTTTATGGAGTTGGTTCATTTGGTATTAAGGGAACCTCTATTAATTCAAAATAAATAGCTAATATTATATTTTAGCCTTATAGCAATTTTTATAAAATAGATGTAGCTACGGCTACACCGTATTTTATAAAAATCACTCTAAGACTAAAATCTAACATTATCTAAATTATTTGAATTAATAGAGATTCCCTTAAGTATATTAGCTTGGAAGATAAAAGATACAAAGGATTAGAAAGAGGAGTAAGCTATTATGCACTAGGGCTAGATACTGCGAGACTTACAACTCAAAAAGTAGCATTAACACTTTTAGGTGGAGTATTTTATGGCAATGAATATTTTAAGCTAGGTCGTAAATCGATAGACAATGGAACGGTAGGCATATATCTAGGAGTTGGAGCCAAGCTAGATATAACGGATAATTTATCAATCAAAGGAGATGCTTCACTTTATAGTGGGCTTGATGAAACTTTTGATAGAAAAGTTATTACTAGTTATGGTATAGGGTATAAATTTTAGTTTATCTTTTTATGAGAAGTTGTGTTTGGTAAGTTTTTATCGCACGGCTTCATCTCACTTTCTAAAAGCATTTTAAAAATACAGTATAATAGAGACCACTGCACAATAGAAAATATCAAAGAGACCACTGCACAATAGAAATATTTCAGATAATGTTAATTTTTTGTTTTATAGTGATTTTTATAAAATGCGGTGTAGCTATAGCTACATCCATTTTATAAAAATTGCTATAAGGCGAAAATATGACTTTATGTGGAATATTTTCTATTGTGCAGTGGTCTCTCAAAGGAAATAAAGTGAATATTATTATTGCTATTACAAAAATGATTTTTAAATTCTTCAAGCTAATAACTACAAGCATAATCCTACTATCCATATCAAGCTGTGGAAATACAGAAAATAAAACTCCTAAAAATAAAACTGCTTACTCATCTAATTTCACAAGAGATAATGACAAACAAATCATTACAGATAAAAGATTAAACAAAATATGGCAAGATGATGAAGATGTTATAGCTCTTGATAAAAATTATCATCAAGCTATATTATATTGCAATAGCTTATCTTTAGGAGGATATAATGATTGGTATTTACCTAAATTTAATGATATGATTAGTATGCTAAATGCTACATCAAAAAGTATAGATGGTAGTTTTAAAAAATATCTAAATACTGGGTAAGTGATATAGTAGATTATAAGACAGATTACCATAGACCTAAGTTTGCTTGGTTTGTTAATGGGATTGATGTTAGTATATTTGAGGGGATTAAAGAGGCTTATTATTCTGTGAGATGTATTAGGGATAATAATTAAATTATTTTTTGTAAGAGAATACAAGGTAATATTGTATTCTCTTTTATTGTTAATTAGCTATTTTGAAGCTTTATTTTTTATTCTTTTTCTTTTCTCTTAATTCCAATATCTCATCAATATGTTCTTGAGAAATACTAATACCTTTCATATATTGAATAGGGATAGAATAAACAAGACCAGAGCCTGTAGTAGATAGATGTAATTTTACATTAAGTTCATGCACAACTCTATGGACTAAGTTTTCTGGTAAAACAAACATTAAGATATTGTCTGCATTATCACCTATCATTCTATACATATTCTCCATATCTCTAAGACCAGCTCCTTTAGCTTTCATTATAGTAACACCTTCTGCACCTGCAGTTTTTGCAGCTAGCATAGCATCATCTACTTTTTCACTAGGAACGATAGCATATACAGCAGAAAAAGTTATATCTACTGTTGTTTTTTCTTCGCTACCATCTACATTTACTATATTCATAGTATCAATATCCATTGAGGAAGTAAACATTTCTTCTTCTAATTGAGCTTCAAGCTCATGATCACCTTTAACACCAAATTTCTCAGTATATATACCATAAACCATTACGGTAATCATTGGAAATAATGAAGCAAATGCAATTAAACCAAAACCGTCAATTAATGGGTCTCGTCCAGGTATATTAGAAGCTAGTCCTAAACCTAATGCAGCTACTAATGGGACTGTAACGGTAGAAGTAGTTACACCGCCACTATCAAAAGCTATAGGAATTATGTATTTTGGAGCTATGAAAGTTAAGAGGACGACTATCGAATATCCAACTATAATGTAATAATGGATAGAATCTCCCTCTACAATACGATAACTTCCTAAGGCAATACCCATAGCAACACCGACTGCCACGAATAATCTTAATGTAAAATCATCTATTTTACCATCTGATATTTCTTTTGCTTTTTTTGCTATGGCTGTTAAGGATGGTTCTGCCATTGTGGTAGCAAATCCAATTGCAAAAGCGAATGAATAAATAACATAAACAACACCCATTTTAGTAAGCTGAAATGCCATACTTTCACCAAGAGAAAATAATCCCATCTCTAAGCCTATAATAAAAGCATACATACCTAAGATAACAAAACCAAAGCCCATAATTACAGAACCTAGATTTTTAACAGCTTTTTTTAGAATCACATAATGGAAAAATAATATTACAGCCAAAATAGGAGCAACATCTCCAAAGACCCCTATAATACCTCTAATTACACTTTCAAAAGTTATATTAATAACCGCAGAAGCTTCGGTCGCATTAGCTACTGCTGCAGCTACAGTAGAAGCATCTACAAAATTATATACATAAATACCATATACTTGCACAAATATCATAGGCGATAATGATGCAAATGCAATTAAACCAAAACCATCAATTACGGGGTTTCGTCCTTTTATATTGGAGGCTAGTCCAATACCGAGGGCGGCGACTAAAGGAACGGTAACTGTAGAAGTAGTAATACCACCTAAATCATAAGATAAACCAACGATTTCAACAGGAGTAAACCAAGTCATAGAAACAACAGCTACATATCCAGCTATAATGTAATAATGGATAGGATGACCTGTAATAATTCTAAATACACCTAATGCTATCGCAAAACCAACAGAGGCTGCGACAACTTGTCTTAACCAAAAAGCATCAATTCTTCCTGATGAAATTGCTGCTGCTTTTTCTGCTATTACATTTAGTGCTGGTTCGGCTATCGTGGTTCCATAACCTAGCAAAAAACCAAAAAATATGAGTAATATTTTAGACTTATGAGTAGAAAACTCTCTCGCCAAACTCTCCCCTACAGGGAAAATACCAACTTCAAGACCATATAAAAATATAGCCAAACCAATTCCTACAATCCCTAATCCTATTACAGTTTGCTCCCATCCCTCTGGGACACTCTGTAAAACGACTAATTGAAAAAATAAAATAACTAAAACGATTGGAAGTAAATCCCTAAAAGATTCTTTTAATAATCTTTTGAATATTATCCATTGTTGCATAAAGCACTCCTTAATAAAATAAAATAACTCAAAGTTAATACGACATTCTACCTAATTATGTTATAATTTAGTGTAAAAAAAGTAAAAAAAGGACAAAAAATGCCATTATTAGATAGTTTTAAAGTAGATCATACAAAAATGACTGCTCCTGCTGTGAGAATAGCAAAAAATATGACGACAAAAAAAGGGGATAAAATAAGAGTATTTGATCTTCGATTTTGTGAGCCAAATAAAGATTTGATTAGTGAAAAATCAATTCATACATTAGAGCATTTATTTGCTGGATTTATGAGAGATCATTTAAATGATAATGATACAGAGATTATTGACCTTTCTCCTATGGGTTGTAGGACTGGGTTTTATATGAGTTTATTAGGTGAGCCTAGTGAAGATAAAGTAGCAAGTGCTTGGAAATCTTCAATGGAAGATGTAACTCATGTAAAAAGCCAAAATGATATTCCTGAGCTTAATTTATATCAATGTGGGACTTATAAAATGCATTCTTTAGATGAAGCAAAACAAACAGCTCAAAAAATATTAGATGAGAATATCTCAATTATGAAAAATGAAGATATTACTCTTAGTGATGAGTTATTAAAGGAACAAGGAGCTTAGATGAGCGATTTAAAAGTATATGATTATTCCAAAGAAGAGATGGGAGCATTTCAATATGCAACGATTAAGACAGATAAAGGTGATATAAAATTAGAGCTTTTTGGTGAAGATGCTCCAAATACAGTGGCTAATTTTGCTACTTTAGCTAATGATAAATTTTACGATAATTTAAATTTCCATAGAGTAATAAATGACTTTATGGCACAAGGTGGATGTCCTGATGGCACAGGAGCTGGAGGACCTGATTATTCAATAGCTTGTGAATTAGAGAATAATTCAAGAGAGCATAAAAAAGGGGCATTATCTATGGCTCATGCGGGAAGAGATACGGGTGGAAGTCAGTTTTTTATTTGTTTTGGAAATACTCCTCATTTAGATGGAGAACATACGGTTTTTGGTGGAATAAAAGAGGATGATGAAGATAGTTTTAAAACTCTTGATTCTATTAGTGAGAATGATAAAATTATTTCTATCACTATTTCCTCATAATAATATAAAGAGAAACAATGGAAGATGTGCTTGGTTTACTTAGCTTAGATATAGATAAGAATAAAACATTAAATAAAAATAAAGAAATTAAAAAATCTTTAGCTAAGAAGTTTGATTGCTCTAGCGATGAAGTAGAGATACTTTCTTTTATGACCAATAAATACATAAGTGGTAAAACTGAATTAATAGTAATAAATATTTTTAATGATATTTACAAGACTAAAGAAACAGACAAGCCATTAGTGTATTTGAAAAAAATTGATTATATCAAAAATCTCCTTTCTTTAGGATGGATAAATCTATCTATGGATATTTTACTTAATGATGGGGATATTAAAGATTTAGAATTACTTCAATGCAATATAGAAATCTCTTATAGCACTCTTTATCTTTTGCAAAATGGTAAAAAAGAAATAGATAGTTTTTTAGAAGGCAATGAATATAAGAGCAATATAGATTATCTAACAGATAAATTCTTAATGATAGATATTTATGAGCAATACTCTCTTAATGAGGGCAATAGCTATACATCTTCTACTATTAAAAGTAAGCTTGATGTTGTTGTTAAAAAAATAGAAAATAAAATATCTAATAGTCCAACTAAGCTGGATTTTGAGGAATTATTTAAAGAAAATAAATTAAATAAAAATGAAAAGAATATTTTTTTCTATTTGCTTAAATCTGAATTTTTCCCTTCTAAAAGTAAGCCAAATGATTTAGAATCTATCTTAAGCTTAATTAGTAGTGATGAAAAAATGTATCTTAATAATAAAAAACTTTTAATAAAAAGCTCTAAACTGATCAAAAGTAATATCATTTCTATTTTTAAAAGTATTGAATTTCAAGGCTCTTCTAATTTTTTTGAAATACATTCGGATTTATTAGAAAAAATAGATGAATGGCTTTATAATGTGAAAGATGTAAAAAATGATGTCAGCATTGATGATGATATAAAAGATGATGGCTTTTTCTCTTTGGTTGATTCTAAGCTAATGCTAAAAGATGTTATTTTAGAGATAGAATTAAAAGAGCAAATAGAAAAACTCATTAAAAGAAGCGATGAGAAGGTTATTAAAAAACTAAAACAATGGCAAATAGATGGTAGTGATAAAGTAGGCACAAAAGTAATTTTTCATGGTCCATCAGGGACAGGGAAAACTATCTGTGCTAAGGCTTTGGCTAATGAGCTTGACAAGAAACTTCTAACTCTTGATTGCAGTAAAATTTTAGATATGTATCATGGAGAAAGTGAAAAGAATGTTCGTAAGATTTTTGATAAGATTGAAACAATAGAAGAAAAACTAGGATATAAGCCTGTGTTATTGCTAGATGAAGCAGACCAATTTCTAAGCACTAGAAGTAAATATTCTGCGAATATGAGCAATAATATACAAAATATATTTCTTCAACAAATAGAAGAATATAATGGGGTATTAATAGCTACTACTAATTTTTTAGATTTAATAGATAAGGCATTTTCAAGAAGATTTGATTATAGGCTTAGGTTCGATAGACCACAACTTAGTGATAGAGTTAAGCTATGGAAGATGAAATTACCAAAAACAAAATTAAATATAGATATAAAAGAATTAGCAAAATATGATTTAAGTGGAGCTCAAATAGATTTAGTTATACGAAATACCTCTTTTGAAGTGGCATTAAAAAATAAGTCCGTGTTTCATTTAGAAGATTTTATTCATTTTATAGATATAGAAATAAAAAGTTCTTTAAGTAAAAAAAGCATAGGGTTTAATTAATGAGTAAAATAAAAATAAATATTAAAAAACTAAATCTTTTTTATGGAGAAAAGCAAGCATTAAATAATCTAAATTTAGAAATATATAAAAATAAAATAACTGCTCTTATAGGACCATCAGGATGTGGAAAATCTACATTTCTTAGATGTTTAAATAGAATGAATGATTTAATTGATTCTATTAATATCACAGGAGAAGTAATGATTGATGGGCAAAATATTTATGATAAAGATGTAGATGAGGTTTCTGTGAGAAAAAGAGTAGGTATGGTTTTCCAGCAACCCAATCCATTTCCTAAGTCCATTTATGATAATATAGCTTATGCTCCATTAAAGCATAAAATTGTGAAAAAAGGTAAAGAATGTGATGAGCTAGTAGAGAAATCACTAATTAGTGCAGGGATTTTTAATGAAGCAAAAGATATATTAAATGAGCCTGGAACAAGCCTAAGTGGAGGGCAGCAACAAAGATTATGTATAGCTCGTGCTATCGCTATTAAGCCAGATGTTATTTTAATGGATGAGCCTACAAGTGCATTAGACCCTATTTCTACGGAGAAGATAGAAGCTTTAATGCTGGAACTTAAAAAAAAATATACTATTGTTGTGGTAACTCATAATATGCAACAAGCGGGTAGAGTGGCAGATATGACTGCATTTTTTCATATGGGGAATTTGATAGAATATAATACAACAGAGAATATATTTGTAAATCCTAAAAAGAAAAAAACAGAAGATTACATTACGGGGAGATTTGGATAATGCTAGTAAGCTATAGAAATAAAATAAAAATAATAGAAAAAGATATTATTTCTTCTTTGAAGAAAATAATAAAAGCCAATAAATCAATAATTAAAGAAATTGGGACAAAAAATGGGACTGAAATAGATATAGAAAAATATCATTTAAAATATATAGAAAATAAAAAGAAAATAAAAAGAAAAATAAATAAAATAGATGATACTATTGTAGCTACAATCGCCTTGCATTCGCCAGAGGCTAAGGATTTAAAGATATTAGTTTCATATCTTAAAGTATCAGATTTGATACTTAAAATATCAGATAATGTGAGGGCATTTATTAATTATAATAATGAAAATAAAAAGATGAATATAGAGCATATAAGTGAGCATATAGTGCCTATACATAAGCTATATATTGAGTCTTTAAAAAATATAATTAATATCATCCAATCAAAAAATATTGATGAAATGACTTCATTTTATGAAAGTATTTTAGTTTCTGAAGATAAAGTTTGTGATTTGCAAAAAACAGCCGAGCAAACATTAATAGAAATGATAACAAATAAAGATAGTTTTAAAGAATATTATGAGATAATAAACATACTAAGAAAAAGTAAGAATATTAGCGATAAAGCTAAGAATATAGCATTATTTCTTATGTATCCTTATAGCTATTTATAAAAGGAAGCCTCTAAAAGTAATATTTTCTTAAGGTAAAACTTATTTTTGGAATTAATATTGCTTATATTCTTGTATTAGTAATTTAATTTTTAGGTGAATTTATGAAAAAGACTATGCTTTTTTTATATTTTATTGTTTCTTTATTTCCTACTAGCTTAGATAAGTTTCAGGCATTAATGGTTAATAAGCAATTTGATGTTCATGGTATATTTTATAAATATGACTTTGCTAATATAGAATCTGCTTGGGATTTTGTATATGTAGCTGACAATGTTTATCACCAATTAAAGGGAGATAAAGCCACAAGTAATAATATCTTTGGTTGGAAAATTATCGATGAAGTTGTAGTATCAGATCCTAGCTTTTACTTTGTGTATTTATTTGATATAGATGAAGATAATCAGACTAAATATGATTGGGTTGCTTTAGATAAAAAAGCCTCTACTATTAATAAAATAGTTGGTTCTACGAATAAGGGATATTTTGCTTGGAGTGATACTTTAAATAAATTATCTTTTTCTTTTAGTAAAGATAATAAAAAAGTAACATTTCATAAAGCTATTGATGGAGGGTCATCCACAGATGGTCAACAATTGCCTAAATTCCCTGATTTGCCTGATAGATTACTTGATGTAGGTGATACAGGTAATAATCCAAACACTGATGATAATAAAACAGATGATGATACAAAAGATGACACTAAAAAAGATGATGATAAAACAGATGATAAAAAGAAAGATGATGATACAAAAGATGACACTAAAAAAGATGATAGCAATACGAATGATGATAATTGCACCTCTTATGTCGATGATTTTGGGGACAGAGCACCTTCTCCTGGTGTATGTCTCAGAAAGAAATAAAAGGAAAATAAAATGAAAAAAATAATTATATTATTTATAGCACTAATGTTTATCGCCTGTGGAGGTGAAGTATCAAGTGATGGAAATAAGGGTAGTGGCAATAGTAATACAAATACAAACACGAATAATAATAACAATAACAACAACAACAATAATAACACTCCAAGTGATCCAGGAAGTTTTACTCCACCAGTAAAAGATTCTGGATTGGTTAATCCAAAGGTTTAAAATGAAAAAAATACTAGCATACATATTCATCTTTATTTTTATAGTATCTTGCGGAGGAGATGTTACCTCTGATGGCAATAAAAACAATAATGGTAGCAATAATCCATCGCAAGGTAATGATAACCCTGATGATCCTTGCACGAAACCAGTAGCAGAAGATGGAGAAACTCCACCATCAATACCTGCTTGCTAATAATTGACATTAAATTACAAAACAGAAGACTTTGTTGTTGATGAAATTTATGATTTAGAGTATTTTTTAAATAAAGAAAAAAAATACTCTAATAAATTTTACTACTACTTTTTACTCAAAAAAACAAACTACGAACAAATGAGGGCTATCTCAAAAATAGCTGAAGTCTTTAGAAAAAAAGAAAAACACATTACTTTTTGCGGAAGAAAAGATAAAAATGCAATAACTTCTGGACTAATCTGTATAGAAAATGCAAAACGAATTTTAATTGAAAGAAATGTAGAATTTTTTAAAAATCACATTAAAGATTTAGAAATAGAATATCTAGGAGAGTTTCCATCTAAGCTATATATAGGTGAAAATAAAAAAAATAGCTTCAAGATAACAGCAAGAAATATAAATCAAAACTTAGAAAACAAAGCAAAACAATTTAAAAATAAATACTTTATAAATTTCTTTGGGAAGCAAAGATTTGGATTTGCTAATAATTCCCATATTATAGGCGAAAATATAATCAAAAAAGACTACAAAGAGGCTCTATGTATTATGCTGACCTCAATTGATAAAGATAAAAAAGATAATAATGATTTTATTAATTTTATTAACTTTATTCAAAAGCATAACTTAGATGAAGAAGAAACTATAACTGAAGCATTAAATAAATTACCGCCCAATTTATCGAAACTAAAGCCAATTTTAGAATATCTACAAAAAAATAATCAAGATTTCAAAGGTGCAATAGAAACTCTTAATAATAGAGAAAAAGTATTTTTTATTAATGCATATCAATCTTTTGTTTTCAATGAAACAATTAAAAATATTTCTTTTGAAAAAGATGATGAATTATTTTTAATTAGTGAAACAGAAAACAATAATAAAACAGTAAGTAAATATGAAAATGACATTCTCACTAAAAGTGGCATTAAAAGAGAGGATTTTTTAAGCCTAAATATGAAGCCACATAAAAGAAATATCTTTATAAAAATAGATGACTTAAGCTATGAAATACTTGATGATGAGCATTTTAAAAATATGAAAAAAATTATTTTCATATTTGAGCTACCAAGTGGCTCTTATGCTACGAGCATAATCAATCAATTAGAAGATGATGGTTTTTAATGTTTTACATTGATGAAACTTCACAAATTACATACGAAATTAATAAATCAAAATTTATAGCTACAATATGCCCATTTAAAGACTTCAAAGAAGCATTAGAATTAGCAAATGAAAAACACCCAAAAGCATCCCATCATGTATGGGCATACAGATATGAAGTAGCCAATAATTTATTTGAAAAAGAAAATGATGACGGTGAGCCAAAGGGATGTGGGGGAAAACCAATCTTAAATATAATAAGAAAAACAAATATAATAAACACAGCAATAATAGTATCAAGATATTTTGGAGGAGTTAAACTAGGTGCAGGAGGACTTATAAGAGCTTATGGAAATTCAGCAAAACTAGCAATGGAAAATGCAACTTTAAAAACATATATGAAATTAGAAAAACTAACAAAAACAATCCACCTAAAAAATCTAAATTTATTTAGGCATATAATGAAAGAATATGAAATCATAGAAGAAGATATAGAATATCACGGAAATAATGCAAATATAACAATATCAGCATTAAAAGAGCAGTTGTATAGTTTTATCTTAGAGATAAAAGATAAGCAAATTATTTAATATCAGACTTTTTTCTTTAAGAGAAATTTATACATTCCACCTTAAAAAGGTGAACTATAGAAGTTGGTTTCTATTTAATGATTAAATTATCTTGTCGTATTAGCAATATGTATATTATAAGATTAGAGCTTTCTGTGATTAGCGAAAGTGTATTTTCATTATCTGACTCTAAATTTCTTTATTCTATCAATTCTAAGCTATTTTTTATACTTTCATCAAGAAATATATATAAATCATCTTTATCATTTATAGCCTTTAAATAATCATCTCTATGTTCATTTTCAATTAATGGTGGGATGATATTATTTTGTATAGCTTGATATACCATTATTAATCTTCCCACTCTTCCATTGCCATCAGCAAATGGATGTATTCTTTCAAACTGAATATGAAAATTTGCTATATCCAATAAGCTCATACCTTTATCTTTATTTGTATATAGTAAGTTTTCTAAATCATTTGAAATCATATGAGGCAAAGATAAATGTATATCTATCCCTTTAATATGTCTTTCATCTAGCCTATATGCCCCAATTGGCTTTGATACATACTCTGGCGATACCCCAAAAGCATTTTCAAACATAATAGAATGTATATCTTTAATAAAGCTACTATCAATAGCATTATCTTTATTTGAAGCTTCACGAACAATCACATCATATGCTTTTGCAAACCCTAATACCACAAGTTGCTCAGCAAGTGGCTTACTATCTGCTGTATTCCCGTGCTCTAATAATTCTTTTGTTTCACCAAATGACAATGTAGCTCCTTCCATTGCATTTGAGTGATGAGTGATTAAAACTCTTAGCTCTCTAAAAAGTTTTTCTCTTTGCTTTAGTGTTAGCTCGTTTAGTTTTTGCATATTGATATTCTTTAGTTTTATTATGTAGCCTAGCGTAGGTATTATATCGGCTTTCATTATTGATACCTTTACTTTGTAGTAATTTAAATGATTAAAGAATTTCTTTTGCTTTAAATAGTAATTCATATAAAGATTTACATAAATGGGAGGAAATTTAAAATTTAAAAATTTAGGGTCAGGTAACAACCCACCACCTAAACCCCTCTAATAAAAGGGTATGGTAGCAACTCACTACTTATTTATTAAAAGTAGTGAGTTGCTACTAGACCCTAAAATGGTATTTTAACATTTTTTTCTTTAATTAGGTGGTGGGTTGTTACCTGACCCTAAATTTTGATAATTGTGGCATTTTGTGTTTCTTTGTTTTAGTT
>JAJVLF010000057.1 GCA_029255845.1 Campylobacterota bacterium | reverse complement strand
ATTATATCATATTGGAGAAAAAGATGACATATACATTGGTATTTATTTTTGGTTTTGTTATGGGTATGGTTACAGATGGAATGCTAGAAGAAAGGTCTGTATCAAACAAAGCAGAAAATAAACAAAAAATGATGAGAGAAATTAAAAAAGAAATGGACAATGGATATATGCCTGATTTAAAAAAGTATAAACAAAAATACAATTTGTAATGAATATCTTCATTACAGCCACAAACACAAACATAGGCAAAACCTATGCAAGCAAGCTTTTAATAAAAGAATTTTCAAAACAAGGCTATAAAGTAGGAGTCTATAAGCCAATAGAAACAGGCTTTAATAAAATAGAAGAAACAGACTCTTTCGCCCTATTAAAAGAAGCTAAAAAATACAATAAAAATATAAATGATTTAACAATAGATGATATATGCCCTTATCAATTCAAGCTACCATCTGCTCCCATAGTAGCTAAAAATAATACCCCCATCTTAAAAGAAAAGCTACTTTCAAGCTTAGAAAAAATAAAAGAATTATGTGATATAGTAATCATAGAGGGTGCTGGTGGCTTATTTGTCCCAATAGAAAAAGATTTTTTTATGATTGATTTAATTAAATTATTTCAAGCAAAAACATTGCTAGTTTCTCATAGTGGATTAGGCTCTATTAATGATAGCATTCTTTCAAAAAATGCTTTGAGGGATATGGATTATTTATTTTGTATTAATTTATTTAGAGAAAAAGAAAGCTTTAGGGAAATTACATATCCTTATTATCAAGCTATTAATGAAGATGTTTTGTTTTTAGAGGAAGATATAAGTGCTATAGCTAGTAAAATAAGCCTATAGGGAACCTCTATTAATTAGAGACCACTACCTAAAGCTCTGAACGAGTCCTAATGTAAGTAAATTCCACCCATCAACTAAAACGAAAACCAAAAGTTTAAAAGGTAGTGATATGGTTATGGGAGGTAACATCATCATACCCATAGCCATTAGGACAGAGCTTACGACCATATCTACCACCAGAAATGGTAAATATAATAAAAAGCCTATTTCAAAGGCAGTTTTTAATTCACTTAACATAAATGCTGGTATTAAAATTGTGATTGGCACATCTTCTATTGTGTTTGGGTTTGGTAGCTGTCTTATTCTATAAAATAAGGCTAAGTCTTTTTCTCTTGTGTTGTTTAGCATAAAACTTTTAAAAGGTTTTAATCCTTTTTCAAATGCTTCTTGATAGCCAATTTTTTCATCTAAATATGGCTTAATAGCTGTATCATAGGAGCTTCTAAAAACTGGCTCCATAATAAACATAGAAACCATTAATGCTAGGGATACTAGAAGTTGAGCTGGTGGGGTTTGCTGAGTTCCTAGGGCTGTTTTTAGAAAAGAAAATACGATTAAAACTCTTAAAAAGCTTGTCATTACAAGCACTAAGGATGGTGCTAAGACTAGAAGGGTTAATACTAATACTACATTTAATGTAGTTACAAGCTGTGCAGGTGTGCTAGGGGCTGTTAGAGATAAATTCACTGCAGGGATTTGTGGGGCTGGATCTGCTCCAAAAACAAATACAGAAAGACAAATTAATACAATTTTAATCAATGTCTAACCATCAAGAATAGATTGTTTTAATTTTAAAGGATCTTTTAGTTGTTTGGTTTTTTTGTCTGAGAAAAAGAAAATTTCTACTCTTCTGTTTTTCTTTCTTCCTTCTTCTGTTACATTGGAAGCTAGAGCTTTTGTGTCTGAAAATCCAGCAGCATGTATGCTATCTTTTCTCACTCCCTCTTTTAAGAATTGTTTTAATACAGAAATAGCTCTAGCACTTGAAAGCTCCCAATTATCAGCATATAAATTAGTTGATGGGGGGACATTATCTGTATGACCTCTCACAGATATTTCCATTGCATTTGGTAGTTTTTTTATAATCATCGCTACTCTTTTTATGAATAAAAAAGCATCTTCAAATTGAATATCAGTTTGTTCTTTTGAAAATAAAAGAGAAGATGGCAATCTTAGAGTAAATCCATTTTCACTTTCTTCAATAGTGGCTATTTCTTGATTCATAGAAGCGAATATTTGATTTATTTCTGCTACGGGGTCTCTAAGATGATCTAATGCTGCAGAGCTTTCTTCCCCATCCACAGGTTGATTTTGAGGCATAGCGAAAAACTTACTAGCTTCTAGTAGCTCACTTCCTGGCAAAATACCAAGAGTTCCTTTAAATGAGCCTACAGCTTCTCTAACTTTTACAGCATCCATAGTAGCCATAGAAAGCAAAAGAACGAAAAAACATAATAAAAGACTCATCAAATCTCCAAATGCAGCTAGCCATGCAGGCAAACATCTTTCACATTCTTCGCATTTACATTTGTCAGACATTTATAATTTTACTCAAATTGGCTTTCTCTTTTAGATTCTGGCAAATAAGATAATAATTTACTTTCTAAAACTCTAGGATTATCTCCTGCTTGAATTGAATTAATCCCTTCAATCATAATAATCATATATATCATTTCATCGCCATTTCTAACAGCTAATATCGTAGAAACAGGACCTGTAATCATATTTGCAATCATCGCCCCATACATTGTCGTAAGAAGTGCAACCGCCATAGATGGTCCAATAGCTGCAGGGTCAGACATATTAACAAGCATCGCAACTAGCCCAACAAGAGTTCCAATTAACCCATAAGCACCAGCAAAACCACCCCAGTCATTAAACATAGCAATACCCGTTTTATGCCTTGCATCAGCTGCTTCTTGCTCTGTCTCTAGTAATGTTTTTACAATATCAGGCTCCATTCCATCTACTGCCATTTGAAGACCTTTTTTTAAAAAAGCATTATCCTCATTTCCAACAGCACTTTCAAGAGATAATATACCATCTCTTCTAGCTTGCATAGCATATTCTACTAGTTTTTTAATTGTTCCTGGCACATCTATTTCTGGAGGTTTGATAGATATCATAAAAACACCTACTAGTCCCGCCATACTTTCCATTTTATTACCAATAAGCAAAGCACCTAAAGAACCACCGATAACAATTAAAACAGAAGGAATATCAACATATGCAACAATACCAACACCAAGAGCCATAGCTGAAAGAATAAGTATCCATACTAAAACATTACCAATAACCGAAGCTAAATCCATACACAACCTATTAATTTATTTTATATGGTGAGTATTCTACCATATTTATGATAAAATATCGTCATTTATAAGTTTTCAATAAAAGGTTTTTCTATAATGCATTCAGTAATCATATTATCAGCAGGACAAGGTAAAAGAATGAAGTCCTCTATTCCTAAAGTTTTGCAAAAAATATCATCATATCCTATGATTTATCATATAGTTAAAACAGCAAAAGAAATTAGTGATGATATTCATATTGTTTTATATAATGATAAAGAAAAAATAGAAGATTATTTAACTTCCACATTTGATGATTTGAATTTTCATATTCAAGATTACGAAAACTACCCAGGGACAGCAGGAGCATTACGAAATATTATTATAAAAAATGAAAGTGTATTAATCTTAAATGGAGATATGCCATTAATCAATTCTGATATTTTAAAAACTATGTTTATTAAAAGTGATATAGTTATAGGAGCTATGCGAGTTAATGAACCTTATGGTTATGGTCGTGTAGTTTGCGAGGGTGAAAATGTCTTAAAAATTGTAGAGCAAAAAGATGCTACTAGTAAAGAGTTAGAAATTTGCGAAGTTAATAGTGGAGTGTATTTATTTACAAAAGAAATATTAGAAGATTATGTCCATAAAGTATCAAATGATAATAATTCAAAAGAATATTACTTAACAGATATAATTGCTTTAGCTAAAAATGATAATAAAATAATTAAAAAAAATATCCTACCTGAAAAATACCTAAAAGGTGTAAATTCAAAATATGAATTAGCAATAGCAGAAGAAATGATGCAAGATGAGATTAAAGCTAAGTGGATGAATGAGGGCATTAAAATGCTTTTCCCTAAGACAATATACATAGAGCCTGATGTTATTTTTAAAGGTGAATGTGAAATAGAAAATAATGTCCATATAAAAGGGGCTTGCATAATAGAAAACTCTTATATAAAAACTGGCTCCATCATAGAGAATGCAAAAATAATAGATAGTGAAATAGGTCCAATGGCAAGAATAAGACCTCATAGTCATATTGAAAAAAGCCATATAGGTAATTTCGTAGAAACAAAAAAATCTACTCTTTATAAAGTAAAAGCGGGACATTTAAGCTATTTAGGAGATTCAGATATTAAAGAAGGCACAAATATAGGGGCTGGGACTATTACTTGCAATTATGATGGATTTAATAAACATAAAACCAATATAGGAAAGAATGTTTTTATAGGTAGTGGAGTAGAGCTAGTAGCTCCTGTAAATTTAGAGGATAATGTCATTATAGGAGCGGGTAGCACTATAAGAGAAGATGTATCTAGTGGTTCATTAGCTCTTAGTATTTCTAAATTTAAGGTAATTACAAATTATTTTTTTGATGTGTTTTTAAAAAAAAATAAATGACAAATGCAAATCAAAACATAATATATATGCTAATAGCCTCGGTTATCTCTTCTTTTAGCGGGTTTTTTACAAAGATAGTAACTATGGAAATAAGCTCCTTAGAAGCTGTATTTTTTAGAAATCTTATAGGATTGATAATCATATCTATTTCTTTATATAAAATGCCTACTGTATCTAAAGGAGGGAATGCTTCTTTATTATTTAGTAGAGGTTTTTTAGGTTTTGTTGGGATTTTATTATATTTTTATGCCATACAAAATATTTCTTTAGGTGTTGCTGTTACTTTAAATAAAACATCTCCTTTATTTGGAGCTTTATTTTCTTTTATATTTTTATATGAGAGATTAAAAACAAAACAAATAATAGGAATACTAGTCGCTTTTATCGGTGTTATTGTTATTTTTATTCCTAATGGATTATCTTTTGATATAGGGATGATATTTGGCTTTTTAAGTGGGATGGTAGCGGGGTTGGCTTATACTTCTATTAGAAAACTTAAAGGTATTTACAATACTAGAGAGATTTTATTTTCTTTTGTTGCCATAGGCACTATATTTCCTTTTATTTTACTTATGCTATCTCATTATATAGAAATTCCTAATGGTTTTGAGTTTATGTTTTCTAAATTTATTATGCCTAGTTTTTACACCATTATATTTATTATTGCTCTTGGCTTTAGCGGGACGATAGCACAATACTTTATGACTAAAGCTTATGAAAATATCAAAACAGGAATAGCAGGGACGATAGGTTATTCAACTGTGCCTTTCTCTATATTTTTAGGAGTTTTGCTTGGTGATGAAATTCCGAGTTTATTGGTCTTTTGTGGTATTAGTCTTATTATATGTGGAGGTATTTTGCTTAAAGGAGTTAAGAAAAAGAAAAAATAAACGATTAAAGGATAATTATTATTTTATAAATTACTTTTATTCAAGGATGGAATATTGAAATACTTTGTGTTTATAGCATTAGCCTATAATATACTCTTACCAGATCCCCTAATGTTGGCTAAAGGTATGCAAGATAAAGAAATACCTTTATATTATTATTACTGGAAAAATGATAAGAATGAATACTACTTAGGCAAAAAAAGAAGCGATAATCAATACTCTATATGGCTTTATACAGAAGAAAGAAAATGGAAACCATTTCATAATGCAAATGCTTTTGATGGATTTGGTAAAGCAGGAAAAATATATGAATCTGTATCTTTTGAAGATGGCAATATAAAACTAAAAATGCTTAATGACTCAGATGATGACAATAACTCAAATGGAGATGAAAATACACCTCCTAATCCCAACCCAGCACCACCATTGCCTTTTAGTGCTGATACATTAACTGAAGATAATGATATAAAAACATATAAAGTAGCTTATTATTTTTGGATAGATAAAGATGGAATGTCCTTTTTATCAAAAGCAATTGATAATGATAAAACATCAATATGGAATTATACATTAGATAGAAAATGGATGCCCATATATAATGCTAAAGCATTTGATGGTTTTTCTCCAATAGGAAAGACTTTTGAGAGTGCTAAAATAGATAGTTCTGCTAGTAATATCAAAATAGGAAAATTTCTCAATCCTTTACTTGAAGACTTTAAGCTTAAAATAAGCTCTAATTCTACAGGAGACAATAATTCTTTAACATCTGAGTTTTTAATGATGACTCCTCAATTCTCTTGGACTTATGATGAGCAATACAAGGCTCTTAATAGAGCTTTTATTTTACAAATAACAAAAAAAGATGGGACTCTTATTTATTCTACATTAACATCAAATGATGCTAACTCCACAGAAGAAGGCAAAGGTAAAAATGGAGCTATATTAGCAATACCTATGAATGCATTTTGCGAAAAAGAATACACACACACCAATAACACTAATGATGTAAAAATAGAATACGAAGCTTCTATTTATGGAGTATATGATACAAGTATTCTCGATAAAGCAACTTGTGCTAAAGATATAATGGATAAAGACAACTATTTAGCAAAAGATAGTATGTCTATTTTTATATTTCCTTATTCTAGCGTTAAAGTAAAAAATGATGTTGCATATTATGAGAGTGATAAATACATAGAAGGTAATGTTTCATTTACTTTTAAAGATGTAAAACTTAAAGAATCTATAACAAACTTAAAAAGCCATATAAACATAACGAATCTACCAAAGGACTTTAGCATATCTAAAGATTTAACGATAACTCATAAAGTTATGGGAGATAATATCTTAAATGTCAATATAGAGGGAAGCAATATAGTTTTAGATAAAAGAAATATTGGTATTGAGTTTTTAGACACATTATTTACAGAAACTCCAAAAAAAGCTCAAAAAGCTAGTATGAATATTGAGGACTACAAAACACCTCCATCACCAATACTAGAACTACCATAACCCCAACTTAAAGACATATAAATGAAAAAAATAATTTTAATAATTTTAATAATCTCTCTAGGATATAATGATGAATATTACTATAGCGATGACAAAAAGATACATTTAAAAGAAATAAAATTAAATATAAGTAGACACCACAAAGATACACACTCAGAAAAAGTAAATATTAAATACTACACCACAAAAGATGGAGCTATTCTCGGTGTAAATAATGACATTTT
This sequence comes from Campylobacterota bacterium, assembly GCA_029255845.1. Lineage (GTDB taxonomy): Bacteria > Campylobacterota > Campylobacteria > Campylobacterales > JAJVLF01 > JAJVLF01. The sequence goes on along the minus strand of JAJVLF010000057.1, from coordinate 5,876 downwards.
AGTAAAATGTAAAAAAAACACAAATTGCAAACAAGAACTTTTAAAATATGATTTTGAGAAAATAGAAGAAATATCTAAAAATTATTATTTATTGCATTTAGAAGATAATACAAATATATTTGCTTTATCGAGAGAAATATATGAAGAAAGCTATATAGAGTTATCTCATCCTGATTTTGCGATGGATTATTCTACTTATTAAAACATTTCCATTTTTTTTAAGGGAAACTCCATTGCCATTAAGTTAAGACTTAATGGCAGAATACGGATTACAGATTACGGATTACAGAAAAAAAGAGTATTTAGGTGTCTTAATTTCTTTACTCCGTAATCTGTAATCCGTTCTCTGTAATCGTCATTAAGATAGGCGATTTATCGCTTAGCTTAATGATAACCACCTCAATAAATAGCATACAAAGTAGTAAGCAAAGAAGATACATATAATGGTAGAAATAACTTTTTGTAAAAATCATTATGCAGTTTATTTTTAGTATATATCCCTAAGGATGAGCCTATCATAGTAAATATGGCTATGGACATTATGTCTTGATACTCTAATACTAAATCACTGCTAGTCCAGTAAATAGAAATCAAAGCTGATAGGGAAGTGAATAATACAAAGAATAAAGACATAGAAGATACTTTTTTTGCTTCTAGTCCTAATAGTGAGAAAAATGCTATTATTACTACACCTCCACCTACTCCTATGGGGATACATATGCCACCTGATATTAATCCTATAGAAAAAATTATTTTTTTATTTAATTGTAAATGCATATTTTCTAGGAACTCGATTGGTTTTATAAATCCTAAAGATTGGATTATGGCTAATGATAGTATGGATAAAAATAGGTATTGTAAAACTATGCTTTCTATAATGCTTAACATATAGACTCCTGTTATCGCACCTAAAAAACCTCCAAAACCCATAATTAAGGAGTTTTTTATGTTTAAAGTGGAGCTTTTGTAATTTAAAATCGTTCCGAAAGATGAAGCACTTACCATTTGGACTACAGAAATACCAACGGCTATTTTCATATCTATGCCAAGAGCTAATAATATGGGCATTAGCACAAGTCCCCCACCCACTCCCATTAAGCCAGAAGCAAATCCTACTATGGGGAATATTATTGCCATATAATGAATAGGTAATTCCACTTATTTTGTCCTTGATTTTTAATAATAGCTTATTATACAATTTTTAGTTTTTATAGGTTCTATTGGTTTTATAGATTTCTTAGAGTATTTTAGTATAATCTACTCCTTAAGAAATAAATAATTTAAAAGGTCTTTGAATGTTGAAATTTATAATAGAAAAAATAATTGGGACTAGAAATAAAAAAGAATTAAAAAAATATGGTAAGAAATTAAATAGTATAAATTCTTTTAGTGAGGATTTCTCTAATAAAAGTGATGATGAGCTTAAGGCTAGGTTTTTGGAAATAAAAAAATCTATTATTGATAATGATTTAGAAAGTGTTATGCCTGAAGTTTTTGCATTGATTAGAGAAGCTAGCACTAGGGTTTTGGGATTACGGCATTATGATGTCCAGCTTATTGGTGGGATGGTTCTTAATGATGGTCGTATTGCGGAGATGAAAACAGGAGAAGGGAAGACTTTAGTTGCTACTCTTCCTGCTATTTTAAATGCTTTAAGTGGGCATTCTGTGCATATTGTCACGGTTAATGATTATCTTGCTAAAAGAGATTCTGAGGATATGATACCTCTTTATGAGTTTTTTAGCCTTAGTGTAGGAGTTATTTTAGGGAATGGGCAAGAAAGTGAAACTCGGATGGATAGCTATCAATGTGATATAGTTTATGGGACTAATAATGAATTTGGTTTTGATTATTTACGAGATAATATGAAATATGATGATAAATCCATTATGCAAAAAAAACATAGTTTTGCTATTGTGGATGAGGTGGATTCTATCCTTATCGATGAGGCTAGAACTCCTTTGATTATTTCTGGACCTACTAAAAATAAGCTTGATAATTATCATAAGGCGAATTTAGTTTCTTTTTCTTTGAAAAAAGATGTTCATTTTACTGTGGATGAAAAAAATAGAGTTATTTTAGTAAATGAAGAAGGCTTTGAAAGAGCGGAGCTTGAATTTGAGGTTAAAAACTTATATGATATGGAAAATTCTCATTTAGCTCATCATTTAGATCAAGCATTAAAGGCTAATTATTTATTTGAGAAAGATAAAGATTATGTTGTGCAAAATAATGAGATTATTATTATTGATGAATTTACAGGTAGATTAAGTGAGGGCAGACGATACTCTGATGGGCTTCATCAAGCCTTAGAAGCGAAAGAGGGAGTTATAATCCAAGAAGAGAGCCAAACTCTAGCAGATATTACTTTTCAAAATTATTTTAGGATGTATGATAAGCTTGCAGGTATGACAGGGACAGCTCAGACAGAGGCTACGGAGTTTTTAGATATATATAATTTAGATGTAATATCTATTCCTACTAATGTCCCTGTGCTAAGAAAAGATAAAAATGATTTGATTTTTAAATCTAATAAAGAAAAATTTGAAGCCGTAATAGAAAAAATAAAATCCCTACATAAGACAGGTCAGCCTATACTAGTGGGGACGGCTTCTATTGAGCAAAGCGAACATCTCCATAGTTTGCTAAAAAAATCAAAAATAGCTCATTCGGTTTTAAATGCGAAACAGCATACAAAAGAGGCACATATTATAGAACAAGCTGGAAAAAAAGGAGCTGTAACTATCGCTACTAATATGGCTGGTAGGGGTGTTGATATTAAAATTAGTGAAGAGGTTAATGAGATTGGAGGTGTTTTTATCTTAGGGACTGAAAGACATGAAAGCCGAAGAATAGACAATCAGCTTCGAGGAAGAAGTGGGCGACAAGGGGATAATGGAGAAAGTCAATTTTATTTATCTCTTGATGATAGTTTGCTTCGTATTTTTGGTTCTGATAAGATTAAAAATATTATGAATAAAATGGGAGTAGATGAAGGAGAGCATATTGAGTCTTCTTTGGTAACTAAATCTGTGGAAAATGCACAGAAAAAAGTTGAAACTATGAACTTTGAATCAAGAAAGCATTTATTAGAGTTTGATGATGTCTCAAATGAGCAAAGAAAAATAGTTTATTCTTTTAGGAGAAATATTATTTCTAATAAAATAGATATTCATGAAAAAGTATTAGAAAATTTAAAAGAATATGTCCTGCATACTTTTGATAAATGCGACATCATAGATGGTGGTGATGGGGAAGATTATGATATAGATAAATTAAAATCTCTTTTATTAGAAGAGGCTCATATTGAAATAGATTTTAGTGAAAAGTCTTATGAGGATTTATTTGAAAAATTAGTTAGTATTTTAGATGGAGAATATCATAAAAAACTAGAAAAATTTTCAGATGAGCAGATAGGTGAGCTAGAAAGAATGATATATCTTCAGACTTTAGATACTCTTTATAGAGAGCATTTATATCAAATGGATTTAATTAAAACTGGTATTGGTTTGCGAGGATATAATCAAAAAGACCCTTTAACTGAGTATAAGAGAGAGAGTTTTAATTTATTTGAGGAATTTATTTTAAGAAGTAAGCTTGATACATTTAAGGCTTTATTTTTAGTGCAATTGCAAGTAGAGCAGGAAATTCCAAATATACTTAATGAAGTAGATGAAAGTGAAATGTCTCTTACTAGAAATATGGATGAGAAAAATAAACCTGCCAAAAAACCTCAAAGAAATTCAGCTTGTCCTTGTGGAAGTGGGAAAAAATACAAGCAATGCTGTGGGAAGAGTGGTCCTAAAGTAGGGGCATTTGCGAATAAAGGTCAATAGTTTATGCTAGAATGGATGCTAGTAAAAAAGTATATCAGATACGATAATACACAACCATTTATTTCTATTACTTCTTTATTAGCTTTTATGGGAGTGGCTTTAGGGGTTGCTGTCTTAATGATAACTATGGCTATTACTAATGGTCTTAGTGATGAATTTAAAAAGAAACTTTTTTCTATGAATTATCCTCTTACTATTAATAGTAGCTTTTTTGGTAAAGTTGATGATGTCCTTTTAAAAGAAATTAATGAAAAGCATTCTAGCTGGAAACTTTCCCCATATTTAAGTGAGGATGCTGTATTAAGTAATGACAATGGAATGCAAGGAGTTGTCGTTTATGGGGTTGATTTTAAAGCAGAAAAAGAAGTAAATCAAGTCATAAAAAAAGCTCTTAAAGATAAAGAACCTATAAGGTTTGAAGCATTGGTAGGGGAGAGTTTAGCTCATAGCATATATCTTCCAGATTCTAAAAAAGCTAAATTCACATTTACTAATGTGGTGGCTAGTGGATTTAATTCTTTTCCTACTGTTAAGAAATTTACATTAAAATATAAATACTCATCAGGTCTTTCCACCTATGATAGCATTTATGTATATGTGCCGATTACTTCTTTAAGAAAGATTACACAAAAATCAAATTATGATGGTGTCCATATTTGGAGTGAGAACCCCTTTGAGGATATTAAATTATTAAAACAAGATTATCCAGAATATAATATAATAGGATGGTGGGAGCAAAATTCAGGTTTTTTTGAAGCTCAGCAATTAGAAGAAAAGGCATTATTTATAGTTTTAATGATAATTATATTAGTAGCTTCATTAAATATAATATCATCATTATTAATTAGTATAATGAATAGAAGAAAAGAGATAGCCTTGCTTTTATCACTAGGAGCAACAAGAAAAGAAATCCAAAAAACATTTTTCTTCTTTGGTTTAATAATAGGCTCAAGTGGAATAATAGCAGGTATTTTATTGGGATTTTTAGGGATTTATGTATTAGGAAATTTTGACATTATAAGCCTACCAGTCGATGTATATGGCACCTCTACGATACCAATGTCCTTAGAAGTATTTGATTTTGTATCCATTTTAATAGGCTCTAGCATAATCATATTAGTATCATCCATATATCCCGCATATAAGGCTAGTGATATTAATATTATTGATGTTTTAAGATATGAATAGCATACATATAGCATATCATAAGAGTATTATTGGGGAGTTGATTTTAGGCTCTTATGGTGATAAGCTTTGCATTCTTGATTTTAGATATAGAAGAATGAGAAAAACTGTTGATAATAGAATTAAAACAAATCTTAAAGCAGAATTTATAGAAAAAGATGATGAAATTTTATCAAAAGCAAAAACACAAATCGATGAATACCTAAGTGGAAATAGAAAAGTTTTTGACATAGAGCTATTACTTATAGGCTCTCATTTCCAAAAAACTGTATGGAATGCCTTAATGAATGTAGAATATGCAACCACTTTATCATACTTAGAATTAGCTAAAAATATAAATAATGAAAAAGCCGTTCGAGCAGTAGCTAATGCAAATGGTGCAAATGCGATAGCCTTAATAGTCCCTTGTCATAGAATAATAAGTAGCGATGGCACATTAGGAGGATATGGTGGTGGGCTATTAGCAAAAAAACGACTTTTAAAAATAGAGAGATTTAATATTTTAGATGATAATGAAAAATATAATTTTATAGGAAACCGAGATACTAAATATGATGACTCATTTTTAACTGCCGTAAAAACAACGAATATTTTTTGTCTGCCATCTTGTAGTGCAAGAAAGCCTAATAAAGAAAATGTGATTTTTTATAGCACAAAAAGAGAAGCTGTAAAAAATGGATATAGAGCTTGTAAGGTTTGTAAGCCATAATAATTTTAGGGAACCTCTAAAAATATTGTAAGGCATATTGTATTTTCAATTTTGTTTGGTGCAATAAAAATTTAAGGGAACCTCTATTAATTCAAAATAAATAGCTAATATTATATTTTAGCCTTATAGCAATTTTTATAAAATAG
>JAJVLF010000056.1 GCA_029255845.1 Campylobacterota bacterium | reverse complement strand
AAATGAATGCTTAAAAGGTTTTGAGAAATGTATGGAATTAAACACATTAAATCCAAATAGAAAAATTATTTCTATAATATACAGAAAACTATACCCTAAATTACCATATGATTTTGAACATGATAATTTCAAGGAATTAAAAGAAAAATTAATAAATGCATTAACATAGGTTTCCATTTTTTTGATAAAAACAATATGTTGTATAGGGAACCTATATTAATTCAAAATAAATAGCTAATTTTATCTAAATTATTTGAATTAATAGAGGTTCCCCATATTTTTGCTGTCTCCCAAGCTCCAGCTCACTCGTTCCCATCATCCTAATACTGTAAAACAACTCATAAAAATTGCAAATATGGATAAATTATTTAATTTAATGAATAAATATAGTTTTTCTGCTAAAAATGCGGGTCAGAGATTTACTATTTTGTATAGGTTGCCACCTTGAGAAAGGTGGAACCAGTAAAATAGGCATTATCTAATTTTTTAGTTTGAACTATTAAATACCATAATATAATTACTTGATGTGTCATCATTACATTTCTCTTTAACATCAATATAAATATCAGATGTGAAAGTCATATTCATAGTGCAAGAAAGATTATTTACAGCAACATCTATAGAACCAATATTTTTACCTATGTATGTGTATTTGTAAGGAATAGATGCTGTTATATTGCCTACAACTAAAGACCATTTTTTATTATAGCCTATTGTAACTTCATATGTAGGTTTAGATTCTTCTACTGCCTTAAATGTTTTATTAAGATACTTAGCTTCAAATTTATCCGCATTTATAGGAGCAAAACCCAAATCTTTATCTCCATTATCGCTACTTCCACAAGATGAAAACAGTAAACCAATAAAAAGCAAAAAAAGTAATTTTTTCATTATATAATTCTTCTAAAAATTAAAACTTTGAAGATAGCTACCTTCAATTCAAATTATATCATATTACTATAAAGAGGGTTTATAAAAATTTAAATTACAGAGTCTCCCTTCACTGATTCTAGTTTTCCTAAATTAGCAACTCATACAAAAAGAATATGGTAAAAGAAATCATAAAATGAAATACTGAACTAATACGACAAAACATAACTCCATCACTAAAACCTACATACTCCAGACTACAAGCCTTAGCTTGTAGTCTGTCTTTTAAACTATTAGATCCTTATCCACCCTCTGCTTATGACGAAGCCTTAAAAATATGTCTTAAAGCTGTCCAGAAAATCGGACATTTGAGCCAAAGGCGAGTTTGCAATTTTTAGGCTTTAAGACATATTTTTAAGGTTTGCCACGAAGGGGTCAAGGAAGTGAAAGAGTGGTTTTTTGCTTCGTTTTTTTCATAAAAAAATGATGATATAGAATGCAAATAAAAATCTTAATTATGCAAATAAATAAAAGTATACAAATTTTTTCTAATTCCCACATTGTTTTTCTATTTAAATAAAGTATGGCAAAGTATGGCAAATAAAAGGATGTAATACGGCTAAAAAAATGACAATCACATTAGAAGATACCTTAATATCTGATTTAAGTAATTTAGCACTCAAAACAGGCAAGAAAAAACCCAAGTTATAAGAGAAGCCCTACAAGACTACTTAGATATTTATGACATTACAAAAACAGTCCAAGATTACCACATGGGAACACTAGACACTACATCTCATAATGATGTTAGAAAACTAATTTAATTGTGCCTTTCAATATAGAATATGACAACAAAGCTGTTAAATAATTATAAAAATTATAAACACCCTTTAAGGGAGTATATAGATTAAGGGCAGAAGTGATACTTTATCAAAAATATAATTTAATGCCTATATCAAAAGTCGCACACAGAAAAAGATGCTTATCTTTAATAAAAATAAATAAAACACAAAACACAATAAAAGCCTCACTATTTTAAGGGCTTAAGAAGCCTTAGTTTTATCTTACTTTAAACCTTAAACTATAAAATACCAACAAACAAAAAGGATAAAAGTGAACAAAAAAGCAATACTAATAATAACAGACGGCATAGGATACAACGAAAGCAATAAATACAATGCATTTGCGATGGCAAATACTCCCACCTACGATAAACTATTCGCAAACTACCCTAATTCTAAAATTAAAACATCAGGAAAGGCTGTGGGCTTACCAGATGGTCAAATGGGAAATAGTGAAGTTGGGCATATGGGCATAGGGAGTGGTCGGGTTATTTATCAGAATTTGGTTAAGATAAGTGAGGCTATTAAGGATGATAGTTTGTTTGAGATGGATGAATATAAAAAGATTAAAGAAAACTCTAATGATATTCATATTATAGGGCTTCTTAGTGATGGTGGAGTTCATTCATTGGATGAGCATATTAAGGGTGTGGCTACGAAATGTGGGGAAGATAGGAATGTTTATTTGCATATTATTAGTGATGGTAGAGATGTGGCTCCTGATTCGGTTAAGGTGTATGTAGATGGGCTTAATGATATATTAGATGATAATATTAAGATAGCTAGTATATCGGGTAGGTTTTATGCTATGGATAGGGATAATAGATGGGATAGAGTGCAAGAAGCTTATGAGGTGATTAATAATGCAAATAATGCCCAAAATGTAAGCATTAATGATTATATAGATGATATGTATAAACAAGATGTATATGATGAGTTTATTGTGCCTGCTTGCTTTGGAGGATATAACGGGGTTAAAGAAAATGATAATTTAGTTTTTTGTAATTTTAGGTCTGATAGGATGAAAGAGCTTGTAGAGGTGTATGATGATGATGGTTTTAGTGGGTTTAAAAAAGATAAAACAAATGTCCATATATTAACTATGACTTCTTATAATGATGAGTTTAATTGTGATGTTTGGATAAAAAAAGAAAATATTCAAAATACTCTTTCTCAGGTGATAAGTGATGAGGGTTTAAGGCAGTTTCATATATCTGAAACAGAGAAATATGCTCATGTTACATTTTTCTTAAATGGTGGATTAGATGCCCCATTTAAAGGAGAAGATAGGAAATTAATACCTAGTATGGATGTGCGAACTTATGATGAAGCCCCGCAAATGAGAGCGGTAGAAATAGCAGATGGTATTATAGGGGCCATGGAAGATAAATATGATTATATCGTGGCAAATTTTGCTAATGGGGATATGGTAGGACATACTGGAAATCTTGAGGCTGGAATTAAGGCTGTTGAGGTTGTGGACGAGTCTTTGGCTAGAATTTTAGAAGCAAATAAAGAGTATAATATTATTATCACTAGCGACCATGGAAATTGCGAAAAAATGAAAGACGATAATGGAAAAATGCTAACAAATCATACCATTACTGATGTTTTTTGTTTTTGTATTAGTGATAAAGTAGATAAAATTAATGATGGAGCATTAAGCAATATTGCTCCAAGTATTCTTAAGCTTATGGGAATAACCGCTCCAAATGAAATGGAGAGTGCCCTTTTTTAGGACAAATCTCATTGCTTACTCATATTAATTTTCTTTTTAGCTTAAATTAATTTAACAAAAAGATGAAATTTGTTGAAATTTGTTGAAATCCCCACATAATGGGATAATCTCAAAATGGAAATAATTTTAATCTCAATTCATACTTTTACACACAAAAGACACTTTGAACTTTAGTTAATATAAAAGGAAACTTTTTATTAACTTAAGCTGAAATAATATCAATTATTAGTCTCCCTAAAATAGGGCATTTAATTTTCTAAAAATATATAATAAATCTCATCTAAAGCTTTAAACTTAAATTAAGTTTTCACTTTAAGATACCAATATCAGGGAGTTTTATAAACTTAATATTAAAAAAAGACCACCGATAATTTATCACAGAACATAAAAGTATCCCAAGTGAAAAAGGATTTGGAAAAATGGGTTTTAGAATAGCGAGTAATACATCATCATTGACAGCACACACAAATGCTGTTTATGTAAACAAACAACTTGACAACTCTTTAGAGAAATTAAGCTCAGGTTATAAATTAAACAAAGCAGCAGATGATGCATCTGGATTAACGATTGCAAATTCACTAAGAACACAAGTTTTATCACTAGACCAAGCAATTAGAAATGCGAATGATGCAATAGGCATTATTCAAATAGCAGATAAGGCTATGGATGAACAAGTAAAAATACTTGATACTATTAAAGTAAAAGCTGTTCAATCAGCACAAGATGGTCAAACAACTAGATCAAGAACAGCCCTGCAAGCAGATATTACAAGATTATTAGAAGAGCTTGACAATATAGCAGCAACAACTACATTTAATGGAAAATCACTTCTTGCTGGTGGCTACTCAAATGCAAAGTTTCAAATAGGTGCTTATTCAAATACTGTAATTAAGGCATCAATAGGAGCTACCTCTTCAGATAAAATAGGTCAAACCAGATTTGAAACAGGACAAAACATTATAAAACCAGATGAAGTAACTCTTATGTTTAGATCAGTTAATGGGCGAGATGATATTAGACTAGAATCTGTGGTTATTTCTCATTCAGTAGGAACAGGTATAGGGGCTTTGGCAGAAGTAATAAACAAAAACTCTAATAGTCTTCAAACAAGAGCTTCATGGTCTGTTCAATCTACAGGAAAAGAGGTAGTAGGGTATCAAGTAAAAGAAGAAGATGGAAAAACAATAAATAATAGAATTGAGGGACTAGTTATTAATGGTGTTAGACTAGGAACGGTGAATGATGTCCTCCCTAATGACTCAGATGGAAAAGTGGTATCTGCTATTAATACTTTAAAAGATCAAACAGGTGTTCAGGCATCAATAGATGCAAGAGGTAAATTGGTTCTTAGTACTGTTGATGGTAGAGGAATTGAAATTTCTGCTGTTAAAGGCTTAGATGTTTTAGGACTAGAGCTTAATTCAAATATTAAAGATTTAAATGGAGCAGACACTAAAGGGCATACTAATTATGGTAGGTTAACATTAATAAGAAATGATGCTAGAGATGTTATTCTTGATCAAATTAATAAGGATGGCACAGAAACTTTAGCAACCTCAGTAGGTTATGGTAAAGATGATAATGCTCCAGCAGAGACAATTATTAATTTAAGAAGTATTAGAGGTTCATATAATAGTGATCAAGCTTCCGCTATGGGGGCACATACTAGTAGACATACTCTTACATTTGATCAAACAAGCCCAACCGTAGTTGCTGGCAAGAAAGTGCTAGGATTTTTACCAACGGGTGTTACTACTTTTGTAGGAGCACAATCTGTAATGGATATAGCAGATTCAGCTATTGTAAACCTAGATAGAATTAGATCTGATTTAGGTTCAGTTCAGATACAATTAGAAGCAACAGTTAATAATATATCTGTTACTAGAACAAATGTAAAATTTGCAGAATCTCAAATAAGAGACACAGATTTTGCTAGTGAATCATCTAATTTTAAAAGAAATAATATACTAGCACAAGCTGGAAGTTATGCATTATCGCAAGCAAGCACAGTGCAACAAGGGGTGCTAAAACTACTTCAATAAGTTAGTTTTATTACTGCCCTGGTAATTTTGGAGCTGTAATAGGAGGAGAAGGTGGACCTAAGACAGATTTCTCTTTCTTTAAGTGGTAATTATCTATATTATCATAATCAATATCCACCTCTACATTAGAACCACTTTTTAATTCATTTATAGGAAATGGCAAGCTTTTAATCTCTCCTGTATCAGAGTTTTCTATTTTTAAAACCAAATCTTTATTTTGTAAATCAATAGGAATAACAACCGAATAAGGAACCCCATCAATTTTGCCCTTTACAAAAGCAGGAAGCATAGGAAATGCATGAGGATTTGCTTTAGCTATTTTTTCAGAACTCGCAACTTTAAAAGTAAATTTGCCACTTCTTGTGGTTGATGTGCTTACATTATATTTTTTTTCTTCATTAGATATATCATCAGCTAATTTATCATAATCATCACGACTATAGCTAGATTCTTTTTTAGCACTTTCTTTTACTGTATTGTTTTTCTTTTTTTCTTTTTTAGCACTTTCACTATATTCTATAGATATGTTTTGCTTAATTTCACTATCTTTATCAGTCATTATGTGAATATTTACACTTTCCTCTTCATCATCTATAATTAAACTAGATTCTTCTGGGTCTGAATCAAATATAATAAATAATAAAAAGACAGAAACCACAGCGAATACTAGCGAATAAACAATATTTTTTTGCATAAAATGCACTCCTATAACCATTAAATAATCAAAATATTGTATAATATTTGGCTTAAATTTTATATAAAAAAAGGATTAAAATGAAATTAGTTTTGATTGTGTTTAGTTTTGTGTTTATTATGTCATCTGATATGCCACCTATGCCACCTGGTTTTGGAGCCCCACCTGTGCCAAATGCTGGACAAAAGAATGTAAAGGCTAAAAAAACAAATGATTTTCAAAAAAAAATAAGCGAGATTAAAGGCTGTAATTCTTTACCTCCTATGATAATTTTTTTACCACCACCTATGGAAAAAGACTTAATAGCTTGTCGTAATGAATATTATAAGCCCTCAAAAGCAAAAGCAAAAAAACTTATTTCTAAAATGATAGGAAAAGATGTAAAAATAAAATCTATTTCTATAGAAGAAGGTTTTAGAGAGGTATATAAAATTGAATACTCTGCTAAGAGATTTTTTATGGATAAAAATTTTGTTAAATATTGTAATTCTGTTTTAACTAAATGCCTAAAATAGTTGCCCTTTGCCTAGTATTTTCACAAATACTAGTAGGCACTTATTATTTTAGCAATAATAATAAAATATTTTTAAAAAAAGACATATCAAGATCTTCTGATAACTCTTACATTATCAAAAAAAATAATGAAAGCATATCAGTTGATGATGGTATCATATTTAAAATAAATAAAAATGCTAAACTAGGTTTTATTACTCATAAATACAATCTGTCTATGATTAATAAAATCCAAGATAATGTATATATAGCTCATACAAATAAAAATTCAGATGATACTATCGATATAGCAAATAAATTATATCAAGACAAATCCATCATCTATGCACATCCTAATTTTAAAATAAAAATCAATAATTATGGCTTAAATCCATTAATGTCGTATGCTACATATTTAGAAAATATGGATATAAAATCTTTATGGAAATACTCCAAAGGAGAAAATGTCAAAATAGGTATCATTGATGATGGGATAGATACCTCTCATCCAGATTTAAAAAAATCTCATATAGAATCTTATTTGAATAACTATATAACAGATAAAACATATCACGGAACCCATTGTTTAGGCATTATGTCTGCATTAGATAATGATATAGGAAGTGTGGGTATTGCTCCTAAGAGTAGATACTATGTGGCTAATTTTGCTAATACGGCTTCTGAATTTATTAAGACGGTTTATTTTTTTTTAGATAAAGATGTTGCAGTTGTTAATAATAGCTGGGGAACTTTGGTGCAATTAGATGCACTAGAGGATGCACTAGAAGTATTAGCAAAACAAGGAAGAGGCGGAAAGGGAACCGTGTTGGTTTTTGCTTCTGGAAATAGTGCTTATAATTTAGATATAGATAAATCAGATCTTTCAGAGTTGCCGTTTGTTTTAGGAGTGGGGGCTATAAATGAATTTAATCAAAAAACAGCATATAGCAATTATGGCAAAAACATAGACATATATGCTTATGGTGGTGAAAATGCAGGTTTAATTACGACAGATGAGCAAGGAAATGATGGATATTTAAAGGGTGATTATAGATTTAGTTTTCATGGCACTTCGGCTTCTGCTCCTTTGGTGAGTGGGGTTGTGGCATTGATGATGGGGGTTGATAGTGATTTATTGGCTTCTAAGGCGATAGAGATTATAAAACAAACAGCAGATTTAAGTGAAGATGGCTATCCTATGCTAAATGCTAAAAAGGCTCTTCGTGAGGTATATGCCAATAAAAATAAAGATATTTTGCATTTAAATAGTTTTTCTACTACCTCTGGATGGAATTTATTAGGAGTTGATAAAAATACATTGCTTGTGGATATTAAAAAACAATTTAAAAACCCTAAAACAGTATGGACCTATAATGATGGTAAATGGCAAAAAAACCCTAGGCATATTCCAGAAAATAAAGGCTTTTGGATTAAAATACAATGAGAGCTTTTACTTTGATGGAGGTTATGGTCGCCGTATCTATACTTTCTGTAATGTCTTTAACTTTATTACAAGTAAGAAATAATAACACTCATTTAAATTCTTATTTTTTAAATAAAAACAAAGCTAGTTCTTTAATATCTATAATATCCCCATATTATGGCACCGAAAGCCATAATAAAAATTTACATTTAGATAGCAAGGTGCAGGCAAATTTTAAAATTGATGACATTACAAGAAAATATTTAAAAAGTTTTGATCTTTTATATAAAAATAAAGTTATCTCAACTATTGATTTACTAGAAGATAGCTCAGAAGGTAATGAAACAAATGAATATGAGGATTACGAAGAAGAAGAAACAGGCAAAGACACAAACTTTTTATTGGCAGTAAAAGTGCAAAAAATAAATATATCAGATAAAAAATTAAAATCTTTTTTTTATAATTTAGAATTTGAATGAAAAAATCATTTACTTTAATAGAATTATTAATCTCAGTAACAATATCAGCATTGGTTTTATCTTTATTATTTGAAAGTGTGCAAGTATCAAAAACATCAAATGAGGCATATCAAAGAGCATATATAAAGAAGCTCGAGCAATCAAGCCTACTAACGACAATAACACAGGATTTAAGTCAAGCCAATAAAGATAGCATAATAGCATATAATTCAAAAGAGGCAAGTATGCTAAGCTTTAGGAGTAAAAACTCACATAAAAATTATGAATATCCATATATATATTATATATTTGGTAAAAAAAAGCTACTACGAGCAGAATCAAAATATAAAAAACTAGATAAGCAAAAATTACTAGCTAATGATATAGATGTAATTACTTCTATTACAGAATTTAAAGCATATAAAGATAAAAATACTAGCACAAGTCAAAAAGCTGTTTTAATTTATTACAAAGATAATCTCAAAAAACAACATATGTTCCAAATACCGCTTGTAGGGAGCCTCTAAAAACCCAAAATCACTATATGACAAAAATCTAACACTATCTAAATTATTTTAGGTTTTTAGAGGCCCTTATTTAACAACCCTTATTTTCTCTTTATATATATCTAAAAAGTCATTTTTGTTTTTTAAAAAAAACTCTCTAGCATTACCTATATCTTTAAATATTATAATATTTTTAAAGGTAGGAAAAAATATAACTTTCTCTCCACTATCTATTAAGTATGGCTTATGATTGTTTGGGCTGAAAAAATCCATACTTAGAGATACTTTTTTGCTTTCATATTCATCTATGGCAAATTCTGCAAACTCTACTTCTTGCAGTTCACTTTCTAAGTCAATATCATAAACTATTATTTCTTCATTGTTTTTAAATAAAAATAATGAGTCGTATTTTTTACTATCATCTAAATATATTCTACAATGCTTTTCATCTTGTAGGCATATTAGCTTAAGGTATTTATTGTATTTTTGTTTTGATATGTATTCTTTGAGAGTTTTTATTTTGATGTTTTCTTTTTCGCTTGTTTTGAAATTAATCACAAACATAGCATAAACTAGAGAGATTATAATAGTTACAATTAATATTTCAAAAAGAGTAAAAGCCTTATGTTTTGAGCTATCTTTTTGAAATTTTAGCAAATATTATCTGCATTTAGAAAATAAAATATCTTTATTTTCTTTTTTTCCACCCTCCTTACCATCTGCTCCAAAAGACATAATCTCAAATACTCCATCTGTTAAAGCATAGATATATTTATGTCCCCATGAGTCTTTTGGAAGCCTTCCATCTGCTAAATAAGGACTATCTGGATATGATGATAAATCCTCAGGGTCTGGGTTTGTAATTAATGCTTCTAGTCCTTCTTCTGTTAAAGGGTATCTTCCATTATCTACTTTAAAAAGCTTTATTGTTTCAGAAAGATTTTTAATCTGCACACATGTGAGCTTTCTTTTTGCTTCTTCACTTTTTCCTGTGATATTTGGTAAGACAAGACCAGCAAGAAGCCCCAATATTAGTATTACAACCATTAGCTCTAGTAAAGAGAAGGCTCTTTTTTGTTTTTTATACATAGATGTTTTCATTAATTTCTTCTTCGCTTTCATTTGTGTTTATTTCTTCTTCTATATTATCATCGTTTTCATCGTTTTCTTCATAATGAATATTAAGAATATCATTAATATCATCCATAGATTTTTGAAACCGCCCAGCAGATAAATCCATACTCTTAATTGTATCATTAGTTTGCTCTATAGATTTTTCCGATAAAGTAGCAAGTTTTCTAACTTCATCAGCAACAACAGAAAACCCTTTTCCATATTCTTTAGCTTTAGCTGCCTCTATGGTCGCATTTATAGCTAAGATATTTGTCTGAAAAGATATTTGAGAATTTTTTTTAATAAAATCTTTTATATTTTTCATATCTTCCGCTGATTTCTCAATTACATTTGTAAGGTCTTTTTGAACAATCATTAATTGCTCTAAAATTTCCTCTTTACTTAGATGAGTTTCCATTTAATTGAAGCCTTTAGTTGTGGATGTAAATAGATAAATAGCAAGGATTATACCTTATTAATTTTAGAATTTAGAATATGCATAGTTTTTTGCATATTTTTTAAATAATCATCATGGGCATTTTTATCACAAAGATTGCTAATCACAAACACACCTCCTACGGGAATTTCAAATGCCTTAGCAACCATCATTATAGAAAAAAACTCCATATTTTCTATGCCTATCCCATAATCATTATACTTTTTAGCAAGCTCAAAATTAGTAGTAATATAATTAGAAGAATTAACAATAGTCTCATTTTTACAAAAATTAATCTCATTATCACAAGCATTATTAATAGGAGTATAGCTATCATCTTGTAAAAAACTAAGCTCAATATTAGCAGAAGAAGAGGACTCTACCACATCAAAAACATTGTATTTACCATAGCTACCAGCACTACCAAAAAACAATAAAAAATCTGGTTTATTAAATAAACATATACGACTAAGATTTATAGATGTTTCAATTAAGCCAATGCCTATGGGATGGACACCATTAAATACTTCTTTATTACCTGAAGATATAAGCATATAAGCACCCCTTATGTATCTTTCTCGTATTATATAACACCATTTTTTATATGTCAAATTAACTTTAGACTTCTTGCAAAACCCATCAAATTGGATATATGAGTTATAGTGCATTATTTTTGCAAAGTGATGTGCTATAATTTATGTAGCCTGTTGATGGGTTTTGCAAGAAGTCTTTTATTGTTTAATATTTTTTTGTTATAATAAAAACAAAGGAAAGCCTTATTTATACAACTGATTTAATCGTCCCAATTCTATATTTTATATACAAATGAAGTCTCTACCTAAAAAAATACCATTATTTAATGATTACAAAGTATTTTTTCTATATCCAAATAAATACTGGACAATCGAAGTATCAATCGACACTAAGCTAACTAATCAAGAATTAGATACTTATTTATCCTATAAAGTAGCCCAAACAACAAGCAAAGAAGTTTTATTTTTTTATATAAAACAGCAAAATTCATATTTGGTTTTTATTTCCAGAAGACTATACATAGAAAAAATAATTAAAAGACATCCTAGAGCCTCCATTATGCCTTTTTCTATTTTTTATAAATCCTTACTTGAAGACATCTCGTGGGCAGTTTTTTATATCGGAGAAAATAATGCCTTTGTGATAACAAATATTAATAATAATCTAAATCATAAACCTTTACCTATTTCCATTAGTCATATAGACCCAGACACCCAAGATATTATAAAAACAATATCTTTATTTATAAACAATATGATGCCACATATAGATAATCTAGGTGCCATTAAAAATATTTATTTTGATAGCAGTATAGATATAGTGCAAAAACTAGATGGGGAAAATGTTTATAAAGATATAAATATTCAAAAGATTGATATTCATAAATTTAATCCTAAAAAACTAGCTCTTAATTTCTCTAAGATAAAATCTTTTCGTTTTTATATTTTAACTAGTTTTCTTATATTTATGGCAGGAAGTTTCTTTTCAGCTAAGATATACCTACAAGCAGAAAATAAAACATTAATCCAAAATATAAAATCACAAAACAAACAATCTAAAACCATAAACCACTCAATGCAAACCATTAAAGACATTAAAAATCAAATAATAAATATAGAAAAAACAAATGGCAAACAAATTATCCCAAATAGCAATTTCGCCAATAAAATATCAAAAACATTATCTTCTCAAAACAAAATAATTAAAACAATCTCAATGGATGCAAACAATAGTTATGTTAAATAAATTAAAATTTTTACTTAACTCTATTTCTTCAAGAGAATTTACTTTAATGATTATTCTTTTATCATCCTTGTTTGGCGTGCAGGTGTATAATGAATTAATGCCTAAATTTATTATATATGAAAGTAATAAAAAGACATTAAAAAGCCAAGAAAATTTATTAAATAAATATCAAACTTTATTAAAACAACAAAATAGCAAAGAGCATTTACTAAACAAAAAGCAAGATACATTAAATCAAGGAAAACCTCTTAATAGCTTAGAACTTAATACAAGTAAATATTTTGATAACTTTAAAAGCTTATATATGTGGGTGTGCAACATAGAAAACAAATATCTAATTAAAAAAGCCACCATAAACCACACAGACATAAAAGGATTAATAAAACTAGATATATTTGCCATAATAGCAAAAGTGAAACCAAGAAAATGCTTAACAAATCAAGACATAAATTTAAATAATGTTTTTTACACCAAAAAATTAAAAATCTTTTCTATTATAGGAAATAAAGTAAAAATAAATAATTTATGGTATTCCAAAGGAGACAATATTTCAAAGCATATTTCTATTACAGATATAAAGTCTTCATTTATTATTTTAAAGTATCATAATGAAATAAAAAAAGTTTTATTTGGAGAAAGTATATAAAATTAAGTATAATATCAGTGGGGTTTTTCTACCATAAGGTAGTT
>JAJVLF010000055.1 GCA_029255845.1 Campylobacterota bacterium | reverse complement strand
ATGATTTGAACAAAATAATCACTTCCTAATGCCTTCTATCGACCTATCTTAGGCACTTCTAATTTGCATTGGTCTCTATAAGCAAAAAATATGCTCACTTATCAAGATTTAGAGTCAGTGATAAATTTTCATTTTTTTACTAATTACAAATATCTAATTTGCATTGGTCCTTTAATGTATTAAATTATTAGCTCCAATTATTTGACCTTTTTTCTCAAGTGGGTATCGTATATATGTTACTTAAATATAGAAAGCAAAACCCCAGCAGCCACAGCAGAACCTATCACTCCAGACACATTAGGACCCATAGCATGCATTAACAATATATTACTTTTATCACTAACTAAACCTATCTTATTAGCAACTCTAGCTGCCATTGGCACGGCTGATACTCCTGCTGCTCCTATTAGTGGGTTTATTGGTTTGTCTAGGAATTTATTTAATAATTTTGCCATCATTATTCCACTTGCTGTTCCTATGGCGAATGCTACTAGACCTAGGATTAAAATTCCTAATGTTTCTGGCACTAAAAATTTATCACTTGCTAGTTTTGAGCCTACTCCTAAGCCTAGTAAAATTGTTACTATGTTTATTAGGGAATTTTGTAATGTTTTTGATAGTCTATCTACTACCCCGCTTTCTTTTAAGAAGTTTCCAAACATTAATGCTCCTATTAGAGGAGTTGCATCTGGTAGGACTAATATACATACCATAAGCATTGATATTGGAAAGATTATTCTTTCTAGTTGTGATACGGTTCTTGCTTGAGTCATTTTTATGGCTCTTTCTTCTTTTGTTGTTAGGGCATACATTATTGGAGGTTGTATTATCGGCACTAAAGCCATATATGAATAAGCTGCTACTGCTATTGCTCCTAATAAATCAGGGGCTAGTCTTGAGGCTATGAAAATTGCGGTAGGTCCATCTGCTCCTCCTATTATGCCTATAGCTGAAGCATCTTGTAGGCTGAAATTAAATATTCCTAAATCTGTTAAAAACATTGCTCCTACTAATGTGATAAATATCCCAAATTGTGCAGCACCACCTAAAATAGAAGTCTTAGGATTAGCTAATAATGGTCCAAAGTCCGTCATAGAGCCTACTCCCATAAAAATAATAATAGGAAATAATCCATTGGCTATACCCATATTATAAATAATGCCTAAAAATCCATCAGGTCCTCCTATCTCAGCTATAGGGATATTTGCAAGCACTCCACCAAAGCCTATAGGAATTAATAAAAGTGGCTCAAAGCCTTTTGCTATCGCTAAATAAAGTAAAAATAAGCAAACAACTATCATAATAGCCCTACCAGCTGTTTGGCTAAAGTTTGATATTTCTTTACCATCAGAATCTAATGCCCCATCTATGGGATGAAAGAAAGCATATATTCCAGTAGAGGTGTAAAAATTTTCAAATAATTGAGATATAGTTTTTGTCTCATAAGGCTTAACTTCCGTGCTTGAAGGTGTGGAAGCTGAAAAAGATAAAGTAGAAAATAAAATAAAAGCTATTATGCTTAATAAAATCCGTCTCATAGCTTACCCTATAGAAAAAAGAGCATCGCCCTCTTTGATAATATCGCCCTCTTTGACTAATATCTCTTTAATGCTCCCACTACTTGGAGATACTATTTCTATTTCCATTTTCATAGATTCTAAGATAATCACAACATCATCGGCATTAATAGTATCAGAAGAGTTTTTTATTATTTTAAAGACACTTCCTGAAACCGTAGCATTTACCACCTCTCCGCCTGAATGGACAGGATTACTAGCATTACTTACAGGTTTAATATCTTTAATTTCTATATCTTTATTATGCCCCTCACGGACTACTACATTAAATGATTCATTATTTACTTGGACTGTGTATTCACTCCCTTTGTCGCTTGAGCTAGAAGCCGTCTCTTTTGGCATATCAGAAATCTTTCGCACAGATGCTTTCGCATCTCCTTTTAAAAATACTATACCTTTATCTCCACAAGCAGCAGCTATGAAGATATTTTCTTCATTTGTTTCTATATTTTCTTGCTTTAATTTATCTTCCCAGTATTTAAGGCTTTTAGTTTCATCTTCATTTGCTATATCTATCGGGGATTTAGTAGTAGGCTCTAGTTTTAACTGCTCACTTGCTAGTTTTATTATCTCTTTATTGGGAGACACAGGAGTTTTACCAAAATACCCTAAAACCATTTTACCATACCCTGGGGAAATTTTCTTCCATTTACCAAATACCACATTAGCATAAGCTTGTTGCCAATAAAACTGAGATACAGGAGTTACAGAAGTTCCATATCCTCCCTTTTCTACGACTTCTCTCATAGCCAAAATAGCATCAGGAAATTTATCTAAAGTCCCATTATCTCTCATCATCTGAGTATTTGCCGTTAAAGCACCCCCTGGCATAGGAGAGCATTGGATTAAAGAAGATACTTGAGTGGCTTCTGGCGGAATAAAATAATCACTTAAAGCATTTTTTAAAGATTGTTGATATTTTAATATTTTCTCAATCTCCAATCCACCTAAATCATAATCCATCCCCTTAGTAGCATGAAGCATAGTCAAAATATCAGGCTGACTAGTCCCACCTGAAACAGGAGAACAAGCTAAATCAATCCCATCCGCACCAGCCTCTAAAGCAGATAAATAACAAGCCACAGAAACACCCGCAGTCTCATGAGTATGTAATCTTATATGAGTATTATCAGGAAGTAATCCTCTAGCCATTTTTATAGTATCATAAACTTTTTGAGGGCTTGAAGTCCCACTAGCATCTTTAAAACAAACAGAATCATATTTAATTCCAGCATCTAAAATATTTCTAAGAGTTGTTTCATAAAAAGCCACATCATGAGCTCCTGTGCATCCAGGTGGTAAATCCATCATAGTAACAACTATTTCATTTTTAAGCCCATACTTACTGATACAAGCAGATGAATACTCCAAATTTCGCACATCATTTAAAGCATCAAAATTTCTAATAGTAGTAGTCCCGTGTTTTTTGAATAATTTAGCATGTAAATCAATAAGCTCAGAGCTACCTGTATCAAGCATTACAGTATTTACACCTCTTGCTAGAGTTTGTAAATTTGCTTCTTTGCCTACTATATCTCTAAATTTATCCATCATTTCAAAAGCATTTTCATTAAGATAAAAAAACAAAGACTGAAATCTAGCCCCTCCACCAAACTCAAAATGATTAATACCAGCTTCTTTAGCAGAATGAACTGCCCCAAAAAAATCATCCATCAAAACCCTACCACCAAAGACGGATTGAAACCCATCTCTAAAAGTAGTATCCATTATATCTATAAATTTTTTAGCCATTAATTATCCCTTATCTTTTATATGTTGATTTATAGCAGAGCTTATTATAGCCACTGTTTTTTTATTATTTGCACTCGTATTTGTGGATGTATTTGTCTTCACAATTTCTTTTTCTTTAAAAAACTTTCTAATTATTTTTGCTTGAAGCGTAAGCAAAACAATCATAAGCAAAAGAAACAAAAACACAATACCCATACCAAGCACCATAAATTTTAGAGCCTCGAAAACCATTTTATTACCTTTAAAGTTTCATAAGTGAAATTGTATTGTTTTAAGGGATTATTTTTGCTTAAGGGAACCTCTAAAAACCCAGAATAAATAGCTAATATCTTAAGGGAACTTCTAAAAATATCGTTTATATATTAAACGATATTTTGTCTTATAATATCTAAATTATCATATTCTTTTGTAGCTTGAGATATTACTTCAAATAACTTGAAACTTTCTTCTTCCATTTTACTAATATTTTCTAATATGGTATCGTGATTATGTAACAAGCCTTTACTAATTAAGTCACAAATATCTTGAGATATGCTATGCACAGCTTTATGTGGTTCTTCTATTTTAGGAAAAGATGGCATAGTTGATATTGATGTTTTTTCTTCTATGCTTTTATAATACCATTTTCCAAACCTACAAAGGGTAAATTCTACCACTTGGACATTTTTATGCCTTTCTAAAAGGGTGCTATATATATTAGTCTTAAAAATAATATGGTCTAGTTTTACAAGATGTAATAAAGAAAATGTAGATACATGATCTACATCTAATAATATTTTATCATAGCTTGATAAAATATCTTTAAAATTACCTTTAAAACCATTTAGTATTTCTAATGATTTAGAAGATTGTTTACCTGTGCTAATAAAACCATTACTTATATGGTTTGTTTCTTTAGCTAAAGTTTCTATGCCATTTTCTATTTGCTCTGTTGCTTCATTTGTATTTTCACTAAGTCTTCTAATTTCATCAGCGACTATCGCAAACCCTCTTCCTACTTCCCCTGCTCTTGCTGCTTCTATTGCTGCATTTAATGCTAAAAGTTTTGTTTGTTCTGATATTTCTTTAATTAAGCCTAATATTCCTGATATATCTTTTACTGTATTAGAAAGCACATAAAATGATTCTAAATTATTCTTTATTTTTGAATGGACTGTTTGAGTAATATTATTAACTATGTCTAAATCTTTGTCCATAACTTTAAACATATCACTTTTTGTTTTAATAACTTGATTGAGATTATCTAATTTTGTAAAGGTATTAGATAGACCATGTTGAACTATCTTAGAGCCTTTATCTACATTAATAAGCATAGACTTACTAGCTAATATATCTAACTCACTATCACTATTTAACAGCTTTAGCAGTATTAACATTATCAATGCTATCATTTATTACAGTTTGCATATTATTTAAGTCTTTACTAAATATCACCTCACTTTCAACATCTTTTTTGGAACTATCAGCGACATAAAGCCTGTCAGTCATAATAACTAATTCATCAGTTAATGTATCATTTTCTTTTTTATTTTTCTCTAAAGTTTCTAAAAGTATATTAAAGTAGTCAGCAATTATAGGTAATATTGTTTTTTTAGATTTTAAGCTAGCTTTATAATTTTTAGAATCAATAATAATATTTATTTTTGTTGCTAAATCATCTAAATCCTTAAAGTATTTTATATTATTTCCCACTAAAAGAATAGATATTACAACAAGTATCATATTTATAGAAAATAAAAGTAAATCATAAAATTTCGTTTGAGAAGATACATCCTCAGAAAGAAGATATATTACATTATCAGTTAAGTCCAATAAAGTCATCTCTTTTGGGGCTATATGGACAAATTTTTCTTGATAAGCATTATCTTTTAATCTGCTAAATAAAGGTTGCCAAATATATAGTATGTCATCTATTAATTTACCTTCATCATGAGCATCATGTGCTTTATCTACATAAACAAGACTATTGTCAAATTGTAATTCCTTGCCCTTTAAAAGTGCATTTAAAGCATCATTGTAATTATTTGTTTTTTCTATTAATTTATTGAATGTTTGAGCATCTTTTTTGATTGTTTGATTGCTTAGTAAAACAATATCTCTAATATTTTTATTTTGCTCAGATAGGATTTGTAGTAATTGACTTGCATATTGATGTTCTTTAACTCTATATTGATTAATAACCAATAGTATAATCAAGCTTAACATTAAGCTAAGTAAAAGATATATCTTTTTTTTAGATAATTTATGTTTATTGCCCATTTATTATTTTCCCTTATATGTACTTTTTTATATGACTGATTAAATCCACAGGGTCCATTTTTTTTACGAAATCATCAGCCCCAAGAACTTTAGTTTTTGAATTTACAAACTCATTGCTCATGCTAGTATGGACGATAACTTTTATATGCGATAAATACGGTAAAGATTTAATAAATTTAATAACCTGAAATCCATCTTTGATAGGCATCTCTATATCTGTAATGACTATATCTATATTTTCCATTAAGTGTGCATTATTTTTAATAAAGTCAATAATTTTTTCTCCATTATTAAATAATACATAATTAATCTTCAGTTTATCAAATATTCTTTTAATATATGTCTGTATGGCTGCACTATCTTCAGCTATTAAAATAGTTTTATCATAAGAAAAATCAAGACTAGTTAGTGAATTTAAACTCTCTTCACTTGATTGAGAGTTAATTTCTAAAGCTAAATTTTCTACATCTAAAATCATACACATTTTATCTTCATCATTCCCTACATCTATATTAGTAGCATAAGTAACTTTATTTCTAATGCTAAGCATTTCACTAAGCTCACTAGCAGGTTTATCATATATTTTATGTATTTCACTTACTAAAAAGGCCATTTGTGTGCCTGAAAACTCACATATAATAACTCTTGAAAATTCACTGACATCCACATCCATATGAAGCCATTCGCATAGATTAATTAAAGGTATAATTTTATCATTAAAATTAAAATAACCCTTAACATATTTAGCCCCATACATCTTAACAAGCTTTATTTCTTTAGTGATAACAAAATAGTTTATTTTATTAATATTCATTCCATAATAGTTCTCATCACCTAATCTAAAGACGGCAACTTGCATAATATTTTTTGAAAAAGCATTAGTGTATTTATCTACACTCTCATTTATGTCATCAATCTCATACATTCACAATCCTATTATTTATACAAAAGCTTTGTATCGATATTGCTGTAGACATATTAAATAAAGTGATATTTACAGGAAGATAGAGATTTCTTTGAGTTGCTTCCTTGCAAAAATACTATTTAAGTTTATCGTAGCTTACTTGATATCATATTTCTTATAGCTTCTAACTTATTATACAAGGTTATATCGTCCAAGTTATTAATAAATGTTGCATTAGATTGTTCAGTGAATGTTTTTTTCACTTTGTCTATATTTTTTTCATTATTTATGCTTTGAAGCTTAGTTTGTGTTTTATTAGTATGGAAAATTTTAATATCTTTTATATCTGTTAAGATTTTTTTATGAGTTTGAAATAAATTTAGGATAAACATCAAATCATTTTTCTTATTATTTAGCTCCATAGTGATGGCAGGATGAGTAACTACAATGAATAAGATTTCCTTTTTTTGATAAATATGAACGATATGTTTTTTGATTGTTTTTGGTAATTTTTCTTTGAATAATTTAATATTTTTAATATAATCTACTTTTTCAAAAAAAGGCAGACTTGACATTTGATTAATAAGATTTTTCATACTTTTCATATATTAGCATTATTAGTGGTGTTGCATTCTTGTGGATACAAAACAGATGTAGTATATTCTAGCCTAAATGAGCCTCTAAAAACAAAAACATTACCAACGACTAGCGACAAATAATCTATCATGAAGACTCCCAGCACTTATATATCCTAGTATTTTTGATAATTCTTTTTCTCCATTAGGGTCTATTATAAATAAAGTAGGGACAAATCTAGAATAAAATTTCCTTTTTAAATCTGAGGAATTTTTATAGATAGACAAACTGATATAATCTGAATTTAAAATTTCCATAACTTCTTTATCTTTTAAAGTAGTCCTTTTCATTTTTACACACCAAGGACAATATTTTTCTTCAACCATAAGAAAAATAAGCTTATTTTCTTTTTTTGCTAACTCTATAGCCTTATCAAATGATAAATTATGAAAGTCTAAAGATAGCAATGGATTAAACAAAATAAAAATTGTCATCAATAATATTTGTTTTTTCATCATTTTATCCATCTTGATATATAGTTTTCAAATTTTTCTACCTCTACTAGAAATGCATCATGACCATAATCACTATTTATTTCTATAAATTCACAATTAATAGGTATTTTATTTGTGGATATAGTATCATTTATAACCTTAAGCTCTTTAGTGGAAAAGACTAAATCTGTGCTAAATGACATTAAATATAGATTAGATTTTATAGATGATAAGGCATCTTCTAATGAGTCAAATCCTCTTGATATGTCGAATATATTAATAGATTTTAATAAATACAGATAACTAAGTGGGTCAAATTTATTAAAAAAATTATACCCATTATATTCTAAATATCTATCTACTTGAAATCTTCCAAATAAATCATAAAGACCATCATCTGATACATATTTATTTTTAAATTTATTATCCATAGAGCTTCGTGAAAGAAATGAAATATGCCCTAGCATTCTTGCTATGGCTAATCCAAAGCCATTTTTTCTCATTTCTTTTTTATTATAATCCCCATTTTTAAAAGCAGGGTCTTTGATAATAGCTTCTGAATTAACCTTATTTATAGCTATACTCCAATCTCCAGTCTTATGAGTAGAAGCAATACAGATAATATTTTTAGCAAAATCAGGATAATCGATAGCAAATTGAAGAGCTTGCATACCACCCATAGAAGCACCTATTATTGTTTTTAGATTATTTATATTTAATTTATCCAAGCATTTCTTACTAGCATGAACCATATCTTTTATGGTTATCACAGGAAAGCTTAATCTATATTCTTTTTTATTTTCTGGATTAATTGAAGTAGGAGAAGAAGAGCCAAAACAGCTTCCTATGGTATTTATACAAATAACAAAGTTCTCATTTATATCTATTGTTTTATTCTCACCTACGAGTTCATCCCACCAACCAATTATATTTTTTTCTTCATTACTCACTACAAATTGATTTCCCGATAAAGCATGACACACTAAGATAATATTGCTTTTATCTTCATTCATTTTACCATAGCTTTGGTAAGCAATAGAAAAGCTATTTAGTATTCTTCCACTTTCTAAATGGAGAGATTCATTAAAATGAAGAATATCACTTACTGACAATTATACTCCGTAATTTGGAGCTTCTTCGGTTATAATCACATCATGAACATGGCTTTCTTTTAATCCTGAAGATGTTATTTCTACAAATTCTGCATTTTCAACAAAAGTTTTTAAATCTTTTGAGCCAGTGTATCCCATAGAAGCTTTTATTCCACCTACTAGCTGAAATATAATATCTGATACTCTTCCTCTATAAGGAACTCTTCCCTCTATCCCCTCGGGAACTAATTTATCATGATTTGAGTTTTCTTGAAAATACCTATCACTTGAGCCTTTTTTCATAGCCCCGATACTTCCCATACCTCTATACATTTTATATTGTCTTCCATGAAGAGTTATTAAATCCCCTGGAGATTCTTTTGTCCCAGCTAAAATAGAACCTGCCATAATAGAGCTTGCACCAATAGCTAATGCTTTAGCAATATCTCCTGAGTATTTAATCCCTCCATCAGCTATAACAGGAACACCATATTCATTAGCCACTTTAACACAAACATCCACAGCACTAGCTTGAGGAACACCTATGCCAGAAATAATCCTAGTAGTGCATATACTTCCAGGTCCAATGCCCACTTTAATAGCATCAGCTCCTGCTTCACAAAGAGCCTTAGCTCCCTCTTTAGTCGCTATATTTCCTGCGATGACTTCCACATCAAAAGATTTCTTTATTTCTTTTAAAGTATCTATAATCCCCTTAGAATCCCCATGAGCTGAATCTAAAACTAAAACATCCACGCCTTCTTTACATAAAGCCCTCGCTCTATCTATATCATTTGTCCCGATAGCCGCACCAACTTTTAGCCTACCTAAATCATCTGTGTTTGCATTAGGAAATTCTTGTTTTTTATTAATATCTTTGGTTGTTATTAAGCCATCTAATTTTCCATTCTCATCTACTAAGGGAAGTTTTTCTATTTTATGCTTATGTAAAATAACCTTAGCTTCATCTAATGAAGTCCCTATCTTAGCAGTAATTAAATTCTCACTAGTCATTACATCTTTAATTTCTTTATTAAAATCCGTCTCAAATCTCAAATCTCTATTTGTCAAAATACCAATAAGTTTTTTATCTTTATCTATAATAGGAACTCCAGATATTCTAAAAGTATCCATAGTGTTTTTAGCAGAAAGCAATGAGTCATCTATATATGCAAAAACAGGGTCAAATATAACCCCACTTTCACTTTTTTTCACTAAATTAATTTCTTTTCTTTGCTCTTCTATGGACATATTTTTATGAACAACACCTAATCCTCCAAGTCTAGCCATCATAATCGCCATTTTATGCTGAGTTACAGTATCCATAGCAGCAGAGATAATAGGCATATTCATAGTTATTTTTTTAGTTAATTTTGTAGATATATTTACATTTTTTGGTAGTATCTCCGAATATTTAGGGACTAATAAAATATCCTCATAAGTTAATGCTCTCATTCTTATTTTCATATATCGCCTTTAATTTAAATATTAACCACACTAAAAGTGTTAATGCCCTTTAATCTTTCTTCATCACTTCCTAAAAAAGTAAGATTTAAGATAAAACAAGCCTCAACTATATTCACATTAAGCTCATTTAATAATTCACAAGATGCCTTAGCAGTGCCTCCAGTAGCTAATAAATCATCTATTAAAACTACATTCGCATTTTTATTATTTAAAAAAGCATCTTTATGTATATGAACCTCATCACTTCCGTATTCTAAATCATAAGTCTTAGATATAGTCTCACTAGGAAGTTTCCCTTTTTTTCTAATAGGCACAAAACCACATTTTAAAGTATATGCCAAGGCTGAGCCAAAAATAAATCCTCTAGCATCAATTCCTACAATATAATCTATTTTTTGATTTTCATATCTTTGCTTTAGATAGTCAATTAATTGACTAAAAGCATCACCATCATTTAATAATGTGGTAATATCTTTAAAAACTATCCCCTCTTTTGGAAAGTCTTTAATATCTCTAATTTTATTTTCTACTATTTTACTAATTTCTTCTAGTTTCATTATTCTTCTTTATTATATATTAAGCTAGGGCATCAATTTTAGATTCTAGTTTCATTATTTTAACTTTATTCTCATCACTTTCTTTTCTAATATTATTATATCTTCCCTTTAATGCCTGTGATTCAATTTTGGCATTATCTAGTTCTTCATTAAGCATATCTACATTTCCAATAGCTTTATGTAATTGTAGTTGATATTTTCTTATTATTAGCTCTGCTTCTTCTAATGTGTATTGCATAGTATTAGTTTTACTTTGTTCTCTATTATTTATATTTCTATAATAGAAAACTAAAACCATTAAATAAAGTATAAAAACTATATTAAGACTAATTAATAGCCACTTTAGAAGCATTTTATTCTCCGCAAAACTTTTTTATTCTACCTTCATGTCTTCCACCCTCAAAACTAGCATTAATCCAAGAGCTAACTATATCTTTCGCTAATTCTCCACCAATAATTCTAGCTCCCATACATAGGACATTAGCATTATTATGTTGCTTTGAAAATCTTGCAGAAAGTGGCTCACTACAAAGAGCAGAACGAATACCTTTATGCTTATTAGAAGCAATGCTCATCCCAATTCCCGTGCCACAAATAAGTATGCCTAAAGCATCACTTTCTTGCTTTAATTGCTCACAAAGTTTATTAGCATAATCACTATAATCTACACTTGAAGAATTATTAGGTCCTAAATCTTCTACTTTTAAATCAATAGATTTTAAATACTCTATAATTTCATCTTTCATTCCTACCGCCGCATGGTCTGAGGCTATTAAATATTTCATATTTTTTTCTCCAATTCACTAAAATTTTTAAACATTCTATCCCATCTAGGAGAATGTTGATATTTTTTCCATTTATCACGACATCTACTATCATTGATAGATATATTTTCGCATACATTCCTTAATGTATCTATATCTTGAGAGTCATCTGAGTTTAAAACATCATAATAATCTCTATGCTCCCAAGAAAAGAATATAAACCAAGGTTGCCCGACTATATATCTATAAGCCACACTTCCCCAATATCTGCTATCATTAGAATGATCACGATTATCTCCAATCATAAAATATTCTCCATCTTCTACGATAATTGGTCCAAAATTAGCAGATGATTCTCTATATACATTATCATCAGTATGTATTCCTTTATGCTCTCTTTTATAAGGATTTTTAACCCATAAGACATCTTGTAAGGAAACTATATCATCTTTATGATAATTTTTATTTATATATTCATCTCCCTCTTTAACCCTCAAATATAAATCTTTATTTCTAAACATAATCTTATCGCCACCAGTAGCAACACATCTTTTTACATAATGTATTTTTTCCCCTTGAGGGTATCTAAAAATAACAATATCCCCTCTTTGTGGCTTATCTCCCTCTATTAAATGCCCATTACCATTAAAATCAGGAAGCAAAGGAAATTCAAGCCAAGGTATTCTAGGTATAGGAGTCCCATAAGAAAACTTTTTACCAAATAATGCATCTCCTACAAGCATTGTAGGCTTCATAGAGCCAGTAGGTATAACAAAAGACTGGGCTATAAAAAATATAAAAAATAAAACTAAAACAATAGTTCCCGTCCAGCTATTATAGAAACTCACAAATTTTTTAATCAATTAATTCTCCTTCTATTAAATTAAATGCTTTTATAGTATTTTCTAAAAGCATAGCGATAGTCATAGGACCCACTCCACCAGGAACAGGTGTAATATAACTAGCCTTTTTTGAAACTCCCTCAAAATCCACATCACCTACAATTTTTTTATCTACTTTATTTATACCTATATCTATGATAATAGCACCATCTTTTACCATATCTGCTTTTATCAAATTAGGCAAACCAACCCCCACACATACAATATCTGCATATTTTGTATAATGAGAAATATCTTTTGTCCTTTTATGGCATATAGACACAGTAGCACCCTCATTTAAAAATAAAGAAAATAAAGGCTTTCCTACAATATTACTAGCACCTATAATGGCTACATCTTTAGATTTTATTTCAATATCATAAGCCTTTAATAGCTCTATAACCCCAAGAGGAGTAGCTGGAACAAAACCATCTTCACCAATAACCAAATCCCCCACATTATAAGGATGGAACCCATCCACATCTTTTTTATGACTAACAGCCTGTAAAATCTTTGCTTCATTAATATGCTTTGGTAATGGCAACTGAACCAAAATCCCATGAATTTTATCATCTTTATTAAGAGAATCTATTTTTTCAAGAACTTCACTTTCTGATACTTCGCTACTTAATCTAACAATCTCTGAATTAATACCCACATCTCTACAAGCATTTTTTTTCATATTTACATATATTTCACTAGCTGGGTCATCGCCTACTAGCAAGACAGATAAACCTATTGATACATTTTTATTTGATAATTTATTTTTTATCTTTTCTTTTATATCAAGGTAAGTTTTTTTACCATCTAAAATTTTCAATCTTTATTCCTTTAAATTATATACATTTGATTATTTGTTGTCGATTTAATCTTAATGATAAGAATACATATTTTAACAATTTTTCTCTTAAATATAGCATTTTCAAAAGAAGAATATTTCTTAAATAGATACGAATATGGTCGTGCATTATATGATAATCCAAGAGGGATTAGTTGTAAAAATTGCCATGGCATAAATGGAGAAGAAAAAACAATCCTAAGATACACAAAAAGAAAACAAGAAAAAAAAATAGCCACAAAAGACATAAAAAAACTATCCTTCAAAGAGTTTTCAAAAAAACTAAATTCTAATTCTAAAAGCATTATGCCCAAATACTATCTAAGCGATGACGAATTATTTAGCATATATTATTATTTACAAAACAAGGAAAAAAATTGAATCCAAAAACAAAATTTGCCATTACATTAGCCACTACATCACTTATCTTTATCGCAGGAATACTAGCCATATTAACAACTTATTTGCTAAAAAATACAATTAATGCAAACCCTCTTAATAGCAAAACTAAAATTTTAAAGAAATTTATAAACAAAAATAAACATAAACTCCCAAAAGAAAAAATGGATGATAAAAAGAAAGGTATGAAAGATAAAATGGATAATGGCAATAAATATTTAAAAAATACAATGTAATAGACTTCTTGCAAAACCTATCAACAGGCTACATAAATTATAGCACATCACTTTGCAAAAATAAAATCTTCGCAATAGCTATGGCTATTA
>JAJVLF010000054.1 GCA_029255845.1 Campylobacterota bacterium | reverse complement strand
GCTCTAATGAAATTTTTTATTTCTCTTGGGTTATGACTCATAAATTTACCAATATGTGTCAATAGGTCTTTATCTTCTTCGATAGGCAAATGAATTTTTTCTCCTAAAAAACTCTCTATTTGCCCTATTGTTGGTGGCTTAATATAAAATATCTTTTGAAACATTTTCTCTAAATATACTTTAGATTCTTTTTGTGTTTTCTTTAAGCTTTTAGACAAAGATTTTTCTACATGAGACCTGTCATACCCAAAAATGAAAAGACAATATTTAGTAGATAAATGTTGTTTAATAGAACTTAAAAGCTTAATAATTGTAGAGTCTTCACATCTGTCTAAATCATCTATAAATATTATCAATTTACTATTTTCTTGTGGCTTTAATTCTTCCATATCAAATTTACTATTTTCTGCACAAAGCAATAATATAACTGCTTTTTTAAACATATCATTAAGTCTATCTTGTCTATGGATATATTGGAAATTATCATATTCATACTTCTCGCCATTTTTTTGCACACTAGATAAATCTATAATTGACTTGAATGCACCTAATGCAGAATGTATAAGCACATTTGCTAGTTTGATACCTTCTTCTTTTGCTTTAGAAAACATGGACACTTGTTTTATGATAGCTTGTAATAATGGAACTATAGGCTCTGGATGTTCTTCATTTTCCCAAGGGTTAAAACATATTGTTTTTGTATTTTCATTATCTTTTTTAATATCTTTTTTAATAGACTTCATTATACTAGTTTTGCCACTACCCCATCTACCAGATAGTGCTATTGAGAAAGGTGTTTCGCAGTTTTGAATAAAACTTACTATTTCTTCTTTATATTCTTTATCAAATAAATCTTCTACATCTTCAGTTGCTATATCATTCTCTATAGTAGAGGCTTCCATATAATTCCTTTATAATTTAAAACCTCATAATTATATAGCTATGAGGTCATTAAATATTAGAAATAGTATAACAAATATACCTAAAATATTACAAAAAGAACACGGTAGTTCAAAATTTAGGGTCAAAAATCTAGGGTCAGGTAACAACCCACCACCTAATTAAAGAAAAACTTCACTCGTTCCACCTTTCCCAAGGTGGAACGAGGTAATATAAAAATCACTCTAAGACTAAAATCTAACATTACCTAAATTATTTGAATGAATAGAGGTTCCCTTACTTTACCATCTTATGATTACTAACAGTATCAACAACATAATACCCACTAGCCTGCAACTCAATAGCCTCAGGATATTTCATATAATGCTTTCTTATAGTATCCGCTAACTTTTCTTTGGTAGTCACATCCACCAAAGCTATATTTTCATCTTCTAGGCAATCTATCAAATTATTCAATAATTCATCTTGAGGGGAGGGCATTTTATGAACCCACGATTTAAGCAAAACTTTATTTATATGTGAGGGAATAGAACCCATTATTCCTACATCATTTTTGTTATGGATTAATAATCCTACTGTTGTGCCTTTATCTAAAGTTAGGACTTGGAAGAAGTATAATGTGTGGTAGTTTATTTGTTCTTGGATTTCTTTTTGATTAAAAGGTTTGTTTTCTGATAAAACTTTTTTTACTATCTTTATGTAGCAATCAATAGAGGCAAGAGCTAGTTTTTTGGTATAAGCTAAATCATCTTCAAAGCTGTCTCCGTTAAAATCCTCTAAATAAAAATGCTTTACTCCTCTTGTGCAGTTTAATTCTGGGATATAAAAATATTTATTTCCTGAAGATGAGCCAAAGCCATAATATTTGCCTGTATTTTCTTTAAGCATTTTAGTAAAATCATATTTAAAATCATCATTTTTTATAGATGGGTTCAAGTCCGCCATTAATCTAAAATATCCTGTTTTGTCTTTGTTTTGAGTATAAGAAAAATGTATGTGGATAGATGGGGCAAATGGAGATACTGGATGGATTATTGAAGATATGGCATTGGCTGAGAGTATTTTTTTATTATCGCTATCATTGTAATGCACAGAAGATACATTTACACTGGCTCTATTAAAAATGTCTTCGTTTATACTTTCAAATCGTTTTCCTCCACCTTCTTTGGGATTGTCTTTGCTCCAAGTTTTTTTTTGAAAGTTTTCATTTTTATCACATAAATTATTTAATTCTTTCACAAAATAAGTCTGGATATTTTCTACTAATTCTCCAGCTTTTAGTGATTTTTCTGATTTTATCATAGAGTAATGCCCGAAATAAATTTCTTAAATGCTATTAATGAAGCATCCTTAATCGCCTCTACTTTCTTGCTATCTAGCCCATTATCATCTTTAAAATAAATTAATGAGGCCTCTTTGGCTATTTCATATTTTTTAGAGATGGATTCATTTATTAGATTTTCATTATATTTATATTGTGATGTGCCTTTTGTAATTCTTGTGATTTTTTTACCATTATGAACATAAGTGCTTTTTAAAACCACATTTGTGTTATATCTTATTACATGCCCCTTATCATCGTATTCTATAGGGTCATGAGATATATTTATGAATTTTAAAGATAGGGTTTGGACATTTTTGGATTTATTGACTACTTGTATATCAAATTTAGTTCTTAAAGCTAAGATAATCTCATCCTTTAAAAAAATAAAATTCTCTAATTGTTTATTGCTTGTATCTATATCCACAAATATAGCTTCACTAAAAATATCCTTGTATTGGTTTTTCGTAGGGGTATAAGCACAAGATGTAAATATTAAGGCTATTACAAGATATAAAATTTTCATTATTTAATGACCAAATTAACCAATCTTTTAGGCACATAAATCTCTTTTATTATTTGTTTATCTTCTAGCCATTTACTGCTTTGCTCTTTTGCTAGAGATATTGCTTCTTCTGAGGCGGTATCGCCTGATATTTTAATAGTGGCTCTTTTCTTGCCATTAATTGTTACGGCTATTTCTATCTCATCCATCACTAATGCTTCTTCTTTTACTTCTATATCTTTATTGAGATTTTCTAAATTAAATAAATTTTTTGATATTTGTGAGCAAGCATGAGGGATGATAGGAAAAAGCAAATTAGTAAGCACATAATATCCCTCATACCATATAGCTTCATTTTTTTGATCATTTAAAGCATTTAAAGCCTCCATAGCAGAGGCTATAAGAGTATTAAAAGCAAATGTCTTTTTATAAACTGTATCTCTTTTCTTTAGAGCTTCATATACTTTTTTTCTTGCTATTTTTTCTTTTTCATTAAGGCTATCTTGCTTAATCTCCGCCTTACTCATAGGAGTATAGCTTTTATTAAAAAGTCTTTTTATAAACTTATAAGAGCCTTCCACTCCGCTATCATTCCACTCCAAGCTTTTAGTAGCAGGAGCACAAAAAAGTATATATAATCTCGCCGTATCAGCTCCATAAGTCTGCAATACATCATTAGGGTCAACAGTATTGCCTCTTGATTTGCTCATTTTCTCGCCATTTTTTAAAACCATACCTTGAGTTAATAAATTAGAAAACGGCTCACTTGAAGCAGTATATCCTATATCTCTAAGTGCTTTAGTGAAAAATCTTGCATATAAAAGATGTAGTATAGCATGCTCTATCCCTCCTATATACATATCTACATCCATCCAATAAGACATACTTGTTTCATCAAAAGTTTTATTTTCCATCATAGATAATGGAGTGGTATATCTTAAAAAATACCAGCTTGATTGAAAAAATGTATCTAAGGTATCTGTTTCTCGTCTCGCTTTTTTGCCACATTTAGGACAAGGAGTATTTATAAAACCATTATGTTTATCAAGAGGATTTCCCTCACCACTTATTTCTACATCACTAGGAAGTGCGATAGGTAGGTTTTGCACATTTTCAGGCACTAATCCACAATCATCACAATGCACCATCGGTATAGGAGCACCCCAATATCTTTGTCTTGAAATACACCAATCTTTTAATTTAAAATTGATTTGTTTATTTCCAATTTTATTATCTTCAAAATATTTACTAATCTCGCTTCTTGCCTTATCACTAGGCATATCAGAGTATGCACCTGAATTTTTTAAAACTCCATCATCAGTAAAAGCCTCAGAAGTATCAAGCTCACCTTTTTTAGGATAAATCACATATTTAATATCCAAATCATATAAATTAGCAAAATCAAAATCCCTCTCATCATGAGCAGGCACAGCCATAACAGCCCCACTACCATAAGAGCTTAAAACAAAGTTAGCAATCCATATAGGGATTTTATCATTCGTTAGAGGGTGATTAATAAAAAGATGAGTATTAACACCTATTTTCTTTTTATTTCTTTCAATATCACTCATATTATTAATATCATTAATGATTTTTTGGCTCTCATCATCTATAAGATTATGCTTAGCAAGATACTCAACAATCTTATGGTCAGGAGCTAAAGCACAATAACTCATACCATAAATGGTGTCAGCCCTAGTAGTAAAAACATCAAATGATTTAAACTTACCATTTAATTTTTCCACATCCTCATCACAGATATTTAAAGTAAAAGAAAGCCCCTCACTCCTACCAATCCAATTTTTCTGCATAGATAAAACTTGGCTAGGCCATCCATCTTTAAGAGTTTCTAAATCATCTAAAAGCTCATCAGAGTATTTAGTGATATTCAAATAATATTGTTTTAGATTTTTTTGAACCACATCCGTGCCACATCGCCAGCATTTACCATCTTCAACTTGCTCATTTGCTAATACAGTTAAATCATTAGGGCACCAATTCACATATCCATCTTTAGAAGAGATTAATCCCTTTTCAAACATTTTAATAAATATTTCTTGCTCACATTTAGTATATAGTTCATCAGAAGTAGCAAATTCGCGATTTTTAGAAAATGAAAACCCAAGAGAATTTAATTGATTTTTCATATAATCTATATTCTCATAGGTCCATTTTTTCGGATGAACCTTATGCTTGATAGCTGCATTTTCCGCAGGCATACCAAAAGAATCCCACCCAATAGGGTGCAAGACATTAAATCCTTGCTGTCTATAATGCCTAGCAAAAATATCAGAAATAGTATAATTTCTCACATGTCCCATATGAAGCCTACCGCTAGGGTATGGAAACATAGAGAGTATGTATTTTTTATTTAAGCTTAAATCATCTTTAGGCTCATAAGCCTTTTCATCATCCCAAGTTTTTTGCCATTGTTTTTCTATTTTATGAGGGTTATATTCTTCCATTTATTTCCTTAGTAGCTATCTTCTTCATTTTGTTGTTTTGAGCTTGCCACTAAAGTGAGCATTAAAGAAAATATATTAGCCACAATAGCCCCGATAGCAAAAGATAAGCCAGTATTCAAATCATTATAAATAACATAAAAAATAAAAGCAGGTATAAGGTGCAAATCCGCCACAAAAGAGCTAGCCAAAGACTCAGCAGCTATCAAATTCCTAGTGCCTATATGCAAAATAGTAGACATCACATTAACACCAGTAGCTATAAAAATAGCAATATGAGATGGAGAATAAACAAAACCAATAGCGGTAGTAAGACTCATCAAAGTAAAAAATACAAAAAATATTTTCTTCCAATCCATAAAAAATCCTTATTAAAAATTATATTATATTATATCAAATAGTTATGCAAAGGAAGCCTAATTTACTTTTTATATTTTTTTAATGCCTCATAAGCCTCATTCATTTCTTGAAGCTTTCTAGTATTTTCTTCTATCACTTCATCATTAAAACCTTGAGATTTTAAAACATCAGGATGAAATTTTCTAGCTAATTCTTTATATCTTTTTTTAATATCAGCCAAAGAGCTATCTTTTGAGATTTCTAATATTTCACTAGCTTTATCAGGGTCATTCACTTCTGGCATATTATCAGCATAAAATTTCTTAAATGATTCTATTAATTGATGATAATCAGGCTCATGTATTTGAAAACCATCTGAAATTTCTTTGAAAATTTTCTCTTCGCTTTGTGAGAAAGTCTTATCAATATAAGCCAAATTTATAATATGCTGTAATACTTTCACTCTTTTAGTATAAGCATATCTAGTAAGCTCATAGTATTGGCTTGTAAGCTTCTCTATATTGCTACTTCCCTTTTCGCTTTCTTTTTCAAATATTATATTTAATATATTATAAGTATCCACAGGGTCAGGGAAAGGCTCTGAAAAATCTTTTAATGAATTATCGATAAATTCTTTCTCTAATTCACATATCTTCCCATCAGCAGTAGAAAGCTTCGCCATTAAAGCCACCACTATACCCGTCTCTATTTGCAAACTCTCATAATTTGTATCATCTTGCACTGTTCCTTGTTTACTAAAAAAACTAGTGCCACCTTCTTGAGTATTTTGTTCATTAACAGGAGCATTACCTTGTTCAAACTCCATAAAATTCCTAGCTATCAGAAATAAAATAATCCCAACAGTTATAAAAACTACCATATCCATTTAATTTACCTTATTTGTTTAATGCGATATTTTATCGCATTAAAATAACTTTTAAAGGATATATTAGAGTTTTTTTCTACTTTTCAATTTAAAATGCCATTTTAAGATAAAAATTATTTGTATTTTTAAAGATTTCCTTAAGCAATATAGAAGCAATATAAGAGTATTATTTCAAATACGAAGTTTTGTATTCGTTATATTGGTTAATCTCATTAACTAATATAAAGAAATTTTATTTAAGGAATCTACAATTAAACTAATTTTATTTATAAGCATTTTATTAAATGTTTTACTAAATGCATATGCCTCAAAAGCAAAATATGGCTCTAATGCTCCAGAAAATAGCAGAACTATTAGCAATACTCCTGATGGGAGTGATAAAAAGATTGGTATTTATGAGGAGCTAGGGGAAATTGCTAGTATAGATGCTATTTTTACAGATACTTCTCATAATACAAAATCTATTAAAGAATTTATGAATGGTAAATCTACTATTATATCTATGAATTATTATAATTGTCCTGGTATTTGCTCTACTCAATTTGCTGCTGTGGCTAATGTGATTGATTTATTAGATGCTGATATTAAAGATTTTCAAGTTTTAACTATTAGTATTGAGCCGACAGATACTCCCCAGATTGCTCTTGAAAAGAAAAACACTTTTTATAAATCTCTTATTTTGAAAGCTAATTTTCCTAGAGAGCAATGGAAATTTTTAAGCGGTAGTGCCGATAATATTAAGAAATTTAGTGATTCTATTGGCTATCAATATAAAAAAATTGTAGATAAAAATGGGGTTGTGGATTATATTCATCCAGGCTCTTTAATCATCCTTTCTCCGACAGGGAAAATTACTAGATATGTTTATGGGGTTAGATATTCTCCTTTTGATGTGAAGATGGCTCTTATTGAGGCTGATGATGAGAGAGTTGGTGGTATTCGTGTTCAGGCATTAAAGTATTGTTTTGCTTATGATGCTGATGCTAAGAAATATATTTTCCAATGGGAAAAAATTGTTGGTGGCTTGATGCTTGCTATTGTTTTATCTTTCTTTTTTTATCTTGCTTTTACAGGAAGAAAAAAAGACTAGATATATTAGACTTTTTGATTAAATTAGTTTAGCTGATTTACTCAAGAAGTCTAGTAGAGTTTCTTGGTTTGATTAATTTAATATAAGGATTTTTTATGGGTCATCACGTAGATGAAACGGCTTCTTTTTATAAAGCCACACACACTGTCTTTGGTCATCATGAGAGTAAATTTCTTCAATGGATTTTTACTGTCGATCACAAAAGAATAGGTATTTTATATGGTATTGTTATGATGATATTTTTTGTTGTAGCATTAGGTACTGCTGGATTAATGAGGTATGAGTTAATGGCTCCTGGAGCTGATTTTTTTACTCCTGCTGGATTTAATCAAGCATTTTCTCTTCATGGTATTATTATGATATTTTTATTTATTGTTCCAGGTATTCCTGCGATTTTTGGAAATATAATTATGCCACTTATGATAGGTGCTAAAGATGTATCTTTTCCTAGATTAAACTTATTAACTTGGTGGTTATTTTTAGCTGGTGCTTCTATAGCTTTATATTCGGCTCTTTCTGGAACTGGATTTGCGGATACAGGATGGACATTTTATGCTCCATATTCTATCAAGACAGATACTAATGTAGTTTTAATTTTATTTGCTGCATTTTTACTTGGTATGGCTTCTATCTTTACAGGATTAAACTTCGTTGTTACAATCCATAGATTAAGAGCTCCTGGAATGGGCTTTTTCAAAATGCCTTTATTTGTATGGGGTATTTATTCGACTGCTTGGATTCAAGTATTAGCAACTCCTGTTGTTGGGATTACTCTTTTATTAGCGATTTTTGAAAGAGTATTTGGGATTGGTATTTTTGACCCTACTAAAGGTGGAGACCCGATTTTATTACAACATTTATTTTGGATTTATTCTCATCCTGCTGTTTATCTTATGATTTTACCAGCATTTGGTGTAATTTCTGAAATTGTTACTACTTTTTCAAGAAGAGAAGTATTTGGTTATCATGCTATTGCACTTTCTTCAGCTTCTATTGCTGGGATTGGTTATTTAGTATGGGGACATCATTTATTTAGTTCTGGTATGAGTGAAACTGCTAAGATTATATTTTCATTTTTGACATTTTTTGTTGCTATTCCTACTGGTATTAAATTTTATGACTGGATAGCTACTATGTATAAAGGCTCTATTGTTATGGAAGCTCCTATGCTTTTAACTGTTTTAACTATTATTACATTTGCTATTGGTGGTATTACAGGAGTTACTTTAGCTGCTATTGGATTTGATAATCAAGTGCATGATACTTATTATGTTGTTGCTCATTTTCATTATGTAATGCTTGGTGGTGTTGTATTTATGTTATTTGCTGGTATGTTTTATTGGTTTCCTAAAGTTACAGGTAAAATGTATAATAAACTAAGTGCTAATATTTCTATTTGGGCTGTTTTTATAGGTATTAATTTCTTATGGATGCCAATGTTTTTTGCTGGTTATTTAGGTATGCCTAGAAGATATTTTGATTACTTGCCTGAATTTCAGATTTATCATCAAATAGCTGGAATTGGTGCTGTTTTAGTAATTGGTTCTCTTTTAATGATGTTATGGAATTTTATTAGAAGTGCTAAAAATGGAGAAGAATGTGGAGAAAATCCTTGGAATGGAACTACATTAGAGTGGCATTTACCATCTCCTCCTCCATTAGGAAACTTTGCAAAAACTCCTTATGTTGATTTTAGACCTTATGAGTTTGAAAAAGGTGAGCCTAAAGTAAAAGATGTATATCAAGATACGAAAAAGGAGACTAAATGAGCGAAATAATTTATGATAAAAATAATAATGCACATGAAGTAACTGATTTTAATGATGATGTAGAAGGTGCAAGACAAGGTATGTGGCTGTTTCTTTTCACTGAGCTTATGCTCTTTGGAGGGATTTTTATAACTTATGCTGTATATTTCTTTGATTTTACAGATGATTTTGTGCAAGCTTCAAAAAATATGAATTTATGGTTAGGTGGATTAAATACAGTAATATTACTTATTTCTGCTGGTTGTCTTGCTATGAGTGTTGTATTTATGAAAGCAAATAAAGTTTTAGAGTCTAAAAGGTTTTTACTTGCTACTATTGCTTTAGCTATTGCTTTTATAGTAGTTAAATACTTTGAGTGGTCAGCTGAATTTCATCATGGTATTTGGCCAGATTCTCCTACTTTAAGAGGTATGAGTGATGGGGCTAATATGTATTTTGGCTTATATTTTACTTTGACAGGCTTACATGGTTTGCATATTATATTAGGTATAGTAGCTATGTTTTGGGTATTAGGTAAAGTTAATAATGGAGAAATTAATGCTAAGAAATTTATAGTATTAGAAAATTTCGCATTATATTGGGATTATGTCCATTTAGTATGGGTATTTGTAGTTCCATTATTTTATATGATAGGATTATCTACAGGAGGAGCACATTAATGGATACAAAAGAATTTACTGAAAAAGACTTTCAAGAACAGATTATTATGTATGGTAAGATTTTAGCACTTTTGTTATTTTTAACAGGTGTTACATTTTTACAGCCTTTATTTATTTCTCAAGGCTTGGAAGGGACATTGTTTTTACAATTAGTTCTTGCAAGTATTAAAGGGTTTTTGATTGTTGCTTATTATATGCATCTTAAGACAGCTTCTGATGTGATTAAGGGAACTGTATATTTTACAGTTTTTATTCTAGGAGTACTATTTGTTATAATGGGTATTGATAGTAATATGGATGACAGTGTGCTTGATATGTTTCAAGCAGTAACTGCATCACATTAAGGAGAAAAAATGGAAACTTTATCAGCCGTAGAAGGCTTTTGGGATAATGCAACAGCTTTAACAGCTAGTGCCGATCATGCTGCATATATGATACATGTTATTTTAGTTGCATTGATGATGACTGTGCTTGCACCTATGTTTTATTTTTTATATAAATATAGTGCTAAAAGACATCCGAAAGAAAAAGCAGAGAATATTACTCATAATATATCTTTAGAATTAGCTTGGACTATAATACCAACTATGTTAATGATGGTAATCTTTTATTATGGTTATATTGTCATAAAAGATAATAGAACAATGCCAACTGATGCTAAACATATAAAAGTAATAGGTAAAATGTGGTCTTGGGCTTACGAATATCCAAATGGTAAAAAGACAGATAAATTATATGTTCCTCAAAATGAAAATATAATATTAGATATGACTGCACCTAAAGGTGATGTAATTCATGCATTTTGGATACCAGCATTTAGACAAAAAGAAGATGTAGTGCCAGGAAGAATGACACAATTATGGTTTAATGCTACGAGATTAGGCGAATATGATGTAGAATGTACCGAATATTGTGGTGATAGACATTCATATATGCTTTCAAAAGTAGTAGTCCTTCCTAAAGATGAGTATTATGCTTGGATAAATTCAAATTCAGCATATCCAGGAGGACCTGATACATCTAGTGAGCCAATGGGTAAAACATTGCTTACAAATAATGGTTGTATAAGTTGCCATTCAATGGGTGATGAGACTTTAGTTGGTCCAGGATTTAAAGGTATAGTAGGAAGAATGGTCAAAACAGCTAATGGTGAGATGACTAGTGATAG
Source organism: Campylobacterota bacterium (assembly GCA_029255845.1). Taxonomy (GTDB): domain Bacteria; phylum Campylobacterota; class Campylobacteria; order Campylobacterales; family JAJVLF01; genus JAJVLF01. Next base: position 2,793 of record JAJVLF010000054.1, on the reverse strand, counting down.
AGCTTATTTAAAAGATGCTATCTTAGACCCTGATAAAGACATAGTAGATGGTTTTTCAGCAGGTATGATGCCTACATCAGCTGGTGTGTTAAGTGAAGAAGAAGTTAATCAGATTATAGATTATTTATCTACTAATAAATAATACTGTGAATAATTATGATGTTACTGACGATGTATCAAAAACTCGGGCTAAGAGATTAGCCCGAGGAAATGTATTTATACAAAGAGGTTTATTTAATACCGATAAAGAGTGGGAAAAAAAACAAAAAAAACATGCATCTAATATAAAATCTTTAAGAAACTTAATAAAGAAATATGACGAAAATAGATAAGTCACAAAATAGACAAATATCAGTTGATGATGTTTTTGATATGTATAATATGGTTTCAAAGGTGGCAGAAGAATATGAAAAAATTACAAAAGAAAATATACCTATAGAAGTAAGCAATGAATTTAGGTATGCATTTAGATCATTTATTGATTATAATGACAAAACACTTGAAGATAAAAATACAAACAACTATCATATAGTGAGAACACATTATGCTTTAATGTGTGCTTATTTTGACATTATAGATGGTTTAGTTATATCTATTCATCTTTATTTAGATAAATTACTCAATCTATATCCTAAAGAGACAATCAAAATGATTACTAATATAGAAGATATAAATGACTATATTAGCATTCTAGAAGATAAAATTAGCAAAAGTAGAAGCAATAATCAAGAGAAAAAACTACAAATATATGAAGAAATATATAATAATGATTTTATAGAGTTAACAGGGTATTATACTAGCTTAAGAGATTCTTATGAGAAGATTTTTCATTCGCACTCTAAGATTAAAGCTTTCTTTAATAAATGTTGGTATAGAGGTAAAAGTGCCAACTAGTAAAATAACACTTCAAGATATTAGTAAATTACATAAACAAATATCATCAAACATTAAAGAATCAGAATTTTTATGTAAAGCTCATATTTTGACACATATTAATCATGATATATATAGCATTTATGCTATATATATGAAGCTTAATCAATGTCCTAATAGTGAAAAACAAAAATATTTAAATGATATCTATAATCATTTATTATGTTTACAAGTTGATTTAACCAATGTGCTTCTTGTGTCAATGACAAATGATGTTAATAATTTATCAAAAAAATATCCAAAAGCCACCCAAGAAATTATTTCAGAATATGGTGAAATACTCCATTTTATTTTAAAACTTGAAGATAATATTTCCCCAAGCATTAATGCAAGTATTAACATAAAATTAAAAATACATACATTAATAGACAATGATTTTGATTTATTGGTTATGTATTATAAAAAATTAAAACATTATGCCCCAAAAGTTATGAAAGCACATAAAGATAATATGTATCCTACATATGCGACAATAATATCCATTATAGTAGCATTTTTTGTAGGCATGATAAAGGCTTTTAACACTTGATACAATTTACAAGATTTTATTTATCTCTAGCAGTATCCCTTTCAGGCTTACTGACTTATTTTACTATTGCACAAACTCCAAGCTTTGAGATTTTTTTCCCTTGGCTTGGTGTTTTATTATTAGCATTAGGAACTTCTGCTTTAAATCAAATACAAGAAAGAGAATTTGATGCTAAAATGCTAAGAACTTCTAAGCGACCATTAGTTACAAAAGCTATATCTTTACCTCAAGCTTATACAATATCATTATCTTTAATATCTTTTTCTATATTTATACTTTATTATTCTATGGCTCTAAATGGAATATTTTTCGCAATATTTACCATAATAACATACAATATAATTTATACATATATGAAAAGAGTTTCTTATTGGGCATTAATTGTAGGCTCATTTTTAGGAGTGGTAGCACCTATGATAGGGTGGATAGTAGCTGGTGGTTCTGTATATGATACACGATTGTTTGTATTGTTATTATTATTTTTTATGTGGCAAGTGCCTCATTTTTGGTTACTAATGCTAATGAATGGAGATGATTATAAACAAGCAGGGTTTCCTACTTTAAAAGATAAAATAGGAGAATTAGGCTTAATGAGAGTAATAGCTATTTGGTGCTATTTAATCATCATGATAGCAGGGGTTATGCAAGTAGAATTTGATGTTTCTTTTGGTATATGGGTAGCTTTTATTATTATTTCTATCTATATGGCATATAGCTCATTTTTACTTTTATCAGGACAAAAAAAAGGCGATAAGTTTTTTAAAATCAAATTTATGGAACTTAATACCTTTGTTTTATTAAATGTTATATTTTTAATTATTAATAATTTTATATAAGTTTTTTTGTGCTATACTAAGAAAATTTCTTATACAGTTTTTCATTATAAAAAAGGATCAACAAAGTGGCAGATATTGACTATGATTTGCTAATAAACAAATTAACCGAAAAAGGTATTTGTAAGTAGGTTTGATATGAATATTAAATGTCCTACAAAAAAAGAAATAAAAGAAAAAATGCGAGAACTTACGGGTGATAATTCACTATTTGAGCTTATACCAAAAGATAAATTTATTCAATTCTATAAAGATACAGAAGAAGCAGGACAAAAATATTTCTTCTTTTATAAATTTGAAAATATGTATAATTATGAAGATAATATAAATAAATTTAAAGGAAAATGCAAAAAAGAAAGTGATAGAGAATTTGATACTCCTACACATGAAGAATGGTTTTATAGTGAAAATGATAAAAACAAAGAAATAACATTTAAGCTTATCTCAATAAAAAAAATATATCAGCAGAACAAAGAAAAAGATAAAGAAGATGAACAA
>JAJVLF010000053.1 GCA_029255845.1 Campylobacterota bacterium | reverse complement strand
ATTTTATAAAAATTGCTATAAGGCTAAAATATAATATTAGCTATTTATTTTGAATTAATAGAGGTTCCCTTTATATATAAATGACTAACTTTTACATTTTTAGAGATTTCCTTTTTTAAATATTAGCACTCAAGCTCCAAATAGGAAGAAATGTAGAAAGGGCTAAAACTAATATGAATATTGCAATTATGATTAATAAAATAGGTTCTAAAAATACGGAAACAAAAAATAATTTTTCTTTGTAGTCTTTTTTAAAACTTTTAGTGATATTTAAAAGGACATTATCTAAGTTATCTTCTTTTTCTCCTGCAAGAAGCAATCTGATAAAAGTGTTTTTTAAAACCTCTGCTTGTCTAAATGAGGATGCCAAAGTATTTCCGTTTTCAATGAGAGATAAAGAATTTAAAACTTTTCTTTTTAGATGTTCGTTTGTGATAGTTTTTGAGGCTATTCTTATTGCTTTAATGGTTGATATTTTGGAATTTAATAAGATGTGTAATGCGAAAATAAATCTATACATAGAGTTTATATATATCAAACTGCCAAATGTGGGTATTTTTAAGATATTTTTATGGACTAGATACTTAACTTTATAAGAGCTTATATATAGGGCGGTTAGGGTAAAAGTAGTTATTAAAATACTAAAAATAATAGGGATATAGAAATTTTGTATAAATTTGCCTGCATCTAGTATAACTCTCGTGTAAATTGGCATTTCTTGGTTAAAGCTAGAAAATATATTTTCTATTTGGGGGAATACATAAATAGAGATAAAAAACATCGCAGTTATGGAGAATAGACTTAAAAATATAGGATAGGATAATGCCTTTTTAATTCCTTTTAGTCCATTGTTGCTTTCTTCTAGGTATTCTATAATGTCATTTATCGTTTTTGTTATTTGACCGCTTTTTTCTGCTACTTCTAGTAGATAGACTACAATGCTTCTTCTTTTTTTGTAGCTATGAGGGAGAGAGCTAGATATAGAATATCCTATATTTGATTTTGCTATTATGTCTAGCATAATGTCTTTTAAGAGAGTGCTTTTAGTGTTATTAGCAATTTCATTCATAGCTGATGTTAAGTCAATGCCACAAGAAAGCAAAATATGTAATTCTTTAAAAATACTTAACTCATACCCAGCATTTAGTTTGTATGCCTTGTGTAAAATAAAAGCTTTTTTTATTTTTATTGGGTAGGCATTATATAGTATTTCTGCTAAATTCATAGCTTCTTGCTTGTCTTTTGCTTCTATATTTTTTGAAAATTTCTTTTCTTTCTTTTTTAAAAGAACATTATATATAGGCATAAAAATATTATCTAATTCTTTTAGTAGCTATTCACACTCGACATCAGTTAAAATAGCTTTTTCTTTTTTAGCATATGCACATTGCTTTTTACTCATAACAGTTTCTTTAATTATAGCTTCAAACAATAAGCTGTTAGTCAAAGTAGAATTTTGTAACTCCACTTCTCTTAGCTTAGCACCTGAAAGTGATGAGTCTGTAAAATCACTGCTATCTATGGAAGCACCTGTGAAATTTGTCCCCCATAATCCTGAGCCTTTAAAAGATGTATTTTCTAAATTGCTTCCTTGTAAATATGCAACTTTTAAATCACTTCTATCAAAGATAGCTCCTTTAAGCTCACTTTCTTGAATGTTTGCATTATACAGTCTAGTTTCACTAAAATTTGCATTTTCTAAATTAGAACCCCATAAATTTGCTTCTAGCAAATCTGCTCCTTTTAGATTAGCTCCTTTTAGATTAGCTCCACTTAAATCTGCTTTAGCTAAATCTTTACCAGCAAGATTTGCTTTTGATAAATCACAATCAGCACATTTTTTTGTAGTTAAGAGCTTTTTTAAATCATCTTTTTTAAAAGAAAATGAAAAAGAAATTATCGCCATTATTAAGAATATTTTTCCTATCATTTTGCAGCCTTTAAATTATCATCTAGTAATTTTTGCATTTTATTAACTCTAAGTCCACCAAGATGGTAGCCTTTAATGTCTAATGAAGAATTTAGAAAATAAAATCTAGGAACTCCCCATTTTTTAAACTTCTTAGGTAGCTTAGGGTCATTAAATTCATATACTACGGGGATATATTTATTATTTATAATATTTTTTATCTTTTTATCTTTATAAACAACTTTTTTAACATATCTACATTCTGGGCAATACTTATATGTAACCATAAGCATTATAGGTTTTTTTTCTTTTTTAGATATTTTCTTAGCTTCCCCTAAGCTAGTCCATAAAATATCTTTACTAGAAAAAGTAAAAGTAATCATCGCGATCATTATTAATATTTTCACACTAAGTCCTTTTTTTAAATTTAGAAGTTCCCTTTAATCATACCAATCATCATATTTTTTCAATCTTCTCTTGCCATAAGGAGTAACTGTTAGCTTTAGAGAAGAAAAGCCTGCAGTATACTGAATAAGCTGTAATCCTTGTAAATGTTTTGCCACATCAAGTAGAGCTTTCTTATCATTTGCATTTTTCCAAGTTAGCACAATGATATTAGTGCTGTCATCTACATCTTTACAAGCTTTAAATACACTTTTAGAAAAGTTAACTAGCTTTTTTTGATATATATTAGGGTCATTCATTGCCATTTAATAAACCTTTATTTTGTAATAATGTGATTATCTCACAATAAACTTAAAACATACATAAAGAATAAAAAAATTTAAAAATTACTCCATTTTTTGTTATAATAAGACGATGACAATATTGTGATAAGGCTTATTAATTTATCCAATCCTTAATAATATAAATAATAAAAGGTCTATTTTTTGAAAAATTTGAAAAATCCATTTGTCAAAAAAGACTTCGTAATACCATTTGGTGTGATAATGAATATATTAATCATATTATTCGTTATATTCACCGCTGTATCTGTCCATTTTCCTTGGTTTTATATCTCCAAACAAGCGAGTGTAGAGCTTGTATCTGAGATAAATAAAGGGATTACTGAAAATGTATCTGAATATACTCAGAATTTATTTAATCAAACAGAAGTTTCTTTGCTTATCACAGATAAACTAATAGAAGATGGATTAGTTGATATAAATAATCCTAGAGAAAGAAAATCATTTTTTCTTTCTTTAATAGGAACTAATCCTAATGTATCTTGGTTCTCTTATGGGTGGGCAAATGGAGATTTTGTTGGGGCTCAAAGAATTTCTAGTGGTGAAATAAGATACCATATTAGAGATTACATTCCAGAAAAGGGGATAACAAAAAATATCACCTATTTTTACAAATTTACAAAAAATAAACTAGAAGAAGTAAATAAAATTGAACATGACAGTAAATATAATGCCACTGAAAGAGGGTGGTATAAAAGAGCCATACAGTCATCTAGTCTTATATGGACTCCCATATATGTTTTTAGCACCAATTCCAAACCAGGATTAAATGTAGCTATTGCAAGTAATATATCTGATGAAGAAAATACAAATAAAAAAAATTTCAATGGGGTTTTATCAATAGCTATAGAGCTTGAAAGACTTTCTTCTTTTACTAAAAACATAAATATAGGAAAAACAGGAGCCTTATTTATAATAGACTCACAAGAAAGATTAATTGCCTCTAAGAATTTTGCTGATATCATATCTAGAAAAGGAAAAAAGGCCAGTTTAACAAAAATAGAGACAGTTAAAAGTAGTTTATTTTTACAAATCATTCATAATATTGTAAAAGATAATAATATAAAGCTTTACAACTTTAGAGATTTAAAAAAATTTGAATATTATGATAAAAATGAAAATGAAAAATACCATATTATTTTAAGCAAGATACCAAATAGAGATTTAATAATCGCAACTATAGTTCCAGAAGAAGATTTTCTAGCAGAAATAGAAAAAAATACAGAAAACTTATTTTTATTAATCATTTTAATTATATCTATATCTTTATTTATAGGCTCTTATCTGGTGAAACGATTAATAATAACTCCAGTATCTGAAATAACCACAAACACAAAACATATACAAGCTTTTGATTTAGATAAAGTTACTACAACTTCATCTAAAATAGAAGAAATTAACCAATTATCAGATTCAGTTGATGGAATGAAAAGTGGATTAAACTCATTTAAAAAATATCTTCCTGTTAATATAGTAAAAGATTTGATAGCAAATAAAGTAGAGGCTAAGGTCGGTGGAGAGGAGAAAATAGTAACAATATTTTTTAGCGATATTGCTAATTTTACAAATATTTCTGAAGAGTTAGGTGTTCAATTATTACCTCATTTAGAAGAATATTTTGAAAATATGTCTGATGAGATTAAAGTAAGAAAAGGAACCATAGATAAATATATAGGTGATGCTATTATGGCATTTTGGAATGCACCTTCATCTAACCCAAATCACGCTGGTGATGCTTGTGTATCTGCCATAAAATGTCAGCATAAATTAAAAAGATTAAGACTTCAATGGGGAAGAAGTGGCAAACCAATGCTTAATACTAGAATAGGGATTAATACAGGAAGTGTTATTGTAGGAAATATTGGCTCTGATTATAAAATGGATTATACTGTTTTAGGAGATTCAGTTAATCTAGCTAGCAGATTAGAAGCTATTAATAAAGTATATAAAACTGGTAGTATCATTAGTGAATATACCTATGATTTAGCAAAAAATGATATTATTAGTAGAAATCTTGATATAGTTGCCGTAAAAGGAAAAACAGAAGGTGTTACAATTCATGAGCTTATTGATACTTATGATAGTGAGCTGAATTATAATTGGATTCATATTTATGAAGATGGATTATCTTATATGCAGGCTGGTCAACTGGAAAAGGCTATAAGTTATTTTAAGAAAGTCCATGAAGCTAAAGGAGTAGAAGATATTCCTTCTATTTTAATGATGGAAAGATGTGTAAATTTTATTAAAAATGATAATTTTTCTTCTGTTTTGGTTATGAATAGCAAATAAAGGCTTTAAGTGAATAAAATACAAAATGCTCTTGAGGAAATAAAAAGAGGCTGTGCTGAAATAATAGATGAGCCAAGAATAGAAAAGCTCTTGACTAATTATTATGAAAATGGGGAAAATTATTTCGTTAAGGCAGGTTTTGACCCTACTGCTCCTGATTTGCATTTAGGTCATTATGTGCTTATCCATAAACTTGCTACTTTCCAAAGATTTGGAGGGATAGTCCAGTTTATCATTGGGGATTTTACAGCGAGTATTGGTGATCCTACTGGTAAAAGTGAAACTAGAAAAATATTGAATAAAGAAGATATTTTAAAAAATGCCACTACATACAAAGAGCAGATTTTTAAAATACTAGATAAAGATAAAACAAATATAGTATTTAATTCTAAATGGCTATATGAGTTAGGGATAGATGGGCTTATATCTTTAGCTTCTAATATGACTGTAGCTAGAATGCTTGAGCGAGATGATTTTTCTAAAAGATATAAAAGCAATACTCCTATAGCTATATCTGAATTTACTTATCCCTTATTGCAAGGATATGACTCTGTTTATTTAAAATCAGATATAGAGCTAGGTGGCACAGATCAAAAATTTAATCTTTTAGTAGGAAGAACTTTACAAAAAGTATATAATGTAGGCAAAGAGCAATCTGTTTTAATGATGCCTATTTTAGATGGATTAGATGGTGTGCAAAAAATGAGTAAATCATTAAATAATTATGTGGGTTTGCAAGATGAGGCTAATGAAATGTTTGCTAAGCTTATGAGTATTAGCGATGATTTGATGTGGGAATATTATAATTTATTAAGCATTAAAAATGCTAATGAAATTAATCAAATGAAAGAGGATGTTAAAAATGAAAAATTACATCCTAAAAAAGCAAAAGAGGATTTTGCAAAAGAAATAGTAGATAGATTTCATAGTGATGGTGATGGAGAAAAAGCAAGAGAAGAATTTAACTCTATCTTTCAAAAAAAAGAACTTCCTAGCGATATAAAAGAGGTAGAAATTGAAGATGGGACTTGGATAGCAAAGGCTATAGTAATAGCAAAATTAGAAAGTTCTACTTCAGCTGTGAGAAGATTAATCAAACAAAATGCATTAAAAATTGATGATATAGCATTAAATGATGAGAATTTAAAGTTAAAACAAGGTATTTATAATATAAAGCTAGGTAAGAAAAGATTTGTCAAATTAAAGGTAATATAAATTTTGAAATTGAAATCATTAAAAATAGGTAAATGGGAAATACAACATCCAATCTTTCAAGGTGGAATGGGTGTAGGAATAAGCTGGGATAGATTAGCAGGCTCTGTCTCTGCTACTGGTGCTATGGGTATAATATCTTCTGTAGGAACAGGGTATTATGAAAATAAACGATTTTCTACTTTAAGACTAGATAGACCAAAAAATGTAGATAGTTTTTATTCAAAAGATGCATTATTTGAGATATTTAAAAATGCAAGAAAGCTTTGTGGAGATAGCCCAATAGGTGCTAATGTCTTATATGCTATTAATGATTATGGCAGAGTAGTTAGAGATGCCTGTGAAGCTGGAGCAAATGCTATTATCACAGGAGCTGGTCTTCCAACTAATATGCCTGAATTTACAAAAGATTTTCCTGATGTAGCATTGATACCGATAGTTTCATCTGCTAAAGCATTAAAAATAATCTGCAAGAGATGGAGTAAGAGATATAATAAACTTCCTGATGCTGTAATAGTTGAAGGTCCTTTAAGTGGGGGTCATCAAGGCTTTAGTTATGATGCTTGTTTTGAAGAAAAAAATAAACTAGAAAATATAGTTCCAGAAGTTAAAAAAGAAGCTGAAAATTGGGGAGATATGCCTTTAATAGCAGCTGGTGGAATATGGGATAAAAAAGATATAGAAAAATTTATATCATTAGGAGCTAGCGGAGTTCAAATGGGGACTAGATTTATAGCAACTCATGAATGCGATGCTAGTGATAAATTTAAAAAAACATTATTAAATGCCAAAGAAGATGATATTAAATTAATAAAATCTCCAGTAGGCTACCCTGCAAGAGCAATAAAAACAAAACTAATGGATATGATAGCAGATAAAACAGCTCCTAAAGTAAAATGTATAAGTAATTGTGTAGCACCATGTCAGCGAGGAGTAGAAGCTACTAAAGTTGGCTATTGTATAGCTGATAGATTGGGAGATGCCTTTATGGGTGAAGATGATGGATTATTTTTCTCTGGGTCTAATGGATATAAAGCTAATGAAATAGTTCATGTTAAAGATTTAGTTAAAGAACTAACAGATTAAATACTTTAAGTAATATTTAGTGTTTAGATTATTATTACTTTTTACTTTATTTGCATATGCTGGAACTTTTAATAAAGATTTACAGAGTTATTTTTCTAAGATAAATGGAGATGATACTAGGTCTATAAAAAACTTTAATAGTATCAAAATGCTTTATTTGGATACTATTTTAGGTGAAAATGAGAAAAATCAATTTATAGTTTTAGATAAGCTTTTAAAAGCTTCTAAAATTATTAAATTAAAAGTTCCTAGTAGTTATGAGAGTGAATTTGAAAGACTTTCAAGCAAATATAAGAAAAATTATAAATCACCTAAGAAAAAAAAATCAAAAACTAGTAATTTTAGAAAAAAAATCAATAATAATAATGGAATCAATTATCTTAAAGCTATAAAAAAGCAATATAAAGGTGTATTTTTAACATTTTCTAAGACTTTAAGCAAAGAAGATATTAGATATCATATATGGAAATCAAAGGGATACTTTCATCATATATATGACATCGAAAATTCTAGGTCTAATCAAAAAACTAAAACTATTAAATTTAATGTAGGAAAAGTTACAATAGGACAATATAAAAAAAATGTGCTTCGTTTATCTTTGAAATCTAAATATAAAAGACTTTCTAAATTTTCCATATATAAGAAAAAAATAAATATCACTTTTAGAGAAAATACTGCAAAAAATAAAGTAGCTAAAAAAGTCACTAAACCTAAAAAGAAAAAAAGAAAAAAAATACCCGAATATAGAATAAGAAGTAGTGAAAAAAGCTTTACAAATAAGATAATCATCATTGACCCTGGTCATGGAGGAAAAGATGGTGGAACTTCAAGCAAAAGAGGAATAAAAGAAAAAAATATTGTATTAAGAGTGTCTAAATATCTAAGAGGGTATCTACAAGATAAAGGCTTTAAAGTGTATCTAACGAGAAGCAATGATAAATATGTGGATTTAAGAAAAAGAACAAAAATAGCAAATAGAAAAAAAGCTGATTTGTTTATTTCAATTCATGCTAATTCCACAAGAAATAGAAGAACGACAGGCATAGAAACATACTTTTTATCGACTAGTAGAAGTAAAAAAGCAAAAAATGTCGCATTAAGAGAAAATAGCCTAGGTGTAAAATCTTTAGGTGCCTTAAGTAAAAATGTCTTATTAAATGTAGTAAATAGAAAAAAAATAGTAGCTTCAAACAAACTAGCAATAGATATACAAAGAAATCTATTAGTGCATACATCAAAAAATGGATATTCAGCAAAAGACCACGGAGTTAGAGGAGGTCCTTTTTGGGTGCTAGTAGGAGCAAGAATGCCTAATGTTTTAATAGAGTTAGGGTATCTAAGTAATACGAGAGAAGCAAATAAATTAAATACAAGAGCTTATCAAAAAATATTAGCAAGAGGAATTTCTATGGGAATAGAATCATATTTGGAGAAAAATTAATGAAAAATAATAAAATAGGTCTTTTTAAACAAATTAAAGAAGATTTTTTCTTTCCTTATCACAAAGAAGACCCTGCATTAAATTCAAGATGGGAAATTTTCTTTAATTACCCTGGTGTGTGGAGTATAATCAATTACCGAATAGCTCATAAAGTTTATAATAAAGGATTTCATCTTTTAGGAAGAGCAATAATGGGAATTAATGCTATTTTTGCCTCAATAGACATCCACCCATCAGCCAAAATAGGAAGAAGAGTTTTCATAGACCATGGCATAGGTGTAGTAATTGGAGAAACAGCTATAATAGGAGATGATGTCCTAATTTACCAAGGAGTAACATTAGGAGGGGTTAATTTAGATAAAGTAAAAAGGCACCCAACGGTAGAAAGAAATGTAGTAATAGGAGCTGGAGCAAAAGTATTAGGAGATATAACAATAGGAGAAAACTCAAAAATAGGAGCAAACTCTGTAGTAGTAAGCGACATTCCCAAAAATACCACAGCCGTAGGAATACCTGCAAAAATATTTGATAAAAAAAATCATGATAGAACTTTAGACCACAATAATATCCCTGATGGATATAAACAAATAATACAAGATTTAGAGAATAGAGTTAAGGCTTTAGAAGCCATTAAGTCTTAGTTTAATAGCGATTAAGCAGGACGGATTGCGGAATACGGAGGACAAAAAAACGATTCAATCATCCATCTTTCTCTTATTCCGCAATCCGTCCTCTGTAATCCGATAGGCATAGCGATAAGCCGAATTTTGTTTTAAATGCTTATTAATCTAGGCTTTATTTTACAATAAAGCTCAAGCGAAGAGCTAAAATATGAGATTTACCATACTCTTCTTGCTACAGACTGGGTTTACAAAGCTATCTTAATTACTTAAAATACTGGTAGGCTCTTACCCTACCGTTTCACCATTACTTAATAAAAAGCTGTTTATTTTCTGTTGCACTTTCCCTTAGCTTTCGCTAGCCATTTGTTAAATGGAGTCATATCTCATCGTAGTTCGGACTTTCCTCTTGCGGTAATGCAAGCAAGCATTTGCTACACCTATCTTTTATTATACCATAAGGCTCTTTATAGAACCCTATAATTTCTTTCAGTTATTTTATTATAGCTCTTTTAATTTTCTTTTTAGCCATATAAGGTGAATCAGGATTAACATCAATTGTTTGTAGTTTAGGGACTAAAACCACATCTAAATCTTCCATAGGGATTGCACCTAGTAGGACTTCAGATTGACCAGGCAATACAACGGCATTACAATTAGTTGTCCTATTTTTAAAATTAATTCTTAAAGGACCTACTACTTCCATTTTTTGTATTGTTCCATTTGCTAACTCTCCTTCAGTAAAGCTTATATGTGCTAAATCTAATTGAGTTTTAATATGCTCATTAATGCACATCATATAAGCACCACTATCTACTAAAGCAGTTACCATTTCTCTTTTTATATCTTTTTTGTTTATATGACCCTTTCTTTCTAGCTCTATATCTCCTGCACTTACTAGTTCTAAATCTGCATAAATTAATCCCATTATTGTTGCCTTTTTTTATCAATAGAGGTCTATTTTACCATATTCTAAACTTTATTATCTTAGAAGTATGAATAGTTTTCATAAAACTCAACTTGCTATAAAATACGATAGCCATCTATTGATTGTCAAGATACAAAGCTATTTCATCTGCTAAAAAGAAATTCTTATTATAAATTTTATTCCCTTTTTTATATATTTTATCTTCTTCTATTAATATATCTATTTTATGCTTGTTTTTTATTAAATTTATATCCACCCCAACTATACTTCTAAGACCTAAAAAAATACTCTCTAATATTTCATCTTCTTTGTTTAAAATTTCTATATTTTCTATGCTTTGATTTTTTATATATTTTTCTATATCTTTCTCATTGTAATATCTTTTATTGTCTGTGCTTCCAATGGCTCCTGCACCAAAACCAAGATAATTTTTCTTACTCCAGTATCCTAGATTATGAATTGAATGATATGTTTCATCTTTTGCATAATTAGATACTTCATAGGGATTTAAGCCTATATCTAGCAATCTATCATTAAGCCAAAAAGCCATATTGTCATCATTTAATTTATAATTATGCTTATTTTCAAATTTTGTTTTATTCTCTATTATTAAAGAATAAGCTGATATATGTTTAATTTCAAAACTTTTTATATATTCTAAATCCTTTTCTAGTAAAGACTTTGAATCTAGCTTAGTATCATAAATTAAATCTATCCCAAATCGAACTTCTTTATTATTTAGATACTCTATAATGTCTATAGCTTTTTTCTTAGTGTGATTTCTGCCTAAAAATTTTAATTTTTCTTCATTAAAGCTTTGCACCCCCATACTAAACCTATTTACTCCTAATTCTATCATTTCATTTATCCATTCTTTTTTAACACTTGGATTTATTTCTATTGTTATTTCTACATTATCATTTGCTTGTTTTTTTATATATTCCATTATATTATAATAGTTCATATAGTTAAGTGTTGATGGAGTTCCTCCACCTATAAAAATAGAATTTACTTTTTCAAACTTGCTTAGTTTGAGATTAAAGTAGTCCTTAATTTGTGCAAAAAGAGCTTTAGAATAATCATCTTTAAACCTATTTAGAGTAGTGTATGAGTTAAAAGCACAATAATTACACTTACTATCGCAAAAAGGGATATGTAGGTAAATCATAGAAATTCCTTATTTGTTTAAAGTTCGTTTAACCTTTAAATCTATATAATTGTATTTGTAATTTAATTGTAGCTTTATAGTTGACTTAAATCAATTAAAAGATGTTCTTTTATTACTTTTTTCTTTATATAACAGTTTAACTGTTAAAATTTTATAAATTGGAGGATTTAATGTTGAAAAAAATATTATATTTTTTTACGATGATGTTAGTGGTTGTTTCTATTACTTCTTGCTCTAACACAGCTTCTACAAAAGCTAGTGATTCAGATGGCAAAGCTTCAGCGGAGTATAGCAAAATAGCAAAAGCTATTGGAGTAGAAGCACCTATTAAAAGTGGCAAAGGAAACTCTGTTGTGAGTATTCTTGAAAAAGACTCTATTGGTGAGCCTACAACTCGCAAGATGCCGAGTTCTTGTATTACCACAAATAAAAAGGTTGTTGGTAAAGGGAAGTTTTTATATGAAAATGCAAGAGGTAAAGGTGTTAAAAAACCAAAATATGGCATTTCTAGAACAATGAAAAAAACAGACCCTGGATATGTAGCAGAGAGACAAAAATGGAGACCTTATGGTAACTGTGTGGCTTGTCATGATACGGCGAATATTAAAGCTCCAGGAAACATAGGACCTAGTTTAGTTGACTATAAAGCTAATTTTGTAGACACTAAAGTAAGAACACCTGAATGGGTATTTGCAAAAATATCTGATCCTAGAGTAGATAATCCAAATACTGTAATGAGTGTTAATCATACTACATTTTCACCTGCTGAAATATGTGCGATGATGTCATTTATCTTTAATAATAAATCATAAAAAAAAGGAAATATATATGCAAAGAAGAAATTTTTTAAAAAGTTCTGCACTTGTAGCTGGTTTAGCGATGACTACTATTCCTACTATGAGTTTAGCAGTTAAAACAAAAAACCATATGAGCAAAAAAGCTGCTTATAAGGCTATCGTAGGAAAAGCTAAAACTAAAAGTTCTAGCAAATTAAAATTTTCAGCACCAGAAATAGCTGAAAACGGTAAAGTTGTCCCTGTAAAAGTTCAACTTAAAGGAATTGATTCATCTAAAGTGAAATCAGTCCATATACTTTCAGATAATGAAAACCCGAGAATTATTGATGTTTTCTTTACAAAACACAATAAAGATGTATTTGTTGCTACAAGATTGAAAATGGGCAAAACTCAAATGCTAGTAGCTCTAGTAGTTATGAAAAATGGGACTGTGTATGAAGCTAAGAAAGAAACAAAAATAACCATCGGTGGATGTGGATAAGGATAAAAAATGAGTAAAATTAAAGCGATCGTAAAAACAAAGCCGAGAAAGCCAAAAGCTAACAAGACAGCTACAATTAGTTTGTTAGCAAAGCATAAGATGCATACTGGGACATTAAAAGATAAAAAGACAAAAAAAATTATTCCTCTTAATTATATTAATGAAGTTAAATTTTATTTTGATGGAACTTTAATATCTACTATTAAAAGCTGGGAAACTATTTCAGAAAACCCTCTTTATAGTGTGAAAATGTTATTTAAGAAAACTGGAAAATTATCTGCTAAATTTACAGATAATCTAGGTGGGTCTTACGAAGTATCTAAAAAAATTAAAGTTAAATCTTAATTTTTAGATTAATATAAAATATAAGGAGATAAAATGAATAAGTTTTTATTTTTGATATTATTTTCAGCTAGCTTGATATATTCTGATAAATCTTTTACTATGAGTAAAGCGGATTTAGATATGTATTTCAAAGAAGCTTTAGAAAATAATCCTGCTGAAATCGATTTAGATGAAGGCGGACAAGCATTTGATAAAAAAATAGGCGAAGCTAAATTAGCTAAATATTTGGGAGTTTCAGAAGATGAACTACCAAAATATATGGCAGGTTTCCCTAGATATGTAGAAAAAGCTGGTATTGTTTTAACAATAGATCAACTAGCTCAAGCTCTTTTAAAAGCAAATGGAAAAAAAGTTCCTAAGCTTAAAAAACTTGTAACAATGGGTCTATATATGAAATCACTTGCTAATGATGAAAAAGTGAATGTAGATGTTAATGCAAATCCTCAAATGAAAGAAATGTATGCACTTGGTAAAAAGATGTATGACGAGAGAAGAGGAAACAGAGGAATGTCTTGTTGGGGTTGTCATACTTCAAAAGATGCTCTAGGTATGAGACTAAGAACTCAAGTAATGGTAGATATTTCTAGCAAAGCAAGAGCTTCTGCAGCTACTTGGCCAGCTTATAGAATGGCTAAAGCGAAAGTTATTACTGTAGCTAGTAGATTACAACAATGTCAAAAAAGCTCAGGACAAGCTGTCCTACCACAAGGCTCAAGAGAGATGGTAGCACTTGAAGTTTATGTAACTGAACTTTCTAATGGAGCAACTATGGCTGTTCCTGGATTAAAAAGATAAGCATTTTTTTAATTCATTAATCTAAGAGATTTTTCTCTTAGATTAAATTTATATATCCTGTCTTTTTTTCAAGCTTCCTAAGAGCTTATATATCCATCAAAGACCAAACTTTCAAATAAAATAACTCATAAAATAGTAATCTATGGACAAGGTATTAATCGTAATAAATACGGCTATAGCCTATATTGTGCAGTGGTCTCTATAATACTTTATCTATATCTGATAACATACTCATAGTCTCAGGAGAGGGTGGAATAAAATTTTTATTTACATAGCACTTACATGCATAAATGCATATCTTCGTCTTTTTTCATAAAAAAGTGAAGATTTAAAATGCAAACAAAAATCTTGATTATAATCTTTAAGTTTAGGGAACCTCTATTAATTCAAATAATTTAGATAATGTTAGATTTTAGTTTTAGAGTGATTTTTATAAAATACGG
>JAJVLF010000052.1 GCA_029255845.1 Campylobacterota bacterium | reverse complement strand
GCGAAGATTTTATTTTTGCAAAGTGATGTGCTATAATTTATGTAGCCTGTTGATGGGTTTTGCAAGAAGTCTATTATGTAATAATCAAAAAATATTCTCATATAACAACCCATTATCTAAGCTACTTTACTCCCCCAAGAAATATTATTCAATATAGACACAGCTATAATCGTAAGAATGGTGCCGATAATGGTGCCGATATAGATTGGCTCATCTAAAAATAAAAAACTTAAAAATATGGCATTAAATGGGACTAAAAATATAAATGAGCTGGCTTTTCCAGCTCCTAATTTTTCGATGGATATAAAATAAATGGAAGTGGCAAAGGTGGTTGAGCCTACTGATACTATTAAGAGATTGATCCAAAAGGTTGAATTAAATTCAAAAATATTTCCGCCGTCAAAATCGGTTATGAAGATACTTAGGATGAAAACACAGAGATAGACATAAAAAGTAAAAACTAAAGGGTTCATATTTTTAAGTTTCGTATTATTTAAGGTCATAATAGTCCAAGATAAACTGGCGAAAATAAAATATAAATTTGATTTAACTAGAATTTCATTCAATGTAAAAGTAAGAATATTTAAGATTAATAAAACACCAATCATACCTAAAACTAAAGCAAACATATCTCTAATTCTAAAAAATCTATGAATAAAGAGAGATGATATAATAAATGTAAGTATAGGAGTAAGAGTCGTTACAAAAGCACCTCCTAGACCTGCTGTGCCGTATTTGACACCATCAAAATAAAATATGGAATATGTGATTAAAAATATAGATGATATTAATGCTAAAATAAAACTCTTAAGGTTTATTTTAAAAGATAATTTCAAAAAAAATAGGACAGGCATAAAAGTAAATACAGTAATCCCGTATCTGTAAACTATAAGCTCTTGTGCAGATATAAATTCACTTAAAAATTTTGCATTAACCCACGAAAAGCCCCAAAAAAACATAGCTAAAACTAGATAGAAGTAAAATAAAAAACTGCTTGTTTCTTTTTGCATAAATTTATATCCTTTAAGCTATCATACCTAAATAGGCTGTGTTTATAACTTAAGAGAGCTTCTAAATATCGTATTAGTTTTCTATCATCCCACCTTAAAGATGGGAATGATATAAAATCATTTAATGATGTCCATCACCATGATGACCATCACCATGCCCATCATTATCAGCTAAAGATTGTATAAAATTAACTAAATCCCATACTTTGTCATCACCTAAGTTTTTCCAGCTTGGCATATCTCCTTTTCCTGTGTTTATTTTCCAGAAAAAATCCCCATCTTTATGTTTGCCTGACATAGATACTAAATCAGTAGGTTTTATTTTAAAGTTTTTGCCTACGATTCCTTTACCATCTGCTTTTACCCCATGACAAGAAGCACAATTATTTTTAAATAAAATTGCTCCTTTGTTTATAGAATCTTTGCTTTTATGTGTTGGGTTTTTTTTATTTGCTTCGTATTTTGGAGCATCCCAATGTGCTTCTTCTCCATGATGTCCGCCTGAATGTGAGCCAGCACCTTCTATTATGCTTAATGATATTAAGCTTATTATTAAAATATATTTCATTTATTTTCCTTTATTTACTTAAAACCAAGAATGAATACCGATGGTGTAAAAGAATATGTCTTTTTCTTCACCTTCACTCATTTCTCTAGTTGTAAAGTATTTATTTTCAGAGTGTATCCCTATATAAGGGATTATCTGCTTATTAATAGCATACATTAATTTCAAAGAAACCTCTGAGCTACTTAAACCTCTTCCTATTTCTGCATTTTCATCATTTTTAGAAAATACATCTATCTCACTTCCTAACATTAGCATTAGTTTTTGTGTAATCATTATTTCATGCTCTAATGCTAGTCTAGCCTGAAATAATCCGTCTTTATTCATAAATAAAACAGCTTCCGTATCTATTAAATATGGATATAATCCATCAATCCCTAAAGATAAATACTCTTTTCCATTTTCTTGAAAATCTTTTCTAATTCCCATCTGAACATCCCAGTAAGGGTGTGTTGCGAAACTATACACAGCTCTTAATTCTCCTGTTTCAAGCTCTTTTTCATTTTGTTCTATATGAGTTTTAAATATCACTTTACTTAAATCATACCCAAGAGAAAGCTCTCCATCTAAGAAATTCATCTTTTCATTATCACTCACTCTATGCTCTAAGGCATGAATGCTTGTTTTTATTATAAGTGGGTCATCATTATCCATAGAATATGCAAATATGCTAAATAGCATTATGCTAATTATAATTTTTTTCATATAGCCCTCCTTAACTTACTATGACATGTCGAAACATACCAGGCATATGATAAAGCAAATGGCAATGATAAGCCCATCCACCCATAGCGTCAGCAGTTACAAGATAGCTTGCTTTTGCACCTGGTTGCACTATGATTGTGTGCTTTTTAGGTATTTTATTTGGCTCTCCAGTTTCTAGCTCACTCCATAATCCATGCAAGTGAATAGGATGAGTCATCATCGTATCATTATGCAATGTAATTCTAACTCTCTCACCATACTTTAGCATAAGGGGTTTTGCATCTGCGAATTTAACTCCATTCATAGACCACATATATCTCGCCATATTTCCCGTAAGATGAAGCTCTATCTCTCTACTAGGCTCTCTTTTATCTTCGGTTTCATATAGATTAAATATATCAGCATAAGTAAGCACTTTTCTATTATGCTCTTCTTTATGATTTCGTAGCCCTATACCTGGGTCATCTAGCTTAAACCTAGCAGCAGGAGCAAACATATCTACATGAGGTCCATCTGTGATTTTGCTAAAATCAGCTTTTTTATTGCTACCATACCCCGCTTTACCAGCTTTTTCAAATGGATTTCCACTTTTATTTTCTCCAAGTCTTCCCATTCCCATATCTCCATGGTTTAAAATAGGTCGTCTATCCATAGATGGGATGTCGGCTTTTAAGTTAACATTAGAAGTTAAAGTCCCTCTTGTGTATCCCGACCTATCTATCGCTTGAGCAAACAAAGTATAAGCCGTGTCATTATCAGGCTCTACTAAAATATCATAAGTTTCCGCCACAGCAATTCTAAACTCATCCACACTAAAAGGCTCTACATATTGACCATCCGCTGCGACAACTTTCATCTTAAGCCCTGGTATTCTAAAATCAAAAATAGTCATAGCAGAAGAATTAATAACCCTAAGCAAAACCTTCTCACCATTTTTAAACAACCCAAGCCATCCATCAGTAGGAGGAACACCACTCATTAAAAATGTATAAGTAGCACCTGTTACATCTGAAATATCACTATCTTCCATTCTCATATTATTCCACATAGCTCTCATATTATTTGTATTTGCATATCCATTTTTACGAATATCTTCAAAATAATCAAGAATAGTTCTCTCTTTTGTATTATAATAATGAGGAAGTTTTTTTAAAGTAGTATAAATATCTTCAGGCTTTTCATCACTCCAATCTGAAAGAACAATAGTATGCTCTCTATCAAAGCTATAAGGATATTTCTCTTTAGGCTCTATCACAATAGCCCCATAAGAGCCTGTCTGTTCTTGAAACCCAGAATGAGAATGATACCAATAAGTTCCATTTTGATTAATATCAAATTCATACTCAAAAGAGCTATTAGGAGCAATCCCCTTAAACCCAGTGCTTATCCCAGGAACTCCATCTTGAGAGCTAGGGAGTATCAGCCCATGCCAATGGATTGAGGTCCATTCATCCATTTTATTATGAACTCTCAATTTAACTCTTTCTCCCTCTTTAAATCTCAATATAGGAGCAGGAACAGAGCCATTAATAGCCGTAGCCATTCTATTAGCACCTGTAAAATTTACAGGATTTTTTTTATAAGTAAGGTCAAAAGAATTACCCCTTAGAGTAATAGGACCACTTCTTTTAGTGTTTGCCATTTTCTTATCATTAGAAGCATATAAGCCACTCCCACAAATCATAGCACTAGCACATAAGCCTTTCACGAACTTTCTTCTTGAAAGTGTATTTTTTATAGACATAAGTCTTCCTTTAAATTAATTTCTTGCTTAAAGGGGACTTATAAAGCCCAAATAATTTAGATGATGTCAGATTTTAGTCATAGAGTGATTTTTTAAAATGCGGTGTAGCCAAAGCTACATCCAATTTAAAAAAATTGTTATATGGCTAAAATATGATATTAGCTATTTATTTGGGCTTTATAAGTCCCCTTGTATTTAAAGGGTTTTTATATAGGGGGCTTGAAAGGTTTTAAGGTGTTAAGATTATGCAAAATATCACTAAAAGCAACATTAAGAGAATGTGGAGATAAAATATTTAAAGATATTTCATTTTTATGAAAAAATACTAAACTACATATATATTCGCATGTATCATATATTTGAATATTCATAGCTTTATTATGGCAAGATGATGATTGCACATTCATCTGAGTATCCATTTTATGGATACTTCCTTGAGTAAAAGCAAGCATAATGACAGAAAATAATATCCAAGTCTTTATAATATTTTTCATAATAAAAATTATAGTAAGTTATTCTTATTTTTAAATAAAAGAATGATGACTTAAGGAAACATCTAAAATTAAAATTAAATAGTAGCCCATATAAAATAGAATATAATAGACTTCTTGCAAAACCCATCACTAAAGCCTACAAAAACTATCTTGATATCAATGACAGCAATATCTATTTAATCATATGCCCAATAAATTTACTATCATCATCTAAAATAATATCCCCTCTTCTATAGCTAAGCCCACAAGGCTCATAAGCAAAAAATACCCCTGCTTGGTAATATAATCCATTCTCATCTTTAGGATAATCTACAAACTCTTGATATATAGATTTATGATGTTCGTAATTGCCTTCTTTTTTGGCGATAGTGCTTCCATCTTTATCGAAAATATGACAATTTTCTCCCTCTCTACCAAATATCTTTTTCTCTATATATTTTTTATCTTTTAATGGAGAAAAAGAAGTTTCTAGTAGATATGGAGAGTCTGGGAATAAGTCGTATAATATTTTTAGCATTCCTTTAGATTGAAACATTAAAGTATATGCTGGGTTTAAGAGAATGGCTTTTCTATTATCTACTATACTTTTTAGTATTAAGGTTAAATCTCCCTCTTCTACTGCCAAATCTTCCCAAGGAAAAAGCTTGAACCAAAATTCAAAGTTTTCTTCATTTTCATTGAAGATACCTTTTTCTTCATCAAAACCTACTTGATTTAAAAAGCTAAATCCTGTTTCATATCCAGCTTCTCTTGCACATGTTTCTAAAAACTTAGTCGTAACTTCTTCTTCTTCTATTCCTTCGTAAGAAGAAAATAATATTTTATATCCATCATATCTTTTATCAAAATCTTCTATGTCTCCATCTAAGACTATTAATCTTTTGAAATTATCTTTTAATGCCTCGTAAATATTATTAAATTGGCTATTTTCATCTAAGTCATTTGCTTTTAGAAGCATCCATTGGAGGATAGAGCTTTCATAAAGAGTGGTAGGGGTGTCTGCATTAAATTCGATTAACTTAATGTCTTTGCCATCAATTCCACCAGCAAAATCAAATCTACCATATATATGCCAATGGACATCATTTTCCCAAGAAGATTTAACCAAATCTTGCAGATTAAAAGGAATGCCTACCTCATCTAAAAGATTATTTTCAATAATATAATCGCCTGCTTCAATATACATATCATATATCGTATTTCCAGCTTCATAATAAGCTTTTGCTTCTTCTTCTTTGACTATTACTAGCTCATCTGCTATAAAGCTTTCATTGTCTTCTTTATACCAAGATAAATATGCTTCATCTAGCTGGTCATCATTAAGGGGGTTTATCTTTATTCTATCTACCACTTTTAACCACCAAAACTTCTTCTGCTTCCACTTCTCCCGCCAAAACTTCCACGATTTGAAGATGCTCCTTTAGAGCCAAAAAAGCCTTTTTTAGAACTAGAAGAGCTTGCTTTATTTGCTCCACCACTTGCAGGTCTTGAAAAACCTGATGTTCTTCTTGCTGTATTTTGTTTGTTTTGAAAATTAGAATTTTTATTTAATTTATTAGCCATAGCATTTCCAATCAAGCTACCAAGTAATGCACCTCCAGCAGCAGCCATTATCGTTTCTCCTAAGCTTAAACCGCCTGAATTTTCTCTCGTTAGATTTGATTGCCCATTTTCTATTTTTTCTTTTTCTTTTAATGCGATTTGTTTAATTTCTTCTTCGCTTAAAAATCTCTCATTTCCATTTTCATCTCTTAATATAGCACGAGTTGGTCCTGTGGTAGGGTGCTGTTCTATTACTTTAAAAGAACCATCTGCATTTTTTTGAATTACAAAAAATTGATTTGCACTTTGCTCATCATAATTATTTTGCTTTTGCTCACAGCCATATATGCTAGCTAGAGCGATAGCAGAGAAAGTCCCTACTACTGAGTAATTTTTTGCTGTTTTTAAATGTTTTTTAAACATATTTTTCCTTAATATTCTATTTTATAAATGATAATATCTTTTAATTCTTTATTATAAGACATAATTTCAGATTTTTCCTTAGGGTATACTATGGAAGCACTTTTTATATTAGAAGAAAAATGCACATAAAACCATGCTTCTCCATCATTATATTCCTCGTGAAAAGCGGACATTTTCCTTATATGCTTATTGATATTATTTAACTCACATGGGCGAAATTTATTTTCTTGCTCAAACTTTATAGTGATTTGATTATTTTCAATAGACATATCTGAGGTTAGTTCAAAATCTTTGAAAATAACATATAAGGCTTTTTTATTTGTGAAATAAAAAATATTATCTCTTATTGGTATGGTGCAAAAATGTTTTTCTTTTTTTGATATATCTATACCATCTAAGATAACTGGGTGGATTGAATCATTTATATAACTTAAATTATATTTCTTGAATTCCATAACTTTAGATTTTTTCATTTTTTTCATTTTTTTCTTCTTAAAAGCATTCATTTGGCTATCTAAAGAAAAGCCATCTATTAGTTTATTTTCCATCATATTAGACATATCAGGCATAAGGGGCATATTTTCATCATCATTCACCATGTCTCCCATCATATCATAGTTGTTTTGTAGGACATATAAAGGTTTGTTTTTAGTAAGCATAGCTAAATTATAATAAATTGGCTTAAAGAATTTATTATTTGACTTATTTTTATACTCTATGACAAAAGAATTTATCTTCGATATGTCTTTTATATCTATTTTAGCTAAAAAATGCTCTTGCTTGGATTGAGATAGAAAAATTCCATCAGAAGTTAATCTGATATTGCCTTTTAGTTTCTCTGTTTTCATATTTCCATTTGTATCTATGTATCTAAAAGTTAAAGATAATATCTTAGAGTTATTAGGTAAATTTATCATTTTAGATAAATCTGCAAATAATATGCTACTCAATATGGTAATTATAATAATTATTTTTTTCATAAAAGTCCTAAGTTATTTTTATTAAGGATTTTAAATATATCGTCTAATAAAAGATATATTAAAATAAGCTATTAAAAACATTAAGTTAATCTTAAGTTGGAATATTACTTGCTGTAAGTGAGCTTATAAATTTACACAAGGAAGTATTTTGTATTTTAAAAAATTAAACTTTATTATTTTCATACTCATAATGTCAAGCTTTTTGCACTCAGCAGCGGAATCAGTGTGGCTACCAAATGACACATGGAAGCTTGTAAATTACAAGGGTGTATACACAAGAAATTCTAATGATTATGTAAAATGGGATGAAGATGGGCTTAGAGAAATTCAGGATATAGGAGATAGATTAACGACCTATATGACTCCAGACTCTAGTGAAACCGATCATCTTTATAATGCATCTGATGGTGCTACTGATAGTATTACTTTAACAGAAAATAACACCACATTAATAGGTGCTACAGTAGGAGTATTTGCTATTAAAGGAGCTAAATCGCCTCCTCCTGGTAAAACGGAAATAGATGGTAGTGTTACTAAAAGTATTGCTATAAAAGTAACTTCTCCTAAAATGAAAAAAAATATTCCAATGTATAGAATGTATGTGAAATGTGATACTATTCAATGTGTGAGATTAGATTATCAAGCAGACTATGAAGGGGAGACATTTAAAATAAAATTTGGTGAAGAAAATGATGTATATGTGGGAGAGTTTAATTATAATTCCACTTATAGTGATGCCATTGCATTAGTAAATGAAAACACAAGAACAGCTGCAGCTGTTAAAACTGCACCTATAGAGGATATTATAGATTTTAATACCACAGACAATAATTTTTCCTTATTATCTACATCTAATTTTGATTTAAAAAATGAAGCTCATTTGAAAAGTTATAATTCAGCTATAGGAGATAATGTAGAAATATATAATTTCGAAGATAATCAATGGAAGCAATTTAATTCAGCAAATGCTAATGCAAACTCAAATGATTTTACTTCATTAACCGTAGGTAAAGGGTATTGGATGAAAGCATCAAGCACATTAGCTAATAGTGATGGAAATTATACAAAAATGGGTCTAATTACTAATTTATCTCCAACTTTTGATAAAGAAGCATATACAAAGAATAGTAGCGGAGGCAAGATAAACGAAGGTTGGCATATGCTATCCTTTAGAAATTCTGATCTTAGATACTCTCCTACTGGTATGTTTGTAGCTGAAGGACTTACTGGTTTACAGCTTTACTTTCATACTAATGCAGATAGTATTGCTGATAATGATTACACACTGAACCAAAATATTAATGTTAGCACTACTGATATAAATAGTTCAATTAGAGTAATAAATGCTGCTGTGAAAACAAGAAATTTTTTATATAATGATAATATAGCACTAAGAGCTTTTCCTGCTTTAGATGTCCATAGAAGACCTGGGATACTTATTCTATCAGACAAGCTATTTGAAATTAATTCAACTAATACTACTCATATTACAAGCTTAAGTGGTTCTCCTCTTAAAATGATAAATAATAAATTTCAAAGAAGTGTATATGGAGATTATATCTTAGGATTTGATTTAAATGACTTAAGCGGTAGTGAGATTAATGGGACTATTAATTTTAAAATACCTAGTATTAATACAGCTAATTTTAGAACTTATGATTTAAATGACTCAAATAAGAGCGTTAAACTTAAAGCTATATATGATGAATTCAATAGATCATCTGTTAATTCAGCAGGAGATAAAAGAACTAGCACGAATGCTTTTTTGGTAGACTTTAATTATAATGTTGCTAGTGATTATAGTGTTGCAAACAATGGTGCCGCTTATCATAATATATTACTATCTTCTGGCAAAAGATTTTCCATAGAAGATACTACATATACAAAAGTCTTTGAGCTTTTAAAAGAAGGCTCTTTTAAAGTAATTGGCTCATCTAGTGTAGATGTAACTACTACTACAAATACTGTTGCTGCAGTATGCACAGCTATTAATGCTCAAAGATCTAATACTGACATAACATGTACAGATTTAGGCACAAGAGAAACTAAAAATTATTTTGCTATCACTTCTAATAAAACAATTAATTTAGATTTATTAGAAGATGAATCTAGTGGAACCTTATTTAATGATTTACCATTAGATACTACTTTGCCACCTGAAAGTAATGTTAAGTATTTAAAAGGATCTGTATTAAAAGTTTATACTCATAAAGATATTTTGCATTCATCAAACATAGAAATAAATACTAGCTTTTATGACGGCAATGCAAGTTATAGAAGATTTAAAAGTGATCCAGAAGCAGCTGTTATTGGATTTGGCACATTTGAGTCTGATTTAAGTAACACTATGTCTGATTTAAGAATTGCTCCTGCATGGTCTCTTGACTTCCCCACAAAAGGACCTAGAATAGATTTTTTAGAACAAAATCAAAAAATAGATTCTATACTTTCTTTAGAGTATTCACACACTATGCAACCATATTGGGTAATATCTGATTTAACAAATGATCCAGATAAGTGGTATGGAAACGGTGCTTTTGCATCTGATAGCGATACATATAATGATGACTCTCAAGGCTTATTGAGATTAAGTGAAGATAAGGCATATTGGGTAAAAGTATCTGGTGCAACCTCTCAATCTATCACTATAGATAATGCGGCTAATAGCTTAACAACATCTTATAGTTATCATTTTAATTCAGATATAGAAAATATTAAAAACCCTGTATCTACTACCACTAATAGTATTGATCATACTTTAAGAATTAAATTTAATAATGGTGGGACTTTATTGTCTTCTGATTATTATGATGTATCAGTTAAAATAAAGGGTAAAGAATATAGAATGAGAAGAATGGGGGAATCTTTCCAATTAAGGATTAATAGTAATTATCTAGGAATTGAGCCAGAAGATAAAGAAGCAGATATTCCTATTTTTATTTCTGCTTATGATAGCTTAGGTAGAAAAGTTATAGAGAAAGAAAATCAAAATATATTTAGCTTAAAATATGAAAAGCCTATACATCCTAGTTTAACTTGGGCATTAAATGGTGAGCTAATTATTGATGGCAAAGAAGATACTAATGAGTATTATTTTTATGAAGGTTTTATTAGTGATTCACAAAGCAGTAGAGATAAAAGATTTCTTGGAAATAATGAAAGTGATTTATCTTCAAATATGGAACTTTTAGGATGGGAAAAAGCAGATGGCGATGCTGATGATGGAACTCTAAGAGTCGTTAGAGCAGTAGTAAAAAAAGGAAGTGTGTATTCTGATACATTAAGTATTCTTTATGCACCTTTAAAGTTTGGTCATATACTTGAAGTAAATACTTCTGAAACCATAAAAAGTATGCCTTATTCTTTTTTATCTAAGAAGACAATAAGTCCAGATTCAGGAGTTCAATTATCAAGACTAAAAAAAGCAGTCGATGATATGAAGGGAGTTAAATTAGTATATTTTCCTGATGGAGGTAAAAACTTTGAAGGCAAGAGACAATTATCTTCATTTGCTGGAACATATACTATGTTTTTAAAAATAACAAGTAATGATAATTTCCCTGTAGCAACCATAACATACTTACAATCTTATGCGGGTAAGAAATTCTATATGAGCTATAATGGTAAGCTATATCAAGGAGAGTTTGCCATGGATGATAGATTTAATAATGATTCATCTTCTTATCCTTTAACTGGATCTATTAAGCAAGATTTATCAGGAGTATTAGCAGGAACTGTATATGGATTAACCACTCATGGATATGAGACAGACTATGGTGACTCCACAGGTGATGGTTCTTATCAGAATATATCAAGAAATGTAAAAGATGCTACAAAATCAGAAAAGAAAAATTCTCAACCTGCTTATATGCCAGGTATGTGGGAAGAAGAAATTGCATCTAATGTTGTGTCTGTTGATAACAGAATGAGACTTATGGCTTTAGGAGCTTGCCGTAAAGAAGATCAAGCTTGTATAGATGCTAGTCCTCTTAAAAGTAGAGGTGATAGTAGTGACGGTGGAAGTGGTGGAGACGGTGGAAGTGGTGGAGACGATCAAGGGAACAATACTGGCACTGATAGCACTGGCGGAAACAATGGGGGCTTGCCATCCAACCCTTAATAATTCATTATGAAAATGAAACTTCACTAGATATTAAACTAACATTAGCAAATCAAATAAAAAATGATTTGCTAATCACTAGAGACATAGAATTAAATATTTGCAACAATAAACAAATAAAAAAATACAACAAAACATATAGAAATAAAAACGATACAACCGATGTTTTAAGTTTCCCTCTTGAAAATATAAATAATGAGCCACTAGGGACAATCATAATATCTAGTGAGTTTATAATAAAAAAAGCAAAAGAATTAAATCATAAAGAACAAGATGAGTTTAATTTATTATTCATCCATGGATTACTCCATTTACTAGGATATGATCACGAAACAGATAATGGCGAAATGAGAGAAAAAGAAGCTAGATTGATAACAAAATACAATCTACCTAAAAGTTTAATAATAAGAAATGAGGACTAATGACAATAGAGATAATTATTTTTATCATATCAATGACAGCCTTAATATTTGGCTCTGATTGGAGCATTAAAGCAAGTGAGGCTATTGCTTTAAAATATAAAGTATCATCCTTTACGATAGGAGCTTCTTTAATTGCTTTTGGCACAAGTCTGCCTGAATTAGCAGCTAGCATATCAGCTACTACCAAATCATTAGGAGATATTGCTGTAGCAAATGTCATAGGAAGCACTATATTTAATATCGCCTTAGTTTTAGGAGTAGTATTTTTTATCGCTAAAAATATCCAAACTAAAAGAGATATTTTTAAAAAAGATGCCCTTTTTATTATATTACCTATATTA
Source organism: Campylobacterota bacterium (assembly GCA_029255845.1). GTDB lineage: Bacteria > Campylobacterota > Campylobacteria > Campylobacterales > JAJVLF01 > JAJVLF01. The sequence continues at coordinate 2,214 of JAJVLF010000052.1, read as the reverse complement.
ATGTTTCTTGTTTTAGGTTTTGATGGCTTATTAGATAGAGTTGATGGTTTTGCTCTTTTATTAATGATGTTAGCTTTTATAATGTTTTTGATTTATGACCATGTGGATTTATCAGAAGAGGTGGATGAGCAAGATGAGGTTTTTTCTTGGATTAAGGTGATTTTTTTATTAGTAGTAGGATTTTCTTTTGTAATTATTGGTGCTAATTATGCTATTGAGAGTGCCTCTAAAATAGCACTTGATTTAGGGATAAGTAATTGGGTAGTTGGTATTTTCCTTGTAGCCTTTGGAACCAGCTTACCTGAATTAGTAGTAAGCATATCTGCTACTTTAAAAAATAAAGCAGATATGGCGATAGGAGCTATAATAGGAAGCAATGTATCAAATTTTTCTATTGTTTTAGGAGTTCCTGCTATTATGCAAGGATTAAATATAGATTTCACAAAAGCTGGTTTTGATATATTAATGGCAGGTATTTTATGTGTAATTCTTCTTTTCGTAACTCTAAATAAAGCATATACAAAATCAACTTCTATTATCTTTTTCTCTTTACTTATGGTGCTAATATCTAAACAATTCTAAATGACAACAAGACAAGCAAAACTAAAAAAAGACTTTTTAGAAAAATACAAAGATGCAAAAACAGAGCTAAAATACAAAAACAACTACGAGCTTTTAATAGACATAATATTGTCTGCTCAATGCACAGACAAAAGAGTAAATATAATAACCCCAAAACTTTTCAAAAAATACCCAAACACAAAAAAACTAGCTCAAGCAAATGAAGAAGATGTAAAAGACATAATAAAAACCTGCTCATTTTTTAACAACAAAGCAGCAAATATAATAAAAATGGCAAAAACAGTAGAAGAAAAACATAATTCCAAAATACCAAATAATGAAAAAGATTTAATCCTGCTAGCAGGAGTAGGTCAAAAAACAGCCCATGTATTTTTAGGAGAAGCTTATGGAGAAAACTTTATGGCAGTAGATACTCATGTATTTAGAATATCAAAAAGACTAGGTTTCACCAAAGCAAAAAATGTCCTAAATGCTGAAAAAGACTTAGTGAGAGTATTTAAAACAGATTTAAACACACTTCATCAAGCCTTTGTCTTATTTGGAAGATATACTTGTAAAGCCATAACTCCGCTTTGCTCAGAATGCTTTGTATTCAATGACTGCAAAAGCAAGGACAAAATAAAATGAGCGAACTACAAATCCATATAATTGTAATATTTTTTGTTTTAGAAACCCTAGAAGTTAGTTGGCAAAAAGGAGATAACATCTTAGAGATTTTATTACAAAATCACTCAATATACCAATCTAAGGGCATTTTTTTATTCATACTAAGACATTATGCTTTTATTTTTTCATGCTATATCGCTGTATCATATTTTAGTTTTGCTATCGCATTTGTATTTCTAATGAAATTCCTTGATATTTCCTATAAGCTAGTAAAAATTAATAATATAAACAAGCACGGCATTACCTACATAAACACAAAATTAGTAAATAAAGGAAGTATTACTGATATAAGTAAACTAAAATATATGAGTGCTTTTGTTTATACTCTAATTTTAATTATTGGTTTTTATTAAAAACTTGCGATTAAAAATAGTAGACTTCTTGCAAAATCCATCAAATTGGATATATGAGTTATAGTGCATTAATTTGTAAAAATCAAAGCTGAGTAATAGCCATAGCTATTGCGAAGATTTTATTTTTGCAAAGTGATGTGCTATAATTTATATAGCCTGTTGATGGGTTTTGCAAGAAGTCTAATAGAAGATGTGAAATTTATCGTAACCCTTAGAAAAACTAAAAGCCCAAAAATGAAGCAATATTTTAAGTTAAATTAATATTTGTATAATTAAATTTTTTATGGTAAGATTTTGTGCAATATATTACACAAAATATTAAGGAATATAAAATGGTATCTTATGCAACAAATGAGCTTGTATCATCATCGCAATTTGCTAAAAAATTTGGCTCATACCTCTTACAAATAAAAAATAGCACAGTAGACAAGCTTGCTATATTAAAAAACAATAAAGTAGAAGCGGTGCTTATATCAAAAGATGAATATGAAGCGATGAATGAGGCATTAAAATTAGTAGAAGTTCAAAAGATTTTAAACTCTATCGATAAAAGCTTAAATGAAGTTAAAAATAACAAAACACAAAAAATAGAAAAATTGTGGAATGAGCTTGA
>JAJVLF010000051.1 GCA_029255845.1 Campylobacterota bacterium | reverse complement strand
CAATCCACAGTATGAATTCTTTTACCTTTTAAAAACGGAGCTTCTTCTAAAACCTCATCTCTAGTTAAATTAGTCCCCAAAATATAAGTAGTGCTTTCTTTATGATTTAAAATAATACTATCCGACATAACCAAAGCAGGATCCAAAACCAAAACATAATCAGGTTCCATATATTTTTCATTATTAATAATTTGCTTATCATCAACTCTATTATAAGCCGTCATCGCAGCCCCTCTCTTAGCAGACCCATAAAAAGCAAATGCCTGAACTTCCTTGCCCGTATGAGACACAACCTCAGCAAACCCTTTAGCACCAGTTACAGCACCTTGACCAGCTCTACTATGCCATCTTATTTCTAACATATGTTTCCTTTTATTTTAATTTAAACTGTCTTATTCTATATTATTAAACATAATATATAATTAAACTAGAATATTTAAACTTAGTAAAGTTATAAAATTTGATTATATGATAATTTTAAAGCATAATTGATTGCAGTTTTATCAACTCAATATAATCATTATTATCAGCTTTTTTTAAAGCATTAATATAATCATCTCTATGTGGGTTTTCTTTCGCTAATAAATTTTCATTCCATTTCGTAGGTTCTAGTCCATTTTGTTTTAGATAAATATTTGCTAACATTCTTGACCACCTACCATTACCATTTTTAAATGGATGAACTTGCACCGCTCTATGATGTAGCCTTGAAGCTATCTCTATAACATCAAATCTTTTATTTTGTTCCCAATACTCCAAATCATCCACAAGTTTTTTTAATTCTGTGCTTACTAGATAAGCTTTAATACCTATACTTAGCTCTACAGTTCTAATTTTACCCGCCCAATCCCATATATCGCAAAACATATCAAAATGAAGTTTTAAAAACCATTCATAAGAAAATGAAGCAACCTTTTTATTAGGCTTAGTTGATAAATATTTTAAAGTTGCTTTTGTTATATTTTTTGCTTCAAATAAATATATATCTTGTAATCTGTATTGCTTAGAGGTATCAAGCTTTAATCCTGATATATCATCTGTATATGTCGCGCCTTTTGCTTTAGTAGTATCTTTCATGCTTTATTTAACTCGCCCATAAATTTTTTTGATATTCTCCAGTTAAAAATTGCTCTTTTGTATATTGTATTAAACTTTTTAAATTATCATCTTCTAAACCTTGCATTTCTAAAGATGATGTATCTTGAACTAATGAAACTATATACAAAGCTTTTTGTTCTGCTCTTTTATTTTTAATAGTATCTATATCAATTATTTCATTTCCTGCAAAATCAAGCCCTAAAAAATTAGTGATTTTCTCAACTGTATTAAGCTTAACATCATCACCATTAAAAAACCTTGAGATTGTTCTATATCCAGTATTTGAAAGTTTAGAAAGATTATCAATTGATATACCAATTTCTTCTTTTCTAGTTTTCACTTTTTGTAATAAATCTAATCTAGTCATAATAAAAGCCTTATGGGAACCTCTATTAATTCAAATAATTTAGATAATGTTAGATTTTCGTCTTATAGTGATTTTTATAAAATACGGTGTAGCCGTAGCTACATCTATTTTATAAAAATTGCTATAAGGCTAAAATATAATATTAGCTATTTATTTTGCATTAATAGAGGTTCCCTATAACTCATATATCCAATTTGATGGGTTTTGCAAGAAGTCTAATGATAAATTTATTTATTAAAAATTGAGCCACTAACATAGATGTTTTTATATGTGGTTAAAGGGAACCTCTATTAATTCAAAATAAATAGCTAATATTATATTTTAGCCTTATAGCAATTTTTATAAAATAGATGTAGCTACGGCTACACCGTATTTTATAAAAATCACTCTAAAACTAAAATCTAACATTATCTAAATTATTTGAATTAATAGAGGTTCCCTTATAGCAATTTTTATAAAATAGATGTAGCTACGGCTACACCGTATTTTATAAAAATCACTCTAAAACTAAAATCTAACATTATCTAAATTATTTGAATTAATAGAGGTTCCCTTATAGCAATTTTTATAAAATAGATGTAGCTACGGCTACACCGTATTTTATAAAAATCACTCTAAAACTAAAATCTAACATTATCTAAATTATTTGAATTAATAGAGGTTCCCTTATAGCAATTTTTATAAAATAGATGTAGCTACGGCTACACCGTATTTTATAAAAATCACTCTAAAACTAAAATCTAACATTATCTAAATTATTTGAATTAATAGAGGTTCCCTTATAGCAATTTTTATAAAATAGATGTAGCTACGGCTACACCGTATTTTATAAAAATCACTCTAAAACTAAAATCTAACATTATCTAAATTATTTGAATTAATAGAGGTTCCCTTATAGCAATTTTTATAAAATAGATGTAGCTACGGCTACACCGTATTTTATAAAAATCACTCTAAAACTAAAATCTAACATTATCTAAATTATTTGAATTAATAGAGGTTCCCTTATAGCAATTTTTATAAAATAGATGTAGCTACGGCTACACCGTATTTTATAAAAATCACTCTAAAACTAAAATCTAACATTATCTAAATTATTTGAATTAATAGAGGTTCCCTTATAGCAATTTTTATAAAATAGATGTAGCTACGGCTACACCGTATTTTATAAAAATCACTCTAAAACTAAAATCTAACATTATCTAAATTATTTGAATTAATAGAGGTTCCCTATAAAATAAAAGTATATTTTTAAATAGAAAAACCAAGCAATATTTATTAATGTTGCTTTCATAATTTAACCTTTGTATTAATTGTAATATACATATCTTAATTTTATAAATTCACATATACAATATAAGCATTAATATATCTTTTAATAATAAAATGATGAGGTTTTTGTATAATAAGGGTGTTGTTTTCTACTAAGGCGGGAACGAACCACCCTAGGAAATTTAAGAACCAATCCGAAAGGAAAGTCTTGAGTTTTACTAAAAACTAAGATTATTCTAGCAATTATTAAATTAATTGTCAAGATTATTATATTTTTATCGCACTTGACATAAGATATAATAGCTCTTAGTTTTTATCTTAAGGGCTAGTCTTGTTTAAGATTTTATCTCGTATGAGATTTCAAAAAGCTCCACATAGTATCCATTATTGTATGCCATGATACAGAATGTCCTTCAGCTTTCACTAGATAAAGTTCCATATCAGATATACCGTTTTTATATGTTTTTTTTGTGATGTAATATTGACCAATTTCTATTTCTTCTTTTGTTGCATCATTAGTGGTGCCTTTGTTTTCTTTGCTATGCCATACATCTACACTTTCTTCCATTCCCTCGGTTCTGTCATCGTTTAATCCACGAAAAGCTATAAGTGGGGTGGAAATATTATCATTAATAAAATCTACTCCATCGATTAATTTGCCATTTTTAATAAGGTTAAATCTGCTAGAAACAGCTCCTGCTCCTGCTATTATAGTAGCTCTTTCTCCAGCTAATTGAAAGCTAAATATAGCACCGCTAGAGTGTCCTGAGACATATATTTTTTTATTACTTAGTTCAGGGTAAGTAGATATAAAATGCTCTACTAGTTTATCAAAATATGTTACTTCTGTATCTGAATGACTCCAGCTAGCATTTTTACGACCCTCACCATAATCTTTAACAGTAGATAAGGGATAAATAATCATCATATTTTCATCTCTTGCTAATTTGTTTAAAATATGATCTTCATTAGCACTCTTAAAAAGCCCATCTGCTAAATTATCCAAATTTCCTACATTTGTATTTATTATCGCTGAGCCATGAAAGTAAAACATCAAAGATGCATTATTGTTTAAGTTATTTGGCTTATAAAATCTATACTCTCTAGTAACTCCATTAAGATCTAGGGTTGCTCGAGTCATTTTTCCGTTATTATTTGGATTTTCTAATATAAATGTGTTTATTTTGCAACGATCTGCAGTTGCCTTTATCCAAAAACCTTGACCTTTTTTCAAGGATGTTAAATCTCCAGGATATGTAAGCCAAATAGACTCTTCCATCTTATTATATGAATATATTTTATCTATACATCTAGGTTTAAGCTTAGACATATCGGATATATTACTATTAGAACCTAATAAGTGCCAACCTTCTTTAATGCTCCAAAATTGAGAAAAAAGAAATGAAGAAAAGAGTAATTGAGCAACGATAAATACTATTATTTTTTTATATATGTAAAACATTTTTAACCTTATTTTCTTTTTATATTTTTTATTTGCTCGGCAGTAGGTTGAGGCGATGTATTAGTGGGTGGAGCAGGAATAGGTAAAGTAATGCTACAATCATCTCCTGCATAAACCCAAAAACCAACTCCCTCATCTATTGACTCCAAATCACCTTTAGAATAAATTACCCAATTATTATCTTTATATACAAAAACAGATTTAACACATTCATCATCAAAAGGACTTAAATCATCAATCTTTAAAACAGCACCAAAAAGATTCCAGTTTTTAGTAACATTCAATACTTGTGCATTTAAAGATAATATACCAAGCACTAATAATATCTGCATAAATTTCATAATATAAACCTCATAATATTTTTTACATTTTAATGGAGTGATTATAATATATATAGCTTAAGGGGACCTCTAAGAACCCATAATAAATAGCTAATATCATATTTTCGCCATATAGCAATTTTTTTAAATTGGATGTAGCTTTGGCTACACCACACTTCAAAAAAATCACTCTATGACAAAAATCTGACATCATCTAAATTATTTGGGTTTTTAGAAGTCCCCTTAAAGTATATTTTATTTTTATAAGCTCCCTTAAGAATGTTTACTTGTTTAAAAGGTTAAAATACCTCATTAATTTATAAAAGAAATACTAAGGAGAAATTATGTCAAGAAGATGTGCTATTTCGGGAAAAGGTCCTATGAGTGGGAACAATGTCAGTCATGCTAAAAACAGAACAAAAAGAAGATTTTTACCAAATTTGAGAAGTGTTAGAATTCAATTAGATGATGGGACTACTAGAAAGATAAAAATATCTGCTAAAGAACTTAGGACTTTAAAAAAAGCTGATTAATTTTTAATTTGGTTTTAAAGAACTAATTATAAAAAACTAATTATAAAATGCTAATAGCAAAAGCTAAAAAGAAAAAGACTTTTAAGAGATTAGTTAGGCGATTAGAGGAAGATGCTTATGTCCATTTTGCCTCGCTTAGGTCTCCTCTTTTGCTTATACAATTTGTCTTTATGGTGGGGACTTTAGGTTATCATTATATTGATAATTTTACTATCATAAATGCCATATATCAAACAGGTATTACTTTTACTACTGTTGGTTTTGGGGAAATACAGCCTATTTCAGATATTGGTAAGCTTTTTACTATTGCTCTTATTATTTTGGGGTTTGCTTGTTTTTCCTTTTTTATTGCGGTTTTAGTTGAAACTACTAATGATAAGGTGTTATTTAAACTTCTTAGGGAGATTAAAATGTTATATAAAATTCAAAGATTAACTAATCACTATGTTGTATATTATCATAATGAATATACAGAAAACTTACTAGAATATTTAAAGAAAAAACAAATACCTTTTGTGGTAGTAGATCCTGATCCTGATTTTGAAGCTATCGCTATAAAGAAAAGATACCCTTATTATCTTATCGCAGAGCCACATACAGAAGAAACACATTTAAAAACTTACCTAGCCTCTGCAAAGGGGATTATTACTCTTTCTAAAGAGATAGCGAATAATATCGCTCAAATAACATCCATAAGATTATATGAAAAAGATATTAGTAGAAATAAATATTTTATAATGAGTTATACTAGTAATTCTAATGAGGTTGATAAGCTCATACGACTTGGAGCTGACCATGTCTTTTCTCCTGCGAAGCTTTTGGCTGAAAAAATTAGCTCAGTTTTAATGAACCCCACAGAGACACTAGCCCATTCATTTTTAGATGATTTATTTTTTGATAGTAAAAATGCTATGAAAGTAAAAGAGTATCAAGTAACAAAAGAAAATTGGGTTCGGCTTAAAAAAATAAAAGATGTCAAGATAAGAGCTATCACGAATGTCTCAGTAATAGGCATAAGGTATGTAAATGGGAAAACTATTCATATGCCAAATGGTGGTTATTTACTAGAGGGAGATAGTATCTTATTGCTTTTAGGAACAGAAAATAATATAAATAAAGCTATTGATATTTTAAGTGCTAATAAAATACCTAAAATTAAAGCTTATAATGTTTGAGGTTTATATGCTAAAAGATGGGCTTAGCTATATAGATGGGCTTAGCTTTGATGGTGTGAAGATTGGATTAAAAGAAAATGACTTTGATTTGGGATTTATTTATTCTAAAAAGCCTATGCAAGTTGCTTCTGTATTTACGGAAAATAAATTTCAAGCTTCCCCCTTAGCCCACTTTAAAAGATACCCTAAAAATTTTAAGAGTAATTTTTTATTAGTAAATTCTAAAAATGCAAATGCATTAACTGGCAGTGATGGACTTGAAGATATAGATAATATTTTCTTATATCTTAATGAATTATATCCTGAGATAAAAAATCCTATTATGAGCTCTACAGGAGTAATAGGAGAAAGATTAAATAAAGATAAAATAAAAAAAGGCATTAAGTCATTTAATTTAGAAAATAAAAATATGTCTAATTTTCAAAAATCAATACTCACCACAGATAAATTTGAAAAAAATATATCTTTAAGGGTAGAATTTGAGGGCGGATATTTCCATATATCTGCCATAGGTAAAGGTGCTGGGATGATTAATCCATCTTTAGCAACTATGCTTACATTCATTACAACTGATGCGGACATACCTCAAGAAGATATGCAAGATATTTTACAAAATGCCAGTAATGAAAGCTTTAATAAAATATCAGTAGATGGAGATACTTCTACTAATGACACCCTTATGCTTCTAAGCACAAATAATAATGCTTATCAAAAAGAAGCATTTATATTTGCTATAAATGAAGTATGCAAAAAACTTTCTTTAATGATATTAAAAGATGGAGAAGGCTCAAATAAGGTAGTCTCTTTTGAGATAAGTGGAGCAAAAAATGATAAAGAAGCAGAGATAGTAGCAAAAAAATTAAGTAATTCACTATTAGTTAAAACTGCACTTTTTGGATGTGATCCAAATTGGGGAAGAATAGCTTCTACTATAGGCTCTGCTGGAGTAGAATGTAAGGAAGATAGTTTAAGCATATCTTATGATAGTATTTTTGTATATGAAAATGGAGAAAATCTTTTTACTAAAGAAATCGAAGAAAAGGCTCTTAAGGTGCTAAACAAAGATGAGTTTAAAATAATTTGCAATTTAGGCATAGCTAATGGCAACTACACATCTTATGGATGTGATTTAAGCTATGAATATGTAAAAATAAATTCCGAGTATAGAAGCTAATAAAAGGATTATTTTGAAAAAATTAATAACATATATCACCCCATCTCTTATGGAAACAAGCTTTACTATTGATATTATGAATATAATGAATGATAATGGAGCCGATATTATAGAGCTAGGCATACCTTTTTCAGATCCTGCAGCTGATGGTCCTACGATAGAAGAGGCTAGTTTAAAAGCTTTACAAAATGGCTTTAAGGTTAATGATATTATAGATATTATTAAGCAAACTAAAGATATTCCTTTGTATTTGATGGGTTATTTTAATAGTTTTTATAATAAAGGATTTGAATATTTTTTTGATAATGAATTTGATAATCTAAAAGGTCTTGTTATTCCTGACCTCTCTTATGAAGAGTCTTTGACATATTTAGGGACATTTGATAAATATAATAAAAATTTAGTTTCTTTTGCTACTCCACTTAGCGATAAAAAAAGATTAGAAAAAGTGCTTATTAATTCTAGGGGTTTTATTTATTTAGTTGCTTATGCAGGGGTTACTGGAGGTGGTCAAGATACTAACTTAGATGATGTTATTACAAATATAAGAGATTGTAGTGATACTCCTATATATCTTGGTTTCGGGGTTAATGAGAATAATGCAAAAGAAAAATCTAAAAATATTGATGGAGTTATCGTAGCCACTTATATTATAAAAATTCTTTTAGATGATAGTATTTCTTATAATGAAAAAAGCAAAAAAATAGCTACAATATGTAAAAATATAAAAAATGAAATTAATTCTTAAATACCTGCTAATATCATTATGTTTTCTGTTTGCACAAGAAAAAGTGTTTTATTTAAAATACGAAGAAAATAAAAATACTATTTATAAAAATCAAATCTTTAGAGTTAATCTAAGCCTTTTATCTTTTGATGATAATATATTGTATATAGAAAGTAATATGTCTAATTATCGCGGAATAAAAATATTTGATGGTAGTGTGCAGTGGCAAGACCTTGGAGAAAATAAATTTAGCTCTTTTTTATATTTTAAAGCATTATCTACAAATATAAAATTACCAGATATTCATTTAACTTTAGTGGGATATAAAGATAAGTATCATCAAAGTGTAAAGGGTGACTCTATACAAACAAAGAGTCTTAATTGGCTAGGTAATTCTAGCTATTTATTAAGCTCTTCTTTGAAAGTTGTGGATGATGAGACGAATATCTATGATGAAAAAAATAATATGCTTACCTTAAAATTCAAAGGTAAAAATACTAATATCGAAGATTTGCACATCAAGGGAAATGAAATCATAGAGCAAAATATAACAGAAATAAACTATGCTCACCCTGATATGACGGCTACATATTATGCTATCATTCCAAATTATATTAATGAATTTAAGTTTAATTATTTAGATATAAATAGTGGCACTTTTATGACAAAAACTATAAAAGTTACTCTCGATAAAAAGACAAGTTTTCTTATTCAAGACATCAATCCCGATATAAAAACTTATGATAAATATAAATTAATTTTATTAATGCTATTCATCGCATTATCTTTATTTATGGCTTATATTCGTAAAAAAATATCATATTTAGTTTTTACACTTATTTTGATACTTGTTCTTGTAAAAGTATTTTTAATTCAAACTAAAACTACAATAGGAGAAGGAAGCAGATTTAGGGTGCTACCTATCGATAATTCTACTATTTTTTATATAACTAAAAAAAATAGAAAAGTTGTTGTTCTAAATAAAGTGGATAATTACATAAAAATACAATTTCAAAATAAGGTAGGATGGGTAGATGAAAAAAATATTATTAAAAATTAGATATTACCTTGTATGTGTAATAATTGCTGTAGCTATGGCTATGATGATTATAGGGTGGTATTTGCTTCCTGTGAGGTTTCATAAAAAAGTTAGAACCATTTGGGGAAAATCCCAAACTTTAATGCTAAGAAAGCCAATAATAGAGGGAGTTTTTGAAGATGATACAGATATCTATATGATAAATCATAGAAGTGGCTTAGATATTATGCTAATAGAAGGCATCACTACTCAAGATTTGGCTTGGGTAGCGAAAGAGTCTTTAAGTAAAATTCCATTTTTTGGTAAGATTATCACTAAAGGAAGAATGATAGGGGTTAATAGAGAAAGCAAAACATCAATGATGAGTATGATAAAAAATGCAAAAGAAAAATTAAAAGAGGGAAGAGTGATTGCGATATTCCCTGAAGGAACTAGAGGAGAAAGCCATCAAATGCTTGAATTTCAGCAAGGAGCAGAAGCTTTAGCTAATATTTTAAAATTAAAGGTTCAAGGAGTTGTCCTTTCTAATACAAGAGAAGTTTTAGATTTGCAAAATGGTATTTTTAGTAGAAAGCCCTTAGTGAGAATAAGAGTGCTACCTCAAGTCCAAGCAGATAAAAAAACAGATTGGATGGAAAAATTAAAAAAAAATATGCAGGATAATATAAATGAGTTGGCAGAGTCTGATAATAATAGGTAGCGGTGCTTTTATAGGGGCTATATTGCGAGTTAAAAGTATTGAATATATTAATGCCCACTTGTCGTATGCCATTCCTTTAGGTGTTATTTTTGTAAATATCTTTGGTAGCTTATTAGCTGGAGGGGTTCTAGCATACTTTACTCATTTTAATCCTTATTATTTGAAAAGCTTTTTAATGACAGGATTATTAGGAGCTTTTACAACTTACTCTGCTTTTGCTATTGAAAGTATTTTTTTATTAAATAATATCAAGCTTTTCTCTATCTATGTCTTAAGCTCAGCAATAGGAAGCATATTATTCGCCTTTATCGGATATAAGAGCATTCTGTTTTTAATTATAAGAAATCAATGAAATTCTCTTTTATAAGCCTTTTTGATGATATTATAAAAAATTATTTCAAGCATTCCATATTATCAAAAGCTATTAAAAATAATCTAATAGAAATAGAAACCCTAAACTTAAGGGATTTCTCACAAAACAAACATAATACAGTAGATGACACAGTATATGGCGGAGGAAATGGGCAACTTTTAAATGTCGAGCCATTAGTTAAATCTTTAGAAAAATTAAAAAATTCCCATATAATATTCCTAACCCCCGCTGGTAAAACATTCACCCAAAAAGATGCTAAAAGATTAAGCAAAAAAAGCCATATAACTTTTGTATGTGGAAGATATGAGGGATTTGATGAAAGAGCCATAGAGCTTATGGCAAATGAAGTTTTAAGCATTGGAGATTATGTATTAACAGGAGGAGAGCTAGCCTCTCTAAGTATGTGTGATGCTATTAGCAGAAATATATCTGAAGTATTAAGCAATAAAGCATTAGAAGAAGAAAGCTTTAATGAAGACATCTTAGAATACCCATCTTTCACTAAACCACAAGTTTTTAATGAAGTAAAAATACCCTCAATTTTATCTAGTGGCAATCATAAAAAAATAGAAGAATATAGACATAAAGTAGCTATTTTAAAAACTAAATATCATAGAGTAGATTTATATTCGGATTACCGATTACGGAAAACGGATTACAGAAAAAAACTTTAGGTATCTCAATTGTTTTATTTCATTATTTGTTTGCTGTATTAGTTATTGACTTATTTTAAGTATTTTCCTAGTAATTCTAAAAATAACTCCATATCTCTAAAATCAATATCTCCTATATTGGCAATTCTAAAAGTATTAAAATCCTCAACTTTACCTGGATATATCGTAAAACCTTTATCGTAAAAATAATCGTGCATATCATCAAAATCCATATTTTCAGGAATGTATATGGAAGTGATAATTTTAGAATGAAATTCATCGGCTACAAGGTATTTTAAATTCAAAGAATTTAATCCTTTTACAAGAGTGTCCCATGATTTAGAGTATCTCTCATATCTATTTTGCACACCTTCTTTTTTTGTTTCTATTATTGCTTGTTTTAAGGCATATAGGGTTTGCACTGGTGGGGTAAATCTCATTTGATGTTCTTTTATGAAATTTTCGTATTGTGCTAAGAGGTTTAAATAGAAGTTTCTTGGTTTTATATCTTTTAATTTTTCGATATTTTTTTTATTAGCTATTACAAAAGCTACTCCTGCCATACCTTGGATATTTTTATTACTGCTTGCCATCAAATAAGATATATTTTGTTTTTCCATATTTATTGGGATTGCTGAGTATGAACTCATAGCATCTACTATTAGCTCTATATCGTATTTTTTTGCTATTTTTCCTAAATCGTCTAAATTATTTAATAATCCTGTTGTAGTTTCATTGTGGGTTACTGCTAGATGTGAGATGTTGTTATCTTTTTTTATAGTATCTTCGAGATTACTTAGATTAATAGGCTGGGTAGCAGAGCTTTTAAATTCAATATAATCCATATCATAAGCATTTGCTATATCGCATATTCTTTTACCATAAGAGCCATTATTTACAATTAAGATTTTTTTATTATGAGGCACTACTGAGCTTATTGCAGACTCAACTACTGCTGTCCCACTTCCACCAAAAAGGATGGTTGTGTATTTTGTCTCATCTCCTACTATTTTTGTAAGCTCTAATGAAATATATTCCATTAAATCTCCAAATTCTTTTTCTCTAGGGCATATATCTGGAACTACTTGAGCATATTTTACCTCATCGCTTGTAGTTGCTGGTCCTGGGTTTAGTAGGACATTTCTTTGTATTTTATTCATTTCATATCCTTTGCAAAGCTATTAAAATATAAATCTTTTAATTCACTTAGTTCTATGCTTATATCATTTATTTTTAAGCTATTTTTATCATTAGTTTTTCCAATTTCTTGATAAGTTAGAGTTGAAACATCCAATAAAGATTTAACCTTATCTTTATTTTTCGCATTTACACAAATAATCATAGCACTTTGATTTTCAGCAAAAATATCATAATCATTTTCAATTTTCACATTTATATCAACACCTATATTAGAAATAGCAGACATCTTAGCTATATTAGTCGCAATCCCACCGCTAGAGCATTCTTTAGAAGCTTCCAATAATCCATCATCATTAAGCTTTAAAATTAAATCCCATAATTTATTTTCTTTATTATAATCAATTTCTTTTAGCCCATCTATAATAGTATCGTGTAAGACTTTAGAATACACACTCCCCGCAAATATACTATTTACATCTCCTATATAGTAAATAAAGCTATCAGTAGAAGAAAAAGAATTTTTCAATAATTTATTTTTATCTTCCCCTAAACCAACCACAGCAATAGATGGAGTAGGATATATGCTTGTAGAGTTTGTTTCATTATATAGAGATACATTTCCACTTACTACTGGGGTATTTAGTGAAGCACAGGCTTGTTTTATCCCCTCACAAGATTCCTTAAATTGCCACATAACTTCTGGGTTTTCTGGATTTCCAAAATTAAGACAATCAGTAATAGCTAATGGTCTAGCCCCAGAAGATACAACCTCTCTACCGACAGTAGCCACAGCAATAGCAGAGCCAATTTTAGGATCTATATAACAAGCTCTTGGATTACATCCCACACTCATAGAAAGGTATCTATCTGTATCCATCACTTTGATACAGCTAGAGTCTAAAGAGCCTCCATCTTTAATTGTATTTACTTGCACAGTAGAATCATATTGCTCATATATATATGCTTTATCTGCTATATCTGCACTAGAAATTATTTTTCTTAATGCTTCATTATTCGAGTATTTATTAAAATCAATTTTATTATTTTTGATTTCATTTAAGTATTTAGGGAGCGATACTGCTCTATCTAGCTCACTTTGAGCATTTATCATTTTTTCTATCGGGATACTAGCTACTTTATCTCCATTTTCATAAAGTTCTATACTATCTCCATCTATTATTTCTCCAATTTCTGAAGCATCTATATTCCATCTTTTACAAATATCTATAATTTCTTGGACATTTTCTTCTTTCACACATAAAAGCATTCTTTCTTGAGACTCACTTAGCATAAAATGATAAGCATTCATTCCCTCTTCTCTACAAGGAATATTATCAATATTAATCTTCATCCCCATCTTAGAATTATAAGCCATCTCAAAACTACTAGAAGCCAACCCAGCAGCACCCATATCCTGAATACCTAAAACTAAATTTTTATCAAAAATCTCCAAACAAGCCTCAACTAAAAGCTTCTCAGTAAAAGGATCACCCACTTGCACTGTAGGTCTTTTAGATAAATTACAATCCTCAAAACTATTACTACTCATCACAGCACCACCAAGACCATCTTTGCCTGTTTTATTTCCAATATAAAGAACCTTATTACCCTCTCCGTCCGCCTTAGCATAAAAAATTTTATCTTGTTTAACGATACCCAAAGAAAAAGCATTAATTAAAATATTTCCATTATAGCAATCATCAAACTTAGTAGAACCCCCAATAGTAGGAACCCCCATACAATTTCCATAATGAGCGATACCTGCAACAGAGCCATTAATTAAATATTTATGTTTATTAGCATCTTTATTTTTATCAGTAATTTCTCCATAATAGATAGAGTTCAAGTTAGCCACAAGCTTAGCACCCATAGTAAAAATATCCCTCATAATCCCACCAACTCCAGTAGTAGCACCCTCAAAAGGCTCAATAAAACTAGGATGATTATGCGATTCTATTTTAAATACAGCAGCTAATCCATCTTTTATATCAATAATCCCTGCATTCTCACCAGGACCTTGTATCACCTGCTCACCTGAAACGGGAAAACCTTTTAAGTATTTTTTACTAGATTTATAACTACAATGCTCACTCCACATAGCTGAAAAAATACCTATCTCTATAAAATTAGGCTCTCTTTCTAGTATCTCCACTATTAAGCCATATTCATCTTTGCTAATACTATGAGATTTTAATATTTCTTCTAAGTTTTCCATACTATTCCTATTTGTGTAATTGCTGTGATTATATCCAAATATACACATCTCAACCTTAAATTAGAATTAGCGATACATAATCTAAAGTTAAGAACTAAAGGATACAATAAGTTTTCAATAAATTTAAAATTATGAAACTATCAATCAAAAAAGGAAGGTAATATTTATGCGAAAACCAACACCCACTGAAATCATACTAAAAAACTCGCATAAAATTCCTATGCTAAAAGGCATGAAAGATACTCATATATGCTCTCTGTTTAATAGGGCAAGTTTAAAAACTATAAATAAAAATGAAATTTTATTTGAAGAAAATATTACACCCATAGAGACTGTAAGTATAGTCATTTATGGCTCTTTTAGTGTTAGTATTAAAGGAAAAAAAGTTGACGAATTAAAAGAGGGAGATATGTTTGGAGTAAGAAATGTGTTATATGACGATGGTTTTTATCTCCCAGGCACTACGGTAGCGGGAAATTCATATAAAAATCTATTAATATCTTTTAAGATTAACTCATTATACAAAGGCCCTTCCCATCTTTCTGCTTATTTTTATAGAAATATAGCTACTTATTTAGCTGGAAAATTAAGTTTAGGTCATAAAAATTTTAAATTATATAAGGGAACCTCTATTAATTCAAAATAAATAGCTAATATTATATTTTAGCCTTATAGCAATTTTTATAAAATA
>JAJVLF010000050.1 GCA_029255845.1 Campylobacterota bacterium | reverse complement strand
AAAATAATAGTGCCTAAAAATAGGCGATTAGATTTCTTGATTTGAAAGGTGGAATTATATGGTAAAAATGGGGGAAAGTCAAGGAGTAATTTATAAAAAGGTGTAATTTTATTATTATTCTATGGATAGATTATTTATTATTTTATCAATATCTTTTTTATTTTGTAATTTTTGAGTTAATAAGTTAATATAAGCATTTAAGATAGCAGATTTTCTATTTATGTTGTAGCCATCTATATGGAGATTGTCTTGTTTAAAATGATTGACAATGTCATCATAATATTCATCATCTATAGTGATAGTAAAAGTTTCTCTATCTATTGTAATTTTAAAAGATGCCAAAATTATTTATTATAAGAAATCTAATTTTTCTATAATAGAATCTATTTCTGAATCTTTTGAAAGCAAACTTTCTTCTAAGGTTTGTGTTTTTGTATGTAAACTTTCATTTTGTCCTTGAGAAGCTACTAGCTGATTTCTTAATGCATCATTTTCTTCTTTGAGCTGATTATAGGCATTAAGCAAAGAGCTTATTTTGTCATTTAATTTTGTCATACTGTCATTCATAATTTTTCCTTATTTTTATTGTAATTGCATACTGCTTTTTAAGCTAATTTCTTTATATTTAATATACGATATTTCGCTATTATTAATACTTGCACCATTACGAGTATCGTTATTATTAGAATAAAGATTATACAATTTTCTAATTTTAGAGCAAATTCCTGTGCTATTATTCTGAAAATCTGCTATTAATACTTGTATGGTATCATCTGATATTTGAAATCTTATGCATTCTATATCGTCTGTTTTATATACATAAGATTTATTATCCTCATTTTGAGTATTAGGAGCGATATTCCATTTTATATCATCTAAACTAACAACTTTTGAAATATCATCTATATTGCCTATGATAGCATTATATTCTATAGATGATTTCATCAATAAAGATACCGTGTATTTGATAGATGAAAGCACGGCATCATCTTTAGTAGCTAAAAGTCTTGGTATGGCGATAGTTGATAAAACTGATATTATAATTATCACAAATATTAATTCTAGTATAGTGAAACCTGATAATTGTTTTTTCTTTTTCATATATCTTTCTTTTATAAAGGGTTTAGTTGGCTAGATTGTTTATAAACTAAACCATTTTGCTTTTCTATAAATAATAAAGTTGGTGTATTATAGAAATTAAACTTTTGAATAATATTAATTATACTATTAATTCCTGTTGTTACATAAATAACTCTATCATTAGACTCAAATCTTTTTTGGTGAATATCTACTGCTATAATGGGGTATTGCACTTTTAAATCCTTTATTTTATCGAGCTGTTCTTTAGAATGAGAGCTATACAATAAAAGAGCATAAATATTTTCTTGTGGGGTAAAAATATCTTTTTTTGAATAAAAGGTGTAATTATTGAAATCTATAAAACGATATTCGGAGAATTTAAAATTAAAATATGCATAAGCAGATGCAACCATAAAAGCACCAAAAAAAGAACCAAAAATATAGGTTCCTGTTAAAAGTGATGCTTTTTTCTTAGGCTTTTTTTGGTGATTAGCCAAGTAGAGCTTGTAGTTTAGATGTTAAATCATCTTTTGATTGAACACCCATCATTGTTTCAGATTCTTTGCCGTCTTTCATTAAAACAACTGTTGGAATACTTCTAATCCCGAATTTAGCAGCTAATTCTTGCTCATCATCTGTATTTACTTTTATTACTTTTGCTTTACCATCAAATTCTTCAGCTAATTCCTCAATAACAGGTCCTAGCATTCTACAAGGTCCGCACCAAGGAGCCCAAAAATCCACTAAACAAACACCTTCACTAGTTGTCGCATCAAAATCAGCAGATGTAGCATCTATATATTTTCCCATTTTTAATCCTTTTTATAATCATAAGTTGAAGTTATTATTATAACATATTAAATTTAGAGACTATCTTTAATATGAAAAATATTTAAGTTAAGTTTACTTAGATAAAATTCCCATCTTTAATCAAACATATACAAGGATACTAATGTGAAAGTTTTAGCAACTATAATATTTATTATAATAAATATAACGGCTTCTGGTTTTTATGAATTAGATACAAAAGCCTCTTCTATGGGTGGTGCTGGTTTAACTAGCTCTGCATATTTTAATCCTGCTATTTTAGCTGGACATAAAAAAGTTAATTTTTCTTTAAAAGCTGGAGGAGATTTAAAAACAAATGAAGAAACCTCAAAGCTATTAGAAGATATGAAAAAACTAGCAAGTCCAACAAGTAATTTTGATACTTCTACTGAAAATTTATCTAAAAGCATAATAAAACCCTTAACTAACCCTAGAACATTACTAAAATTAAATAATAGTGAAAAAATAAAGCTTGATGTATCAGATGAAGATGTAGCAATTATTAAAGATGCAAAAAGAGTTTTAAAAAATTTAAATAATATTATGCTAGATATATCAGTTGGTGCGGGGGTTAATTTAGATGTTGATAATTACTCTCTTGCATTTATTAGAAATATATCTATGGATATTATTCCTAGAATTAGCAATAATAAACTTGAATTTATCCAAGCTGTAGGTATAGGCGGACAAAAACAATATGTAAAAATTGATTTAGATTCTAAAGAAATGTATAAAACTAGCAAATCAGAATATGATAATAAGTCTTTATTTGAAGGGAAAAAAGAACTTGAAAACTCTAAAATAGATATAAAGCTTGTTTCTTTATTAGAAGTTCCTTTTATATATTCTTATAGATATAATATGAATTATAGATCTGCTTTTGATGGGCATTTAAATCTTGGTGTGTCTATGAAATATATGAAACTTCAAAAAACAACTATTTCAATAAACCCTAAAGATAACATAAATCCTAGTAGCTATGTCAATCAACTAAATGACAATAGTTATAGCTCAGGGAGTTTAGATTTTGGGCTTTTGTATTTTCCTAAAAAATTATCTGGATTTAAAACAGGGCTTGTGCTTAAAAATATAACTTCTCCTAAATTTGATGATAAGACATTAAGTCCTATGATTAGATATGGATTAGCATTTTCTAAACATAATATACATACTGCTTTTGATTATGATATCACAAAAAATAAAACATTGAGTGGTAAAGATACTCAGATTATGGGTGGAGGAATTGGGTATAATCCATTTTCTTGGTTAGGTGCTAATATAGGGTTTAAGCAAGATTTAGCTAATAAAGACTTAGGAACTATCATGACTGCTGGTTTTAATTTACCTCTTGTTCAGTTATCTGCTCAATTTGTAGATAAAAAGTTTTATCAATTTCAATTTAATTTAAACATATAGACTTAAATAATTTAATAGATTTCTTTAAAAAAACCCTATCATTTCCATCAGTTACACCTGATGATGCTGGTGCATTAGAATTTATAGGAGATTTTTTAGAGGATTTTACAGTAATAAATATGGATAAAGAAGATACTAAAAATCGTCTTTATTATAAAAAATTCTCAAATGATGGAGAGCATTTATGTTTTGCTGGGCATATAGATGTGGTTCCTGCTGGAGATGGGTGGGATAGTAATCCATTTACTCCTACTTGTAAAGATGGGAAGATATTTGCTAGAGGTGCACAGGATATGAAAAGTGGTCTTTGTGCTTTTATTTGGGCTGTGAAAAAGGTTCAAAATTTTAAAGGGACAATATCTATTTTAATTACTAGTGATGAAGAAGGTGTTGCTACTTGGGGAACTACTTATGCTTTAAAAGAAATGGCAAAAAAAGATATGATTCCACAATATGCCTTGGTGGCTGAGCCTACTTGCGAGAAGATATTAGGTGATAGCATTAAGATTGGGCGAAGAGGTTCTATTAATGGGGTTATTGTTGTTAAAGGAAAACAAGGTCATGCTGCTTACCCCGAACTTGCTGTTAATCCTGTAAATTTAGTATCTGATAGATTACCAAAACTAGCGGGAAAAAGGCTTGATAATGGGGATGAATTTTTCTCTCCTAGTCAAATAGTAATCACAGATATTAGAGGTGGGATGGAAGTAACTAATGTATCTCCTGGTAGTTTAAAGATTATGCTTAATGTGAGAAATTCTACTAAAACTACTAAGGAAAATTTAGAGCAGTATATAAATGAAGTTCTTGATGGGCTTGAATTTGAGCTTACATTATCACAAAGTGCTAAGCCTTTTATGACAGATAAAAACTCAAAAGTGATTAAAAAAATATCGCAAAGTATAGAAAATGTATTGGGTGTAAAAACGGCTCTTGTTACGACAGGAGGAACTAGTGATGCTAGATTTATGCCAGAGTATAATATCCAAAGTGTGGAATTTGGTGTGCCAAATGATACTATACATGCTTGTAATGAATATGTGTATGAAGAAGATGTGATTAAATTAGAAGAATGTTTTAGTGATTTTATAGAAAATTTTAATAAGTAATAAAGTGAAATTTGCAAACCCAATAAATGATATAGCATTCAAAAAAATATTTGGAGATAAAAATCATAGTGAAATATTAATATCATTTCTAAATTCTGCATTAGATTTCAAAGGTGATGATAAAATAAAATCCATCACAATAGCAAATCCATATCAAATACCCAAAATAGAAGAGCTTAAAAATACTATACTTGATATAAATGCCATAGATAATAAGGATAATCATTTTGTAGTAGAAATGCAAGTAGAAAAAGATAAAGAATTTGCTAAAAGAAGCTTGTATTATACTTCAAAATCTTATGTTAATCAAATAGATAAAGGTGAAGAATATACAAAATTAAAAAGCAAGAATTAAAAGATTTTGAATTTACTTTTATAGAATTAGAAAAATTTAATTATGATTTATCTAAATGCGGGACAATAATAAAAAAATGGGTTTATTTTATTAAAAATGCTTCAAGTTTTGAAATGATACCTAAAGAATATGAAAGCATATCAGAATTTAAAACAGCATTTGAAATAGCTAAACAATATAATTGGTCTAAAGAAGAAATGAAAATATATGATTATGTATTTATGCAAGACTGGAAAGCACAGAGTATTATTGATACGGCTAAGGAAGATGGGTGGAATGAGGGGAATGAGGCAGGTAAAATGGAAATAGCAAAAAATTTATTAGATACTTTAGATGATGAAACTATATCTGTTAAAACTGGATTATCTATAGATGATGTTAAAAAACTAAGAGATTAATTAAAAAAGGAATAAAAATGAGTAAGACCGTATATGTTAGCTTAATAGCTGATTTATTACATGCTGGACATGTAAATATTTTAAAAGAAGCTTCTAAGCTTGGAGATGTGACAGTAGGGCTATTGACACAAAAAGCAACGGGTGAATTAAATGATGTGCCATATTTGGATTATGAACATAGAAAGATTGTTATTGAGAATTTGTCTTTTGTGTCTCAAATAATCCCTCAAGAAACGGCTAGTTATAAAGATAATTTAGAAAAATTAAAACCTAATTATGTGGTGCATGGAAATGACTGGAAAAATACTAATCAAAGAAAATATAGAGATGAAGTTATAGAGGCTTTAAAATCGTGGAATGGTGAGCTGATAGAAGTAGATTATAGTAATGATATTAATAATCTAAAGATAAAAGATGAAATGACTAAATTAGGCATTACAACTACAGCTAGACAATCAAGGCTTAGAACTCTTATAAATTCTGGGCAGGTGGTTAAAATATTAGAAGTTCATAATGCTCTAAGTGGTCTAATAGCTGAAAATGCTACTTCTACTACTAGCGATGATGAGCAAGTATCTTTTGATGGTATGTGGTCAAGTAGCTTGACTGATTCTACCTCTAAAGGTAAGCCTGATATTGAGGCGGTGGATACTACAGCAAGAGTTAATAGCTTAAATGAAATTTTTGAAGTGACTACTAAGCCTCTTATTTATGATGCTGATACAGGTGGAAAGACTGAGCATTTTGAATTTACTGTAAAAAGCTTAGAGCGAGTAGGTGTTTCTGCTGTGATTATCGAAGATAAAACAGGATTAAAGAAAAATTCACTTTTTGGAAATGATGTAAAACAAACCCAAGACAGCATAGAAAACTTTTGCCACAAAATAAAATCTGGCAAAACCGTGCAAGTAACAAATGATTTTATGATAATAGCAAGAATAGAAAGCTTAATCTTAGAAGCAGGAATGGATGATGCAATAAAAAGAGCATTTGCTTATGTAGAAGCTGGAGCTGATGGAGTAATGATTCATTCAAGACTAAAAGACCCCGCAGAAATTACAGAATTTGTAAATACTTTTAGAGCTAAAGACAAGCATACTCCTATAGTAGTAGTGCCTACTTCTTTTAATTCAGTAACAACTGATGAATTTAAAACAATGGGTGTAAATGTAGTAATATATGCAAATCATATGCTAAGAGCTGCTTATCCTGGG
Source organism: Campylobacterota bacterium (assembly GCA_029255845.1). Classification (GTDB taxonomy): domain Bacteria; phylum Campylobacterota; class Campylobacteria; order Campylobacterales; family JAJVLF01; genus JAJVLF01. Next base: position 8,719 of record JAJVLF010000050.1, on the reverse strand, counting down.
ATGATGAGTGTAGCTAAAAGTATTTTACAGCATAAGAGGAGTTTGGAGGCAGAGCCTGATTGTATGAAAATAAAAGAGATTTTAGAGTTAATTCCTGGGACTAAATAATGGCACTAGATACCAAAAATTTCGTTAATGATTTGATTACAAATGGATACACTCATTTATGTGTTGTCCCTTGTAGCTTCGCTAAAAATGTGATTAATGAAGCTATTAATAATGAGAAGATAGAATATCTTCCTTGTGCTAGTGAAGCGGTGGCTTGTTCAGTTGCTACTGGCTTAAAGATGGGTGGTAAAAAACCTATTGTAATTGTGCAGTCTTCGGGTGTTACTAATATGGGGAGCTGTATTACTAGTCTTGTAAAGCCTTATGGGGTTACATTTCCTATTATGACTAGCTGGAGGACTTATAAGGATGGGGATAGTGAGATACAGCATCAGCATTTGGCTACTGAATTGCCTAAACTTATTGAGGCTTATGGGTTTAGGCATTGTGTTTTAGATATTACAAATACTGATAATGCTGTTTCTCAAATTAATACTTGTGATACTACTCAGACTATTTGTATTATTAAGAAAGATAGTTTTACGGGGGTGGAGCTTGAAGATAAGCATAAATTAGATGTGTCGGATTATACTTTACGAAGTGAATTTTTAACCCAATTAAATGATAAGTTTAAAAATACAGATACTCTTTTTATAGGCACTACGGGAAATACGGCTAGAGAAATGTATAGCTTTATGCCTGATACTCATAATTTCTATATGGCGGGGAATATGGGAGGGGCATTGTCTCTTGGTTTAGGGTCTGCATTGGCTGGTAAAAAAGTAATAGTTTGTGGAGGGGATGCTGAATTTGTTATGCATATGGGCGGACTTAGCACGGCAGGAAGATATAAAGGTGAGATAGATTTAACTTATTTGTTGTTTGATAATGAGCAAAATAAATCAACAGGTGGGCAAAATACATATCAATCGCATATAGATTATGAAATGATAGCTAAAGGGTGTGATTTAGATATAGTAGATGGCTTTTCAAATATGATAAATAATAATGATAAAGGTCTAAAATTTACACATATTAAATGTGGTATCGATGAAGAAACTCCTAGACCTCCTTTGGATGTGGTGAAAGTGAATAAGTTTTAATGATAAAAACAGCGGTTATTTTAGCTGGTGGGCTGGGAAGTAGGCTAAAAGAGAAAACTAAGCTCCAGCCAAAAGGGTTTTTAGAGCTAGAAGGAAAATCATTAATTCAAAGAAGTATAGATAATTTATTGGCTTGTGGTGTTGAAAATATATTTATAGGGACTGGTTATTTAAGTGAAGTGTATGATAAATTTGCTTTAGATTATCCACAAATGCAATGTATTAAAAGTGATAAATTTGAAACTACTAGCAGTATGTATACTTTATTTAATATGAGAAATGACATTAAAGATGATTTTTTGCTTTTAGAGTCTGATTTATTATATGAAATAGATGCTATTAAGCATTTAATTAATGATGATAAAAACGATATTATTTTAGCTAGTGGCAAAACGAACTCTAATGATGAAGTGTATATCGAAGCTAATAATTCTAATCTTGTTGCTATGTCAAAAAATAAAGAAGAATTAGGCTCTATTTATGCTGAATTGGTAGGTATTTCTAAAATATCAATGGATAGATATAAAATGATGTGCGATGCTTTTGAAAGTCAAGATAATGCTAAGATTGATTATGAATATATTATGGTGCTCACTTCTCAAAAGATTGATTTTTATGTGAAAAAGATTGAGAATTTAATTTGGTGTGAGATAGATGATGATAATCATTTGCAAAGAGCTTTGAGAGATGTGTTGCCTAAAATAAATTTTTAGATAGATTTGCGATAATGGAGATATATATTTAATGAAAAAAGAAGAGAAAAAGAGATTATATGGGTTGTGTGATCCATATAAAATACCAGAAGAGCCAAATATCACAATTAGCATTGATGAGTTTTATGATGATGACTCTTTAGTTCGAGGTTTTAATTGGGCTAATAAATTATTTAATACTATTAGTTATGGTGATGGGAATACATTACAACTTTTTACAGGATATTCAGGCTCTGGAAAAACTACAGAATTAAAAAAAGTTCAGAGAATGCTTGAAGGTGATGGATACCTTGTAGTATATATTAATGGTGATGATTATGTGGATATAACTAAAGAGATAGAAATATCAGATATTTATAATGCGATTTTATATAATGTAGTAGTTGCTGTTGATGGGAAATTTACTGATGAGGGTTATTTTAAAAGATTAAATAATTTTTTAAAAACAGAAGTAAAAATGGAAAATATAAAAATAGCTGATGTCGTCTTAGAAATGAAAGATAATCCTACTCTAAGACAAAAAGTATCAAGATATGTAGTTGATAATTTTTCTAGTTTTAAAAAAGATATTAGGCAAGATTTAGAAAAGCTTAATAATAAAGTTAAAAAAACTAAAGAAGGCATAGTAGTAATATTTGATTCTTTAGAGAAAAATAAAGGCATTACTTCTAATTATGATGAAGTCATAAAAGCTTCTGAAACTCTTTTCTCTGATAGGGATAATTTATCTATGTTTTTAGATATTATCTATACAGTGCCACCATATTTAAGCCAAAGAGCAAGGCTAATAGATATAGAATTTTTACCTGCTGTTAAATTAAAAAATAATAAGGATGAATATTTCCAAAAAGGAATTGATTTATTAAAAGCATTAGTAGAAAAAAGAATAAATAAAGAGGAATTAGAGATAATATTCGGAGATGATTATGATAAGAAACTAGAAACCATAATCAAATTTAGTGGCGGATATGTGAGGGATATGCTAAAAGTATTAAGAATGACCATAATAGTAGATAAATATCCTGTTAGTTTTGATAAAATCGATAGAATAATCTATAATGAAATAAATTCATTTGATGAATTAATGGATACCTCTACTAGAAAAGAGCTAGAAAAAGTTAAAAAAAATAAAAGCATTAATGACATTAGCGAAATGCCTATGAAAGATAAACTACTTACTAATCATTTGATATTAAGATATAGAAATCAAGATTTATGGTTTGATGTCCATCCAGCAGTTGATAGACTATTAAGTAAAAAATAATTTTTGAAAAACAATGAAGATTTATCTTATATTGTAAAAAGTGTAGATTATAGTGATCATAGTATCTTTAATGTCATATTTTGTGATTCAAAGATAAAAGCAGATGAATGCTTGTCTTTTATCCAAAACTCTCTTGAAAAACTTGATAATAATAAAAATTTTATTTCTGTTTTTAAAAATAGGAAAATAAACTTAGATAATTTATACCTAGATTTACATAATCTAATCACAAATAACTCATATAAGAAAAATGACTTTTTAATTTTAGAACTCACTTTTTTAGAATTAGATAAAATATATGAAATAGAGCATTTATTTTTAAAAATGAATCAATTAAGAAACTCAATAATGAATCTTCATTTACCAATTTTATTGCTAATACCTAGAAGATTAAAAAAATATTTTATGGTTTGTGCTCCTGATTTTTGGTCTATACGAAGTGTGGATATTGAAATAAAATCTGAAATAACAATAACAAAAGAAAATAAAGATTATTCTTATGAAGAATTAGAACATAAAGATAAGTTAAGCTTTTTATTAAATGAGTATCATAGATTAAAATCTGTAAATAGTGAAATATCTAAATATTTATTGATGATTAAAAGTGGTGAAATAGGTGATTTTTATTTAAAGCATATCTCTATCGAAGAAGCAAACAAATATTACAAAGAATCATCTAAAATTAGCTATGAGATATTAGGAAAACGAGAAGATAGTGTGGAGGCTAAGAGGGATGTTTCTGTTGGGTTAAATAAATTAGCAAATGTTTATATTAGGCAAGGTGAACTTAGTTTTGCTTTAGAGAATTATAAAAAAAGTTTGGATTTAAGATATGAGATATTAGGAAAACGAGAAGATAGTGTGGAGGCTAAGAGGGATTTATGTGTTGGCTTAGTTAAGATTTCTAATAAAGTTTTATATGAGGATTACCAAGCTAATAAAAAGCAGATATTAGGGTATTTGAATGAAGCAAAAGAAATTGCGAATAATAACTTAGGGCAGTATGATTTTGATGAAATAAATTCGATAATAGATGGACAAATAAATGAGCTACGAGATATTAATTAATAGCTTTTTGTTCTTAAAAATATAAGTAATTTGGATTATTATTTATTTCATCAAAATATTGAGAATAAAGCATAATAGTGCTATAATAAGGGCAATTATTTATGTATAAAGGAATGTCTTGATTAAAAGAGTGCTTATTAAATTTTCTGGTGAAGCATTGGCTACTGAGGGGTTTGGGTTGGATTCTAATGTGGTTTTGAATATCGCTCGAGAGATTAAAGGTGTTGTTGAGTCTGGTTGTGAGGTTGGGATTGTTGTTGGTGGCGGTAATATTATGCGCGGTAGTGATGTGGATGAGAGTGTAATAAAGAGAACATCTGCTGATTATATGGGGATGCTTGCTACTGTTATTAATGGGGTGGCTATTCAGGAGGCTTTGGAGCATTTGAATATTACTACTCGTTTGCAAAGTTCTATTAAAATTGAAGAAGTTTGTGAGAAGTTTATTATTCGAAAGGCTCTTAGTCATTTGAATAAAGGTAGGGTTGTTATTTTTTCTGGTGGTACTGGAAATCCTTATTTTACTACTGATACGGCTGCTACTTTACGAGCTAGTGAGATTAAGGCGGATTTGCTTATAAAGGCTACTAAGGTTGATGGAGTGTATGATAAAGACCCTAATAAATTTTCTGATGCTATTAAGCTTGATACATTAAGCTATGAAGATGCTATGAAAGATAATATCGCTGTGATGGATGATACTGCTATTGCTATGGCTAAAATGAATAAATTAAAAATAGCTGTAACGAATATGTTTGAAGAGGGGAATTTGCTTTCTTTGATTAGAGATGAGGATTTTTCTAAATCTTCTATTATAAATTAAGGGATAAAAATGAGACTAGAAAATGTAATAACAGATGCATTAGTAAAAACAGATAATGATAAATATAAACTAACAGTGGCAGTTTCAAGAAGAGCTGTTGAGCTTAGTGAGGGTGATAAGCCTTTATTAACTCCTAAAAAAAATGAAAAATTTGCTGATATAGCTCTTAGAGAAATAGCTGATGGCTTAACGGATGTGAAAAGATTTTTTAAACAAGCATAATTTTTGGAAGCATTATTTATTCAAAAGTCTTTAGAGGCTAAAAGTATAGATGATGCAAGTAGTTTTCTTTTTTCTATTTGCGAAAATAGCACCATAATTGATAAGTCTTTGGACTTAGCTATAAAAGCTCATAATGGGGTTTTTCGTAAAAGTGGTGAGCCATATATAGTTCATCCTATCATTGTCGCTTCTTATGTGGCTTTTTTAACACAAGATAAAACTCTTATAGCTTCTGCATTACTTCATGATGTGATAGAAGATAGTCATTTTGATAAAGACTATATCGCTGAGAATATTTCAGAAAATGTGTCTAAGATAGTCCAAGGTCTGACGAATTTAAAATCCATCGATAAAAAGCATAGCAAAAAAGACTTACATAATATACATAATCTTTTTTCTAAGCATTCTAAATATTCTGAAAAAATACTCCTTATTAAATTATGCGATAGACTTCATAATATGCTTACAATTGATGCTATGCCTATGGCAAAAATAGAGCAAAAATCTCGTGAAACTATGTCTATATATGCTCCTATAGCTCATAGAATGGGTATATCTGCTATTAAAAATATTCTTGAAGATTTATGTTTTAGGTATTTATTTCCTGATTCTTTTAATGATATAGATAATTTTTTAATATCTAATCAAGATAGCTTTCAAGCTACTTTAAAATCATTAATTAAAGATATTACTTTAAAGATGAATCAAGGCTCATTTATTGCAAATGATTTTAAGATAGAGCATAGGATTAAACATAAATACTCTATTCATCTAAAAAAACAAAGAAAACATATTCATAATAATGAGATTTTTGATGTTTTAGCTATTAGAATTTTGGTCAATACTAAAGATGACTGCTATAGAGTTTTAGGGATTATCCATCAAAACTACCATCCTATAATGACGAGATTTAAAGACTATATAGCCACACCTAAAGAAAATGGATATGAAACTATCCAAACAACTATACTAAATGAAATAGCTACTTGTGAAATACAAATAAGAACTTTCGATATGCATAAAACGGCTGAATTTGGGATAGCTTCTCATTGGCAATATAAAGAAATATCTTCTAAAAAACCTGAGCTTGATTGGATGGAGAGCCTTAGCCTTACGGATGATATGCATGAATTTGATGAGCTAATACAAGATAAATTAAAAATAGATACCATAGATGTGTATTCTCCAGAACACGAAAAATATATCATCCAAAGACATGCCACGGCATTAGATTTTGCATATAAAATTCATGAAGATATAGGTAGCTATGCTAAATATGCTTATATCAATGGTAAAAAGTCTTCTTTAATTACGGTCTTAGAAAATAATGACAATGTGAATATAGTGGTAGATCAGTCTAATATACATATCAATTGTTTATGGCTTAATATAGTAACAACAAAAAAAGCGAAAGACATTATAAGGTCGTATTGTAAAAAATACACTAAAGAGATTGATGAGAAATATGTGTTTTCTTTACTTGCTACTATTTTTAAAAAAGAAGACCTTAAAAAAATAAAAAAGATTAGCCAAGAAATTGATACAAATGATTTGCTAAATGCTAGTAGTAATATAAGGTCATTAAGAAAAATTGTAGATAATATCAATGGTAAATTAAAAAAAGAAAAAGGCAATTTATCTAAGCTAATCCATAGCAATATAAGACTAGATAGAAAAAATATAGATAATTTTGTAATTTATTCTAATAGGAAAATTAAAAAACTAGAATATGATTTTTGTTGCCACCCTAAAAAGGGAGATGATGTAGTAGCATTTTTAGATAAAAATAATATATATGTGCATAATAAGATGTGTGAAGAAGCTATAAAGATGATAGAAAATAATAAATCTGGTATTTTTATTTCTTGGCATTTAGATCAAGCAAATAAATTTAGGCTTATTGTGGCTCTTAAAGATAAAGTGGGTATTTTAGCTGAATTTATTACTCATTTATCAAAATCAAAGATTAATATAACGGCAATAGAGTTAGGTAAAGATAGCATTTATTTAAGAAGCAATAATGTCCAAATATCGATTGATACTAAGCTGGACTTAGAATATGTTCGAGATACAGTTTTGAAAAAGTTTAAAATTGTAGAAATATCACATATTAAGGATAATTACCTATGATAATATTAAAAGATTTATATATATGTGATGCCAATCAATACAAAAAAGCAAATCTAAAAATAGACATCAAAAAACAACAAATAATCGATATTCAAGATAATATCCAAGCAACAAATAATGATAAAGTAATATCTTTAAATGATAAAGTAATAATGCCTCATTTTATTGATTTAAACACGAGATTAAAAAACAACACTCTAAACTCAAAGAATATTTCTTTATTATCCCAAAAAGCTCAAAAAGGTGGAGTATATGAGCTATCCATATCTCCTGATATTAAAAATGTTATAAATGATGACATCGCATTAGAGCTTATTAAATATAAAATACCTAATGCTTATCTATCAATTAAAGCTATTAAAGATAATAAATTAAATGAAATATCCATTTTACATAAACAAGGTGCTAGGGGCATATACTTAGATATTTGTAATGATGAGCATTTATTTTTCAAAGCATTTGAATATGCTAAGATGTTTGATATAACAATATTTTTTTTCTCTCTAAGCGAAGACAAAAAAGAAGTAGATATGATAAACTCCGATATGTCCGCATATTTAGGCTTAAATGGATTAGATACAATCAAAGAATATGCAAATGTAGCAAAAGTAATAGAATATGCAAAAACTCTAAATGTATCGGTGCTTTTTCAGTCTATCATAAACCCAAAAAGTTTAAACCTAATAAAACAAGCAAATACAAAAAACATACAAAGCGAGGTATCAATACATCATTTAATCCTAGATGACAATAAATGTGCTAATTATAATACTCTAGCTAAAATATATCCTCCATTAGCCACAAAAGAAATGAAAATAGAATTAATAAATGCCTTAAAAAATAATGAGATTAATTGTTTAACATCCCTAGAATCAGAAGTAAGCTTAGGTAAGAAAAATATATCTTTTCATCAATCAGGCTTTGGATTATCCGCGATAGAAGAATATTTTTCTTTGATATATACATATCTTGTGAAAACGGGTGTAATTACTTTGAGTAAGGCTAGTGAGTTGATTAGCTATAATCCGTCATTTATTACTAAAAATAAGTATTCTTTGGTTGAGAAAGGGGATTATAGTGATTTGTTGTTGGTTGATTTAGAGTATCAGGGGAAATTGGATAAGGTCAAATCTCCTTATCATGGAGAGGTTTTGTTTGGGAGGGTTGAGAGTTTGAGTGATTATATATTATAATTATAGATATTTAATAAAAAATAATTATGTAATAAGTGTCATTTTTAATAAGAAGCTTTGTTATTATGTTTTTTAATAAATAGACTTCTTGCAAAACCCATCAAATTGGATATATGAGTTATAGTGCATTAATTTGTAAAAATCAAAGCTGAGTA
>JAJVLF010000005.1 GCA_029255845.1 Campylobacterota bacterium | reverse complement strand
GTTTTTAACTATATTATTTTTTATTTTAGGTGGTGGGTCGTTACCTGACCCTAAATTTTTGACCCTAAATTTTCAATCGTTTCACCTTTTCTAAACATTAAAATTCATCATTGATACTATTCTTTTGATATTTTTAATGATTTTTTACCTACCTTAAAAGAAAATTGTTTTATTTTATTTCTTAGTTGTTCTTTTTCCATTACATTATTATAATAAATTACAGATTTTCTAATGTTGAGTAAAATTTATCATATGATTTTAAAGTTATTGTATGCATAATAAATCCTTTTTTGTTCTTACGATTATACATTTTAAACTTTAGGGTAATATTTTTGTATTACTATTGCCATTTCCCAATAAATGTCATCCATTGCTTAGAAGAAGATTAACTTTTTAAATAAAAAATAAACCATATTAACCGTCAATTTTAGAAAATATAGATAGAATACACCCTTTAAAATATAAGGTAAGTTTTTGTTTAAATTAAAAAATTATAAAATACAAAATGTCAAAAATGATGTTTTATCAGGGACTGTAGTAGCTATGGCTCTAGTGCCAGAGGCTATTGCATTTTCATTGATTGCTGGAGTAAGCCCTCAAGTGGGTCTTTATACGGCTTTTATATTAGGTTTAATCGCTGCATTAATTGGTGGTAGAGCTGGGCTAATTTCAGGTGCTACGGGTGCTGTGGCTATTGTTTTAGTTAGTTTGGTTAAAGAGCATGGATTAGAGTATCTATTAGCTACTACCGTTTTAGCGGGTCTTATGCAAATTACTATCGGGATATTAAGAGGTGGTAAGTTTATTAAGCTAGTTCCTCAGCCTGCTATGTTTGGGTTTGTCAATGGTCTTGCTGTTGTAATAGCTTCTGCACAATTTGTTTATTTTAGTGAGGATGATATTACTATGATGGGAATAGTGGCTATTACTATGTTTACGATGTATTTCTTGCCAAAAGTAACAAAAATACTTCCCGCTTCTTTGGTGGCTATTTTGGTTTTATCATTTGTGGTTTATGCTTTTGGATTAGATACAAAAACAGTAAGTGATTTAGCAAATATATCAGGCTCTTTGCCATCATTTCATATCCCAGATGTTCCTTTATCGCTTGAGACTTTATGGATTATTTTGCCTTATGCTATCATCGTAGCACTTGTAGGATTAATAGAGTCTTTATTGACTTTATCAGTAATAGACGAGCTTAGCCAAAGCAAAGGAAATGGAAACCAAGAATGTATAGCCCAAGGAATAGGAAATACAACTTGTGGATTTTTCGGAGCAATGGCAGGATGTGTAATGATAGGGCAATCCATAATCAATTTCACCTCAGGTGGATTAGGAAGACTTTCAGGGATTATAGCTTCTATTTTATTGATATTATTTGTAGTAGAAATATCGGATTTAATAGGGCTTATCCCTATCGGTGTGCTAGTAGGGATTATGTTTATGGTAAGTATCTCTACATTTGAATGGAGTAGCTTTCATAGATTTAAACATATGAGCAAAATAGATATATTCGTTATGCTTACAACCACGATAATCACAATATATGCAGATTTAGCAATAGCAGTAATCACAGGAGTAATAATATCAGCCCTAGCATTCGCATGGAAACATGCAAGTATTTTCTCTAAAACACATATAGAAAATGACGGCTCAAAAATATACGATTTTGACGGTGTCCTATTTTTCGCCTCCACAACAGACTTTCACCAAAGCTTTGATTTTAAAAATGACCCAGAAAAAGTAATTTTAGATTTCAAAGATGCAAGAGTGATGGATAGTAGCGGAGCAAAAGCGATAGATTTAGTAACAAAAACATATAAAAAAATGGGCAAAGCTTTGGTTATAAGACATCTAAGCGAAGATTGTCGTAGATTATTAACATTCTCAGGACCTTATTGTGAGTTTCAAGAAGATGACCCTACTTATCAGGTTTTTGAGGATTAGGATTTAGAATACTTTTTATTTATGGGACCCTTTATTGCCATTAAGCTAAGACTTAATGGCAGAATACAAAAGACAGATTGCAAATTACATAAAAAGAGTCTTTAGGTGTCTTAATTGCTTTATGATGTCTTGTATCTCCCTAGATTAGGTGGTTCTAATTTGCATTGCTCTCTTAATTTAAGCCTCTAAGTTTGTGTATTATTTTTACTTTAGATTAAAAGATATTTTTGTTATACTATTACTAGAGGTTCCCTAGAGAATATAAAGGAATAAAATGTTTCAAGATGATATATTTGATGAATGGTTAGACAATGAAAGTCAGCAAGTTTTAGGAAAATTTAAATCAAATGAGAAGTTAAGCATAGAAGATAAAATGATACTAACTCTAAAAGCACAAACAAATCATTTTCATCATTTAGATGAAGATATAAGAAAAGATATAGCAAAGATAAATAAAGATATAGCAAAGCTAGATAGTAGAACTATGACTGCTATAGCGGAACTAGATAATAAAACTATGACTGCTATATCAGAACTAAGAAAAGATAGTGATAAAAAATTTGAGCAGACAGATAAAAGGTTTGAGCAAATGAGTCAAGAGATAAAGCATATTTATCAAGCCATAAATAGCCAAACATGGAAAATGATAGGGGCTATAGGATTGATAGTTGTTTTTTCTAAGTTAGCTGAGAGTTTACCGCTTATTAAGTTTTAAGGGGATTTTTTAAGATATGCATTACACCTTAAGAAAGGTGTAACGAGTGAGAATAATGCGATTATTCCTATAATTTTAGGTTTCATTTTTTTTCATTTACTATTTTAGTAGCAATTTTATATATTTTTATTTCATCCTCTGACATAGTATGCACATCATTAAACGGTGCAACATTTAAAGTGTAAAAATAAAAATCATATCCAGTATCTGGAAGCATTTTAGTGAAATATCCTAATTGAGAATGATGAGCTTTATCATTTATAGGATAGTCAGCTCCAGTCTTTTCGCCATTTGACCAAGAATGCACACGAACTTTAGCACCTTTAGTATATATTCTCTCTACTCCTGAAGTAAATAAATCAACAGCTCCTGAAGCTATATCACTATGAGCTAAAACTTTCGTATTTAAGCCTCTTGCTCTTATCATACGACCAGTTTCTACATTTATTTCATCATCAGCAGAGCCATTAAGATTTCCAAGGACTATAGTTCGGACATTAGGATTATCTTTTAATAGCTTTTTTAATACTAGGTAAGTTTTTTTACCTAAGTCTCCATTATCAATTAATATTTCATCTCCATCTACCACAAGAGAAGCAGAACCAACATTTAATGCTTTATCAGATATACTAAATTCTACAAATACAGGTTCCGTTCCATATTCAGTTTGTTTTAATTCTGTTTTAGGTATTTCAAATAATGCAGATTGGTTTTTTGTATCTACTTCTAATGTGCCTACATTAACTGGAGTGCTACCTGTGTTAATCAATGATGGCTGATAACTAATCAATGCTGGTTGATAACTAATCAATGATGGTATATTACTATCTAATAATCGATTATAACTATTAGCAGAACTATAATAATACTTTAATTCAAATCTTTTCTCTTTTTTAAATGCTGTAAATACAAGATTGCTAAAATTACCATCATCTTTTGAGAAAGATAGTGAACCTTGAAAATGAGTATCATCATCACTTAGTATATTAAAGACAAAATCAACCTCTTTATCATTTATTTTCAAAAAACTATTATCTTTGACATATTCATCTGCTTGTGCTTCTGTCTTTATCGTATATTTATATTTTTCTAAAAAGCCTTTATTTATACTGTCTCCATCTGTGCCACCACATCCTATAAATATTAAAAATAATATTAATATTGCTAATTTCATTTATCATCCTTTTAAGTTAAAGTCTCATTATATTTTTATTTTCCTTAAAAAAATATTAAAAACACATAATCAGGCACTTAAATCCATCTCTTTTTCAAGCTTAAAAAAATCATCGATGTCATTATAGCATCGTTTGTAGCATTATGTTTTGGAAGCATTGGTATATCTAAATTTTCTAATATAGAATTAAAACTTAAGTTTATATGTGAAGATGGGTTTAGTTTTCTCATAAAATCATCATACATATTAGCTACTTCTATTTGTTTATTTGGCAAACTTATTCCTATTTTTTCTTTTATATGCTTATCTACCATTCGCATATCAAATCTCAGGTTATAGCCTATGAGGGGCTTATTGCTAATAAATTTTAAAAAATCTTTTATAACTGTATCAATATCTTGTGCATTGTCCATATCACAGTCTCTAATGTGATGTATTGCCATTGAGCTTTGAGGTATATTGTTTTTTTGTTTTACAAATCTTTCAAATTTCTCACTAGTTATTATTTTATTTTCTTTGACTAAGACAGCACCAATAGAGATTATATCATCTATTTTAGGATTTAATCCTGTCGTTTCACAATCAAAGCACACATATTCATCTTTTAAACAAGGCTCAAATAAATATCTATAATCCTCATCTTTTAATTGTCTTTTTTTTATAATATTTTTAATACTATGAAACATATTTAGCTCAAAATATCGTGGCTATAATGCCTACTTAAAAATCTTTTAAATTTATTGACTATTTTAAAACTATCTTTTAATAAATCTAATTCTAATACCCCTAAGAATTTAGGGTTTATATAATTATTTGCTTCTTCATTTCCATTAATTTTTCTAAGCCTTTCTTTTAATCTTAGAGATAGCAAAAAGTCAAGTGCTTCGATTAATTCATTCACTAAGTCAGCTTCAAAGAGATTTAAACTCGCTATTTCTTTTAGTCTTTTTGTTGTATTTATTTCTTTAATTTGTTTTTCCATACATAAGCTTCTTACTCCATGCACTATAGGAAAAATAGCTCCTTTTTTAATATCAAGCTCATTATGTTCTTTTTTATCTAAAACCAGATTATCAAACATACTAAGCGGAGTTGGGAAATTTAAAGCACTTAATGAAAAACTTTCGCAAAAAGAAGCATTTTTACTAGTAAGAGAATATAAATGCTCTTTGAGTGTTTCTAAGAAAGCATTTTCGCCACATACAGTTTTTGAGTCATAAAAAATAGCAAGATTTAATAAATCTTCTTTGCTTCTTCTTTTAACCATTAGCTCGATTAAATCTTTAAAATCTGTTATTTTTCTACACCAAAATGGATTACTTAGCATAATATTACCAGGACAAAGCTCATATCCAAAACTACATAAATTTTTCGTAAATTGTTTTGTGAAGTCATTTAATGTTTTCTCATCAATATCGCAATCATCGCTTAGTATAATAGCATTATCTTGGTCTGTTTTTAATATCTGCTCTTCTCTGCCTTCACTTCCCATTACAATAATCGCACATTTATCTTTTAATTCTTTTGGTGCTGTTAATTCAAATAATTTGTAGAATAATTTATCATTTAATTGGCTAATCATCTCAGAAATATATCCTATCTTAATGCCTTGAGCAAAAAGCAATTTTATAGTATTTGTGATTTGCAAACTAGCATTTTTTAAATCATCAACATTAATAGCTTTTTCAATCTCTAAATCGATAGTATAGGTATGAGATGAAAAAAAACTCATAATAGAATTCATATCTAAAAGAGCAAATACATCAGGTGATTTTTTCTTTTTTACTATAAGTTTTTTTATATTATGTTTATGCATTAAAATCTGAGCTATGAATAAAAACTCATCGCTATCTATTGTGAAAAAATTATAATTCGCTATCTCATAAAGAGGCTCACAGAAATTTATTTTTTTAATAATAGCTTTTTTTCTAATATCAGAATTTGTTACTATCCCTAATTCTCCAGATGGATTTTTGACTAAAAGAGCATTATTATTATCATCACCCCAAGCCACAACCCCATCATAAATACTAGCAGATGAATCTAAAATAATCGGCTTATGCAAAAAAGCATCTTGAACCTTAGCCGACATAAATAAAAGTGTTTCTTGATTTCTTTCATTAGATATATGAGTATTTATTTTTTGTGCGATAGATTGAAAAAAATAGCTTTCTAATTCTTCATATTTATATAAAAAAGATAAAAATATATCTTTAGGCAAAATATAGCAAATACATTGAGTAATAGCCTTAAAATCATACTTAACTCTATTTTCTATCAAAGATGACGAAGAAAAATATTGCTTTGGATGATAAATATCAATTATATCATCGCCATCTAATTCATGAACTAAACCCTTTATCACAAAGTATAAATATTTAGAATTTTTCTCTTTAGATAAAATAATATCATTTTGATTAATACAAATAATATCAAGCCTTTTCACTAAACTATCTAAAACCTTTTGCTCTAATTTATCAAAAGGAGATATTTGCTGTATAAATGATTTTTTTTCTAAAATCTCCATTTAAAGTCCATAATGCCTGTAATTTTAAATTTCATTAAAAATCCCTTTAGATTAAAGTCTTATTATATGTATTTTAACTTATATGCATATAAGTTAAAAAATATCGATATACTTCCTTGTTCTTTCAAGCTTTAGAGATAATTTTATTGCATTTTTTAGATATATTTAATGTAAAAAAAAGATTATTAAAAATAAATATGAATTTAAAATGCTTAAGAATAAAACTTTTTTATAATGCAAGAAATAGTATATTGCTAGCATTAGAAGATGAATATACTCATACTGATATAGCTAGATATTTGAAAATATCTTCTTCTATGGTTTCTAATATTTTAGAGGGGTTTAGGTGGTGGGCTGTTATCTATAATATAAATATGTTATCATACATAATATAAGATACATAACAGGGATACATAATGACGATACGAAAAAACTTTCTTTTTAACAAAGAAATAGTAAGACATTTAGAAGAAATAGCAAAAGAAGAGGGTAAGACTCAAACTCAAGCTGTTCAAGAGGCGATAGAAAGTAAATATAAATATATAAAGAAAAAAAGGAAATTAGAAATATTTAATTTGATAATAAACTCCTGTAATGGAGAGATAGGAGATATAGATATAAAAAATATAAAAGAAGAAAGGGCATTAAATCGTGCAAAATAAAATTTATTTTGATACAAATATTGTTATTGATATTTGTGACGATACAAGGAAGCATTCACAAAATAGTAGAAATATTATTTCTTCTTTTTTACAAAATGAGCTTATAGAGCTTTATATAAGTAGCGATACCATATCCACCCTTTTTTATATTTTAAAAAATAGAACAAAGTTATCTTTAGATAAAGCAATAAAATTAGTAGAGTATATAAATGAGGTATTTTTGGTTATTCCTATTGATACTCAAGATATAAAAGGTGCATGTAATTTATGTAAAAAAAAGAAATTTAATGACTATGAGGATGCTTTACAGTATGTATGTGCTAAGAAAATTGATGCAAGCACTATATTTACTAATGATAGAGGTTTTACTAAATTAGATATTGACATTAAGAGAACTTGTACAAAATAAGTTTATTGGAAGATATAAACTCCACCTTAGAAAAAGTGGAGCGAGAGAAGATATACATCCTTTATTTATAAGATGAGGGCAGTCAACTATAAAATAATTATTGGGCAAAAATGACAACAAAAAAAACATTTAGCATAGCAATCTGTTATCCCTATTAAAATTAAAAATAAAATTCTATATGAACAATTAAAAAGTGGTGATTTTACCTCTGCAGAAATAAAAAAAATAAAAAATACTAATTTTTTTAGAGCTAAAATAGATTTTAGAGATAGATTACTTAACTTTCGCACGTGCTAATATTGCTATAGAGTCGTAATAGCAGTAGCTCTAGTTCTCTTTCTTATAAGTCTTGACTTTTATATCTTTTTGTCTAAGTTGCCTAAATAAGGGACTTATTTAAAATTTGCAAATATTCACTCAAGTTGGTTAAATTAGGCTGTGGATTATACACTTAAAACACAAGGGTATCATTTAGAGCATAACTTTGGTCATGGAAAAGAGTATCTTTCTAGTTTTCTTTTTACTCTTAATATCCTATCTTTTTTATTTCATACTACACTTGATTTTTTAGATGAGGATTATGCTCAATCAAGAAATAGATTATCAAGAATAGAGTTCTTTAAAGCAATAGATGTCTTAACTAGGTATATATGTTTCGATTCTTGGGATACTTTAATGCTTTTTGTAAATAGAGATAGAGATTCTCCTAGAATGTATGCTTCTGATTTTATATAGTGGTTTTTTGGTTAGAGGTGTTATAAAGTGTATGGTTCTTAATAGCTTATAGTATAGTATTGTTTAAAAAAGATTTATTTTAGGATTTATGTCTTTTTTAGACTATTTATTATTGTTAGATTTTGTTATTTTAGTTTATTTTATGAATGGGAGGAATTTTTTTGGTGTTTATTCTGGTTTGTTGGAGTTGGGTGGGGTATAATTAGAATTGCTGGCTGTAAGAAGTTTTAATAGTAGTTTTTTTAAATACCGAAATAGAAACCACAGTTTTTAAAGTGCTTACTTTTTTATTAAGTATTTCACCATCAGTCGTAGTCCCTATACATACGGCATTAGGAATATTTTTTATAATTATATCTAAAGCAAATTTTAATGTTTCATAGCCTTGACCGCAAAATATTTGAACAAGGACATTTGCTTCTTTTTGGAACATAGAAAAATCAATAATATTTTCTATTGTTTTATTATTTGATAATGTATATCCATATGTTCTCATAAGTTTTTACCCTAACCTATAGTAGTTTTTAGAAGTTCCTTAAAATTTAGCAATAGTTATTTATTTTAAAGGAATCTCTATTAAGGGACTCTATTAGTTTAAATAATTTAGATAATGTTATACCATTACCCATTAAAAAGTAAGACATCTAATAACTCATAAAGCAGTCATTTTTCATTATTGAAAATATTGACCTACAATAAGTAGGACGAATATTTTAAACAATAAAACCTAACTACTTTTTAAGTCATTATATGTCTCACTTTTTAATGGGCAATGGTATTAGCTATTTGTTTTGTATCAATAGAGCTCCCCAAAAATATTATCATAGCAAAATATTCTTAATAAATATCTTATGGCATCAATGGAGAGAGTAGAAGTTTTAATAAAAATAAGGTTTACAAATAATTAGGTATTTATTTACATACTAGACTTCTTGCAAAACTAAAAAAAATTATCTCCAAACTACTTTTTATATTTTGGTATAACTTTCTTAAAAGATATGATAAATAAACATTAATTAATTAAAAAATAGATTAAGTTTTACAATTTAGCTAAATTCTTTTCTTGAAATTTATAGGTTTTATGAGATATTTTTGTAAAAATTTTTCTCTCTGCTAGTATTTTAAATAATTTTATTAATGTAGGCTTTGAGATATCTATCTTGCCTGTTATATCTAAATATGAGGATATAAATTCATTATCTTTATTTAGATTATTCATCATATATTTAATTACATTGATTTGCTTATTATTTAAAACAATGGATATTATTTTAATAATATACTCATCTTTGATTAAATCTTTATTTTGATATATTGGGTGTAATATCTCATACAATGACTCCATTAAAATATTAAAATCTATTGGTTTTATCATATATCTATTTACTTTTAGTTTTATTGATTCCAGTAAATATTCTGTATTTGTATGAGCTGTAGTTAGAATTACTGGGATATTTAGATTGTTTGTGGCTTTTATAAAATCTAATCCATTTTCATTTTTAAGAAGTATATCTGAAATTATAACATCTACTTTTTTTTGTTTTAAAATAAAATATGCATCTTTAATTGCAGATACCCCAAAAACATTAGCAAAATAATCATCTAAAATATCTTTTGTATTTTTTAATAAATCTTTATCATCTTCAAGATATAAAATACTAAAATTATTTAGTATGGATAAATTTTTATTGCTCATTGATTTTCCTTTAATTTTGTTGGGATTATAATTTTAAATCTCACACCATCATCTTTGTTTAGTTTTATGTTCTCACAATTAAGCTCACCTTGCATATGTTTCTCTACCATTTGTTTTGACATATAAAGTCCTATTCCTGTTCCCGCACTTTTGTATTTTGTCGTATAATAAGGATCAAATATTTTTGGCAGGACATCACTTTTTATGCCACCGCCATTATCGCTACATTCTATGATGAGCATTAAATCTGCTTGATAGATAGATATTTTAATTTTTTTATTAACCTTATTATTATAATTATTTAAAGCATCTTTGGAGTTTGATATTATATTTAAAAGCACATGAGATAATTCATTATAATATGTATATATTTCTATGTCGTCTTTTATATCTAGTGAGACCTCGATATTTGCCCCATTTAATGGATATTTTGATAATTCTAAGGCTTCGTTTATGCATTTGGATATTAAAAATAAAGTTTTATTTTTTTTGGGGTTAAAGAAGTTTTGAAAATCTTCTAATGTTGATGACATATTTTTAACTAAAAGCATTGTATCATTTGACTTTTTTTTCACTATATCAAGAGTTAATTTTCCTAATTCCATTTTTGATTGAACTGATTGCATAATTATAAGTAAAGAGCTTAGAGGCTGTCTCCATTGATGGGCTATATTATTTAGCATTTCTCCTAGACTTGCAAGTTTGGCTTGTTGGTAAATTACTAAATCTTTTTTTCTTGAGATTTCTATTTCTTGTTTAATCTTAGAATTTAAATCATTATTAATATCTCTTAATTCTTTTGTTTTTTCTATGATTGTTTCTTCAAGATGTAGGTTTACTTTATTAAAGTATCGTAATAGTCCTATGGTAAGCACGATAGAAACAATAAAAATAATAATAATAAAAATATTTAGTAAAAGAGTTACAATACCAAAAATATTCTCTGTTATATTTTTTTCATCTATGGCTAAATTCATATCATAATTTGATAAATTTGAAAGAGAAATATCGATAGAATTTATTTTTAAATATAAGTCTTGAATTTTTATTTTTATTTCTTCAATTTGATTCTTTTTAGCCAAAAAAATTACATTATAGATATCACGGTTTATTTCTATTTGTTTCTTATTTATTTTTTCAATTATATTTTTTTTAAATATATATTGCTTATTCTCATTATTGATAAATTTATCAATAAAATTAGTATTTTTAGCACTAAAAGATAATTCATTATATTTAGTCCATTTTGTATTTGCCAGATATTGACCTAATAATATCACAGATTTGGATTGTTTGAATGTCAAATCATTATTAGATAAACTTTTTAAAGTATCATAAATATTGATTTTATATATATCTTTTATATTTATTAATTGTATTATAGTTTTAGTTCTTTTTTCAAATAAAATATCAAAATCATTTTTCAAAATATAAAGTGAAATTTGTGAAAATAAAATAATAGAAAGCATTCCAAAAGCAATAATAACATTAAGTATTGTAGTTTTTTGTGAAAAAGATAAATTCTCAAATAGTTTTTTAAAGTTAATCATCTTAATGATTTATCTTTGCTATTTATCTCTATAAAATTATTTTCATAAAATTTATAGAGATATACTTTATTATAAAAATATTTATTATTTTTAGAGGTTTTTTTAATTTCTTCTAAAAACCTACTTCTAGTTATATCTTCGCCAATATTCTTTAATGCCTCTATTGTTATCTTAGCTGATAAAAATGATTCTAAAGAAATAAAATCATAAGCATCACGAGGGTAATACTTCTTAAATATTTTCTTGTATTGGTTAATGATAGCCGTATTTTGCTTGTAATATGGAACTACTTGAGAGAAAATAATATTTGAAGTATTATAATCTAATTCTTTAATCATCGCATCAGCATTTCCAAAAGAAATATTAGCAAAAATTACATCATTTAAGTTTTTATTTTTTTTAGCTTTATTGATAAATACAGAATTAGCTTGATAAGCTCCTATCATTATTATAGCCTCTGGTTTACTATGGGAAATATTATTTAACGCTTGTTTTAATGATAAGGTATTTCTTTTATAGCTACCACTTGAAAGATGTTTTAAATTATATTTTTTTAATATATCAATAGCTGAAATATATCCTGATTCTCCATAATCATCATTTTGATAAAAGACCGCAAACTTTCTTATATTTTTATCATTATACAAATAATCAATAATATGCTCAATCTCTTCATGATAAGAGCTTCTAAAATTAATGATATTAGAATAATTATTTTGTCTTAGAAATTGTGCTCCAGTAATTGGAGAGATAAAAGGTATATTGGAATTTTCTATATTAAATAAAATTCTTTTTATAGTAGGAGTTCCAACAAAAGCAAATAATAAAAATAAATCTTTTTGCATTAAGAGCTTATTTGTGTTTTCTAGCATAATATCTGGCTCATATTTATCATCATATGCTATGAGTTTTATTTGTTTTCCATTAAGAATATTATTATCATTTACATATTTAAAATAAGCATTCGCACCTTTATATACAGAGTTTCCAAACTCTTTCATAACTCCTGTTTTTGGTAAAGATGAACCAAATATTATTACATCATTATCATATACTTTTTCTTGTTGTAGAAAATAAATAAAAACAATAAATAATAATGCTAATATTGTTTTCATCATATAAGTATAAACTATCCCCCCGTCTCATTAAAAGCCCTAGCCGAAATCTCATTATCTTCCAAATTCCAATTATTCTTCTCAGGCTTATTCCTTAAAACTTCATCTAATATTTCCATAGCTTTATCTATATTATCTTCTCTTAAAGCCTCTTTAATACTCAATGCTTCTTTAAAATACAAACAAGGAACTAATAATCCTTCTGCTGTTAATCTTATACGATTACAGCTACCACAAAAATCTTCTTTATGAGGTTCTATAATCCCAAAACTATGTCCACCTTTTAAATCATAATATCTAGCTGGAGACATCTTATCATCTTTTGGTTGTGAAAATTCATATTTCTTTTTTATTATGTTTAGAATATCATCTGATTTTAAGCCTTCTATCTTTTGGTCTGCTTGGGTGTTTTCCATATATTCTATAAATCTTATTTTTACACCTAATTCTTTTGCATACTCTATTAAATCACATATTTCATTATCATTAATGCCTTTAATAGGAACTGTATTTAATTTAACTTCAAATCCTAAATCAAGAGAAGTTTTAATTCCTTTTAGCACTTTTGGTAAGACAGACTTTTGAGCTATCTTTTTTGCCTTTTCTTCTATTAGAGTATCTATTGATATATTTAATCTTTTAAGTCCTGCTACTTTTAAAGGCTTTGCTAATTTATCTAAAAAATAAGCATTTGTTGTCATAGCTAAATCTATATCACTATTATAAGAGCTTATCATATTAATAAATTTATCTAAATCTTCTCTTAATGTAGGCTCTCCTCCTGTAATCCTTATCTTCTCTATTCCTCTATCTATTGCTACTTTTAAAAACATAAAAAGCTCTTCAAAGCTAAGTAAATTTTCTTTAGGTTTCCAAGAAAAAGGAGTAGTAGGCATACAATACAAACATCTAAAATTACATCTCTCAGTAACAGAAACTCTTAAATAATTAATCTCTCTACCATATTTATCTATAAGCATATACTATCCACCACATACAGGAGGTAAAATACAAACCTTATCGCCAGAGTTTAACGGATGAGTTAATTCTTTAACCATATTATCATTAATAGAAATAGCTGATATTTCTAACCATTTTAATAAATCTTTATCTTTTTTAAGCTCATTTGAAAGTTCCATCAATGAAGACACATCTAAATTTATACTTTCTTTATTTATTGGACCTAAAAATTCCACTTTTACTGACATTATTTTTCCTTTTTAATTGTTTATTTATAATGAAAATTTATCAACACAAAATTCTCCATCATCTTTATAATAAAGATAATGCAAAACATCTTTTTGAATATTTAACCCAGCTAGATATCTAGAAGTAAGATTAGCTGAGAGTGTAGCTATCTGAGCAACCATAGGAGCTATTACTCCTTTAGGAGGTAAGATGGAAATTTTAAAAACTTCATCAAAAGAAGCATTTTCAAAAAAAGCCACTTGCCCACGAAACTCTTCTACTGAAGCATACACCCAAGGGATATTATTTTGTTTAGCAAAATCATTAATTTCTTTTCTAGTTTGTAGATTATCAGTAGCATCTAATATTAAATCAGGCACAATAGACAAAGAAGTAAAATGCTCAAAATTTCCTATAATAGGAGTAATTTTACTTAATGATCGTTGTTGCATTTTATCAGATAAAACAACAGATTTTTCTTTACCATCATCTTCTTTAGAAAAAGCAATTTGCCTATGTATATTATGCACTTCAACTTTATCAAAATCAATCATATAAATCTCTTTAAGTCCAAGCCCACTTAACATAAGACCTAAAGAGCAACCCATACCACCACTTCCTATAATAGCGATAGTTTTAGTAGCTAAAAGCTCTTGAGTGTCTTCACCCCACAGCAGATATTGTCTTGAATAATATTCGTTCATTTATTGCCTTTGTTTGGTAAAATTATATCATTTGTAAGCTTAATTTGTCGGTAAGGCTTTAAACTATATCTAAAATCTCCTTAACTATATCAGGATTTTCCAAAGTAGTAATATCTTGAGTAATCTCTTCTTTTTTAGCAATTGATTTTAATATTCTTCTCATTATTTTACCACTTCTAGTTTTTGGTAAGCCAGACACAAACACTATCTCATCACATTTTGCTATTGAGCCTATTTGCTCTTTTATTACTCTGTTTATCTCATCTATTTGCTCTTTTTTATCATAGACAGTATTTTTAGAAACTACATAGGCGAATATTTCTTCCCCTTTTATTTCATGAGGCTTTCCTACTACTGCTACTTCGGCTACATTATCAGCTTTTTTGATGGCAGACTCTACCTCTGCACTCCCTATTCTATGACCAGACACCATAATTACATCATCCACTCTTCCTGTAATAAATATATATCCATCTTCATCATAAATGGCACCATCTCCGCTAAAATAAACACTTTCCCCATCTTTTTTAATATCACCAAAATAAGAAGTTTTAAATCTATCATTATCTCCCCATACCGTCCTTATCATACTTGGCCATGGTTTTGTGATGGCTAATAATCCTTTTTCATTTGTTCCTACTTTTTCTCCACTATGAGTAAGAATTTCTGCTTTTATCCCTGGAAGCGGAAAAGTAGCAGAAGCTGGTTTGGTTGGAGTAGCAGAAGCTATAGGGGTTATCATATGCCCTCCTGTTTCTGTCTGCCACCATGTATCCACTAAGCTACAATTATTATTTCCTATATCTTCATAATACCACTTCCAAGCAGGAGGGTCAATAGGCTCTCCTACTGTGCCAATTACTTTAAGACTTGATAAATCATACTTTTTAGGCTCATGTGGTCCTGTTTTATGTAGCATTCTTATAGCTGTAGGTGCTGTGTAAAACCCTGTAATTTTATGCCTTTCTATCATATGCCAACATCTACCAGCATCAGGATATGTAGGAACCCCCTCAAACATTACAGTAGTCCCACCACAAGCAAGAGGACCATACACTATATAAGTATGCCCTGTAATCCACCCTATATCAGCAGTGCACCAAAATATATCATCATCTTGCAAATCAAAAGTCCATTCCATTGTCATCTGAGCCCAAAGAATATAACCAGCACTTGAGTGTTGCACACCCTTTGGCTTACCTGTGCTTCCTGAAGTGTAAAGCAAAAACAATGGATCCTCACTATCCATCTCAACCGCCTTAAACTCACTAGATTTACTTTCAATCAAATCATTATAACAAACATCTCTATCCTCAAACCATTCTATTTTGTCATAATTTCTTTTAACAACAAGCACTTTTTCTAAGCAATCAATTTTATCTTTCAAAGCATTATCCACAGCATGCTTAAGCATATATTTCTTGCCTTTTCTATGAGCCCCATCTGCTGTGATTATTATTTTCGCCCCAGTATCAATTAATCTATCCTTAATAGCCTCAGAAGAAAACCCACCAAACACCACAGAGCTAATAGCTCCTATCCTAGCACAAGCCATCATAGCATAAGCACTTTGAGGAATCATAGGCATATACAATAAAACTCTATCTCCTTTTTTAACCCCTAAATCATCAACCAATAAATTTGAAAATTTATTGGTTTCTTCATAAAGTTTTTGATAAGAAATATACTCAACTTCACCATCATCACTCTCAAATAAAATAGCAGTTTTATCTTTTTTATCTTTCAAATGCCTATCAATACATTGATAAGAAATATTAAGTTTCCCACCTGTAAACCATTTATAAAATGGCTTATTAGATTCATCTACAATTTGACTAAAATCACTAAACCAATCAATCTTATCTCTAGCATATTTAGCCCAAGTTCCCTCATAATCCTTATCAAACTCTTCACAAAATTCTTTATAATGCTCCATATCTTTAATTCTTGCATTTGGGAATTTTTTATTAT
>JAJVLF010000049.1 GCA_029255845.1 Campylobacterota bacterium | reverse complement strand
ATTAAAGTATTTGAAGGAACTTTTTCTATTTTAGAACTAGACCAACATATTTTAGATATACGACTAAATGAGCATGTAGAAGTAGATATAGAAGATAAGGGTGAAGAATAGTTTTTTTGGATTTCTATGGAGAACGGAATTGAGAACAGACTTTGTTATATTTCGTATTCTGCTATCCGTTACTAGTAATCCGTATAATTTCTCTCAAATGCTTAATAATACGAATCATAGAAAAAGTATCCATTTCACAATAAGCTTTTAGAGCTGTAATAATTTCTTTTTGTTTCTTTTTATCTTTAATATTTTTTAATAAGAGATAAGAATTCATAGCATCATATCCTGATTGAACCAAATTTAAACTAGCATAATGCTCATCATCTGGAAATATAGCTGGTAGGACTTTTTTAATAGAATGCGAGCCTTCCATTGATGGCAGATAATAATGATAATGTTTAAACAGCTTCGCTAAATCTATAAATCTTTCATTTATATTTATTATCTTTTCATTTAATTCTTCACTATACGATGATAGCTCTCTTAAAACATATTTTTCAAAGTCTATATTATAAGCTATATATGTGCCTTCATCTTTTATGTCATCATTTATAGCTATTGCTAGAGATTCTTTTGGGTTTGCATTTATATCACTTATAAATTCCTTATGGATAATTTCACCATTTTCGTATTCTATGTGAATAGAATACGAAAATGGGACTTGCTCATATGATTTAAAATCATTAAATCTCGGGATAGGCTCTTGATATGCCTCAAAGTCTATATAATAAATAGGAAATGAAATATCATCTAAAAATTCTTTTATTTTTTCTTTATTGATTATGATTTCATTATGTAGCTCGGAATTAATTTGAAGCTTTTGTGAGTCTTTTAATGAGGGATAATTTTCTAAATCCTTAAAAGAAATTATATTTTGCTTATATAATGAAAACTTATCTTTTCTTGATACTCTACTTAAGCTAAAAATAGAATTCTTAGGAATATGGCTCATACAATCAGGCATTAAATGGCATTCTTTAAATTTATAACAAAACTCACCAATATTAACTTTCTTCCTAGATAATTTGGCTTTTTTAATATTTTCTATTTGCTTATGGATATTATAAGACATTTTTAAAACATCTTTTGTAATGTCTTTTTTAATACAAATCTCATCTATATCTAAAACTTCATCTAAGACATATTTTTTATTTATATGCCACACAAAGCATTTACTCACCTTATATCCAAGCACCGATAAAACATACATAGAGAAATTCATTTTATAAATAAATGATTTTCGCACAGATGTAGAATCTGCTATGATAATTAAATCTATTTCTTCATTATGCTTTTTTATTAAATCTATCTTAGTAAATAGAGTATCATAATTAAATTCTAAATCAAAAGAATATTTATTATCATCTTTGAATAATTCTTTAAATATAGACTTTAAATCATTATCATAAATATTATCTTCATATATTTTATCATTAAGTATATTGCTCTTTAGAAGTTTTGGGCATTTTAAATAATCTAAATATAAATTAGGAGTTATTTTCATCAACAAAAAGAAGAAAGATATTTTGCCTTATCTTTCACTTCATCCCCCCATATAGCACTAATAATAGCTTTCATATCCACATTAGAATCTATATTAGAAATATTATCGCTATTTATTCCACCAATAGCACAAATAGGTATTTTAATCTTTCTTTTGGCTTCTTTTAAAATATCCACACCTATAACTTTAGCATTTTTTTTAATCATAGACGAAAACACAGCCCCAAATGCCACATAACTAGCCCCATTTTTTTCAGCCTCTAAGCCTTTATTAATATCCCCATAACAAGAAACACCTATAATTTTATCTTTTAATATTTCTCTTGTTTGCTTAAGAGTATAATCCCCATCACCTATATGCACACCATCAGCATTTATTTTTTTAGCTAACTCTACTCTATCATTGATGATAAATAAAGCATTATATTTTGATATTAGCTCTTTTAATAAATAAGCTGTCTTTTCTAGCTCATCATCAGTTTTTTCTTTATCTCGCAACTGAATAATCCTAGCACCACCTTTTAAAGCTTCTTCCACTTGATACAATATAGAGCTATCAGGAGTCAATTTATTATCCGTAATAAGATATAGACCTTTTAATTTATTCATTTGCAATTTACATCAAACTTTAAATATAGTTTATTCCACTATATCATATTTACTCATAACTCTTTCAAGCAATTTAATAGTCTGACTAGAGGGCTTAGTCAAAGGTAATCTAAACTCTAATGACGGTAAAAGACCCGCTATATGCATAGCTGTTTTTATAGGAATTGGATTACTTTCCACAAAAAGAGCTTTATTTATAGGATATAACTCATCATTAATAGCTTTTGAAGTATCAAATTGTCCCGCTAGAGCTGTATGAATAAGAGTTGATATTTTATCTGGTAATAGATTTGATGTTACAGATATACATCCCTTACCATAATTTGCCATTACTGGGTAGTTTATCGCATCATCTCCACATATCACAGCCACATCAGGATTTTTTGCTAATATCTCTACTGTTCGCTCCATTGAGCCTGTCGCTTCTTTTATCCCGTATATATTATCTATATCTTCTACTAGCCTTATTGCTGTATCCGCCAATAAATCCACAGAAGTTCTTCCTGGCACATTATATGTAAGCAATGGAATGCTTATATTTGAAGCTATTTTTTTATAATGCTCATATAATCCCTCTTGAGTAGGCTTATTATAATAAGGAGTTACTGCTAGTATTCCATCTGCTCCTGCACCCTCTGCAAATTTTGCTAATTCTGAAGCTTCTTTTGTAGAATTACTCCCTGCTCCTGCTAGAACTTTCGTGTTTGTATTTTTACAGACATCTATCGCTATTTCTATGCATTGTTTATGCTCACTATAACTAAGTGTAGAACTCTCTCCAGTCGTCCCTACAGGAACTACGGCATCTATGCCATTATTTATTTGTCTTTTTATTAATTTCTCATATGTTCCAATATCTAGTTTATCATCTTGCATAGGGGTGATTAATGCAGTCATAGCTCCAATAATGCCATTCATTTTTATACCTTTTTTTGTAAAATTGTGATTATTATACCAATAATTTACTTATTAATAAGAATTTTTTAGTATCATAAAAAGAAAAAAGGTTTTTTGCATTGATATCTACTGAAACTCAAACTAGAATATTAAATGAAAGTCTAAATCCAAAGAAATATAAGGTCATCTTGCTAAATGACGATTATACAACTATGGATTTTGTGATTTTTATTCTTATGAATGTATTTTATAAAGAGTATGAAAATGCTTACGATATAATGCTAAATATACACGAGAAAGGCTCAGGAATTTGTGGAGAATACACTCTTGATGTAGCCACCACGAAAGTAAATGAAGTAAAAAATTTAGCAATAGAACAAGAACACCCACTAAAGGCGATATACGAGGAAATATGAAAGTAGAAATAACAAAACAATTAAATTCAATTTTTGAAAATGCAAGCATAAATGCAAACAAACATAGACATGATTATATAAGCACGGAGCATATCTTTTTAGAGTTGCTAAAAACCGATGAAGTCAAGCAAATATTTAATTCACTAGAAGTGGATATAAACCTAATAGAAAAAAATCTAAATGTATATATGCATCATATGGAAAAAATACCAAAAGACTTTGACAAACAAGCCACAGAAACAGATGCTCTAAAATCCACAATAAACACAATGCTCATCCAAATAACCGCAACTGACAAACCAAAAGCTACGACATTAGATATGTTTTTTGCATTATTTTATGACAACTCTTCTTATTCGCATAAGCTTCTTGAGAGATTTGGGATTAGTAAATTAGATATATTAGATGAAATTTCACATGTTCAATCACCAAAAAAAGACATTAAAAAGAATGATTTATTAAGTAAATATTGTGTCAATCTAAATGAGTTAGCAAAAGAGGGAAAAATAGATAATGTCATAGGAAGAGACATAGAAATCAAAAGAATGTCGCAAATACTATGTAGAAGAAAAAAGAATAATCCATTACTAATGGGCGAAGCTGGAGTAGGAAAGACTGCTATTGTGGAAGGCTTGGCTATTAGTATTAATAATAATGAAGTTCCTAAGATATTACAAAACCACATCATTTATGCTTTAAATGTAGGTAATTTAGTATCAGGGACTAAGTATAGAGGTGATTTTGAGAAAAGACTTAAAGGCATTATATCTGAATTAATGAAAAATAAAAATACTATTTTATTTATAGATGAAATACACACTCTTATAGGCTCTGGTAGTGTAAATGGTAATTCTCTTGATGGAGCAAATATTTTAAAACCTTTTCTAGCAAGAGGAGATATTAAATGTATCGGTGCTACGACTTTTGCAGAATATAAGCAAAACTTCGAGCAAGATAAAGCAATGACTAGAAGATTTTCTAATATCCACATTTATGAGCCTAGCTTAGAGCATTGTCTTGATATTTTAAAAGGTTTAAAAGGAAAATATGAGAGTTTTCATAATGTGAAATTCTCAGATGAAATTTTAAAAAACATTGTAAATTTAAGTAATTCTTATATTAAAGATAAATTCCTCCCTGATAAGGCGATAGACATTATGGATGAGGTAGGTTCATTATCTCATGTGGAAAGCAAAAGAAATAAAAATATTACAAATAAAGACATAGAACTAGTAGTTTCAAAAATAACAAATGTCCCTACAAAAAGCATGAATAAAAATGAAAAAAATCAGCTAAAAGGACTAAAAGCAAAAATAAGCAAAAAAATATTCGGTCAAAACGAAGCAATAGAACAAGTAGTCAAATACATAACAATCTCAAAAGCTGGATTAAAAAAAGAAAATAAACCAATAGCCTCATTCCTTTTCACAGGACCTACAGGAGTAGGAAAAACTGAATTAGCAAAAAGCATAGCAAACACATTAGAAATATCTTTCATAAGATACGACATGGCAGAATTTATGGAAGGACATTCAGTCTCAAAATTCATAGGCTCACCCGCTGGATATGTAGGATATGATGACGGAGGCAAGTTAATTGATGACATCAAAAAGAACCCTCATTGTGTAGTTTTATTTGATGAGATTGAAAAAGCTCACCCAGATGTAATAAATATATTCCTACAAATTATGGACAATGCAAGAATAAGCGACAATAACGGAAATGTAGCAAATTTTGAGCATACAATAATAATAATGACCTCAAACATAACAAGCAACAACAACACATTAGTAGGCTTCAACAAAGACGAAAGCATAAGCAATGACAGAAATATAAAATCATTCTTCTCAAATGAATTTATAAACAGACTAAGCATAATCAATTTCAACCACCTAACAAACACACATATAGATAAAATGATAGGCAAACTAATCCTAGATATGGAAAGCAGATTAGAGCATACAAAAATAAAAATAAGCAAAAAAGCAAAAGAGAAAGTAGCAAAAGAAGGCTACTCCAAAGAATACGGAGCTAGATTTTTAGAAAGATTTTTAGATGATAATGTATCTTTTATTATTAGTGAGAAGATTATTTATTCTAAAGAAAAAACTAATGATGTTTTGATTGATTTAAAAGAGGATGAGTTTATCGTTAAATAGGCTTTTTATCTTCTTTTTTGTAGTTTTGTAAACAAGTCAATAAAAAGGAGATTAAAATATATGAAAGCTGAAGAATTTGATAAAATATTTGATGACAACGAAGAAGACATAGTCCAATATCTTGACTTATCAACAATCAAAAGACCTAACCTAGAACCAAAAAGAATTAATATTGATTTCCCAATATGGATGGTCAAAAAACTTGACGAAGAAGCGAGGCATATAGGAGTAAGTCGTCAAGCTATAATTAAAACTTGGTTAGCTGATAAAATTATGCAAACTGAACAACATAAAATTTCTACATAAAATATCTCCACCTTAAATAATAAAAACTTGACATTAGCTAATATATTAGCTAATATACATAAAACTAATAAAAAAGGCTAATATGTTATCTTTTTTACCAAAAAATCCAAATGATATAATGAATGAATTAAAAACAAAATTCAAAATTCGCCGTAAAAGCTTAAAACTATCTCAAAAAGAACTATCAAAAAAGGCGGATGTAAGCCTAGGAAGCCTTAAGAGGTTTGAGCAAATTGGATTAATATCTTTGGAGTCATTGCTTAAAATTTCTTTTGTTTTGGGGTGCTTGGGTGATTTTGATGGAGTTTGCGAGAATAAAGAAAAATTTGAAAGCATGGAAGATATAATCATGAAAGATAAATTTAAATAATGATAAACAAATTAACAGTTTTCTTAACCAAAACCCAAAAATTGGGAACTCTAGCTACAAAAAACAAAAAAATATACTTTGAATACGACAGAGAATTTATAAAAACTGGCATTGAAATATCCCCCTACAAGCTACCATTAAAAGCTGGACTATTTGAATGCAATGATGATACCTTTGATAATCTTTGGGGTGTATTTAATGACTCTTTGCCTGATGGTTGGGGGCGATTGCTTATTGATAGGTATTTTATAAGTAAGGGGGTTAATCCAAGCTCTTTGACTCCTCTTGATAGATTATCTTATTCTGGGAGCAGTGGAATGGGGGCTTTGAGTTATGAGCCTGAAATTAGTGTAGATGATGTTTGTGAAAAGAGTATTAATTTAGATAATTTATTTGTGAGTTCTCAGGAGATATTGCAAGGACAAAGTGAAGAGCTTTTAGAAGAGCTTTTAAAATTGGGCGGTAGTAGTGGCGGGGCTAGACCAAAAGTTCTTGTGCAGATTAGTGATGATAAAAAGCAAGTCATATATAATGCTCATAAATTACAAGATGGGTTTTCGTATTGGATGGTGAAGTTTGCTTCAAGTCATGATGATATTGAAATTGGCTCTATTGAATATGCTTATTCTCTTATGGCTAAAGAGGCAGGGATTAATATGTCAGAAACTACACTTTTAACTGGGAAGAAAAGAAAATATTTTGCTGTTAAGAGATTTGATAGGGATGGAGATACAAAAATACATATGCATTCTTTTGCGGGTTTGGTGCATAGTGATTTTAGGTATCCGACACTTGATTATGATGATTTGCTTTCTTTGACTTTGCATTTAACTAAGGATATGCAAGAAGTTAAAAAAGTATTTAGATTAGCTGTATTTAATCTTTTTACCCATAATCGTGATGACCATGCTAAAAACTTTTCTTTTTTGATGGATGAGCAAGGTGTTTGGAGTTTTGCTCCTGCTTATGATGTAGTATTTTCTTATGGGGTAGGGGCTGAGCATAGTATGCTGTATATGGGTGAGGGGAAAAATCCTAATGTGAAACATCTTTTAGAACTAGCTAAAAGACATAATATAAAAAAAGCCAATATTATTATAGAGGAAGTCCAAAATGTTATTTTAAGATGGGGTGAGTTTTCTGATATTGCTAAACTTAGCAAAAAAATGTCTGCTCAAATTTATAAAGAGTTTCTTATAAATTCCCTTATATAAAATTTTAAGAATGTTTTTTAATCACACTCCCAATACCCTCATTAGTTAAAAGCTCTAATAATAAAGAATGCTCTATTTTTCCATTTATAATATGCACTTTTTCTACACCATTATTAAGAGCACTTATTCCAGCATCTACTTTTGGTATCATTCCTCCTATTATCGTTCTATCTTTTTTTAGTTTTTCTATGTCTTTTGTGTTTAAGGTGGATATTAGGTTTTTGTCTTTATCTAAGACTCCCATTGTATCGGTTAAGAAAACTAGCTTTATTGCTTTTATACTTGAGGCTATTTCACTTGCTGTTGTGTCTGCATTTATGTTGTAGCCTATGTCAAAATACTCTTCATTACAGGCTATAGGGGCTATTATTGGGATTATGTTTTGTTTTAGGATGTTGTTTATTGCTTTTTTGTCTATGCTTGTAATTTCTCCTGTTAATCCAAATTTTCCTGATGATTTTGCTTTTGCTTTTATGAATGAAAAATCTTTTCCGCTTAGTCCTAAAGCTCTTGCTCCACTGTGATTTACTAATGAAACTATTTCTTTATTTATGCTTCCTGATAGAACCATTTCTGCTATTTTCATTGATTCATTGCTTGTTACTCTATGCCCATCTATGAACTCTGTATCAATTCCTAGTTTTTCTAGCATAGAGCTAATTTCATTTCCGCCACCATGCACTACTACTATTTTAATGCCTATAAGAGCCAATAACACGATGTCTTCTGCAAATTTTGCTTTTAGATTGTCATCTATTTGAGCAGAGCCACCATATTTAATTACTACTTTTTTCTTGTGGTATTTTTTTATATAAGGTAGGGCTTGTAGGAGTATGTCAGCAATATTTCTTTCTTTTTTGCTCATTAATTAATCTTTTTTAGTATATGTTTTTTAGCTTCTTCAATCATAATATTTTGTCTATCTTTAAAATCAACATTAATATCAGCAAATATCATACTCGCATGAACAGCTTGCATTACAAGCATCATAGCACCATCTTGATAAATCTCACCCATTTCCTTGCTTAATTCTAAAAAAGGTGTTTTGTGACCATAAATTATATCCACTATATAATCAGCAGGAGATATTAATGATTTCAAAACATCTCTCTTTATTGGCAAAGAATCATCTTCCAATCCAGCAGATGTGGTATTTACAATTAAATCGTATTTTTTAATTTCTAAATTTTCAATAAGAGTTGTTTTGATATTTTTAGTTTTATAAAATTCCAATCTATGCCCAGAGCGATTAGCTACTAACAAATCTATATTATTTTTAGCTAAAGCTAAAGCGATTGATTTAGCAGAGCCACCAGCACCTATAATTAAGGCATTGCTTATATTATTATAATGCGATATGCTTTCCATAAAACCATGCCCATCTGTGTTAAAGCCCTTTAGCACACCATTTTTAAAAGTAATGGTATTGACAGCTTGAATATTTCTAGCATCATCGCTTAACTCATCGCACAAAGGCAATATATCTTCTTTAAAAGGAACAGTTATATTTGCTCCTATTATATTATTTTTAACAATATAATCTTTTATTTCATTAGCATTATCAACTCGAACTTTCTCATAAATAGCATCTATATGATACTTTTCAAACACAGCATTATGAAGCTCTGGTGATTTGGAATGTGCAACAGGGTTTCCAAAAATAGCGAATTTCTGCATTATTTATTCATATATTTAATTAAAGCATCTCCAAAACCAGAACAAGAAAGCTCATTAGCTCCATCCATCATTCTAGCGAAATCATAAGTTACTTCTTTATGCTCAATTGCTTCTCTAATAGAAGCTTTTACTAGCCTAGAAGCTTGACCCCATCCCATATAATGAAGCATCATAGCAGCACTTAAAATCAATGAGCCTGGATTTACTTTATCTTGATTTGTGTATTTTGGAGCAGTTCCGTGAGTTGCTTCAAAAATAGCTACATCATCATTTAAATTCCCCCCTGGTGCTATTCCTATTCCTCCCACCATCGCAGCAAGAGCATCAGAAATATAATCTCCATTTAAATTCATAGTCGCTATTACATCATATTCTTTTGGTCTTAATAGGATTTGTTGTAAAAAAGCATCTGCTATTACATCTTTAATTATTATTTTTTTACCAGTATTTGGATTAGTCATCTCACACCAAGGACCACCATTGATTTCTTCAGCACCATATTCTTTTTTAGCTACCTCATAGCAAGTTTTCATAAAAGCACCCTCAGTATATTTCATAATATTACCTTTATGGACTATCGTTATTGAATCCCTATCTCTTCTTATAGCATACTTCATAGCTCTTTTAAAAAGTCTAGTAGTTCCCTCTATGGATATAGGCTTTATTCCTATACCGCTTGTCTCAGGAAATCTGATATTAGTTACATCTAATTCTTCCTCAAGAAACTTTATAAGTTTTTTACTTTTTTCACTTCCGCTTTCAAACTCAATCCCCGCATAAATATCTTCAGAGTTTTCTCTAAAAATAACCATATCCACATCCCCAGGCTCTTTTACAGGAGTAGGCACACCATACCAGCTTACAGGTCTAAGGCATACATATAAATCCATCTTTTGTCTAATAGCCACATTTAAGCTTCTAAAACCCTTTCCTACAGGAGTAGTTAAAGGTCCTTTAATTCCTACTTTGTATTTAGCAAAAGCCTTTAAGCTATCAGGCAATAACCAATGCTCTTCTTTGCTTAAGCTAGAATCATCTTTAAATTTATTAAAACATTTTTCTCCCGCATACACTTCAAACCAAGATATTTTTCTTTTACCACCATAAGCAATTTTAACAGCCTCATCGATAACCTTTTGGCATACAGGAGTAATATCACTCCCAATTCCATCACCTTCTATAAAAGGTATGATAGGATTATCTGGAACTTTTAAAGTATGATCTTCAAAAGAGATTAACTCCCCTTCTTTAGGTTCTTTTAGGTGTGTAAATTTAATTTCTTTATCCATTTTTTGCTCTTTTTATTAATTTTTATCTAACTTTGATATACCCAAAGTTTTCTCTTTGTTGCAATTTAGTAACTTCAACAACTCCTGATTTCACGATTGTAGCATATGGCTCTATATTTTTCTTATTTATCTTAAAAGCATCTAAGGTATTACCACAAACATAAAACCCTATATCATAATTTAAAGCTTTAGCTTTGATGTTTTTTTTCAAATCCACAGGAGGAGCTAATAGCTTTTTAGCTTTATTTTTAAATAAATATCTTATACATTCAGAGTTTGCAACCACTCTAATATCATATTCGGTTAGATTAGCATTATAATAATCAATAGAAAATCGAATATTTGAAAGCATTAATTTATATCTAGCATCATCGTTAAAATCACAATGATACACCATTTTAGCTATATCATCTTCTTCCTTATCTTCGGAGATTGCCATAGTAAAAAATAACATAAATATTAAAAAAAATTTCATCAGTTTCATCATATATCCTTAAAGTTTAATTGAAATAAAAGTATATCATTGATTACTTAAAAATTACCTAATAGCAATATGATATAAATTTAATAATGATTTAATATAATACTACCTTAAAATTTTATTACTTTGAGAAACCTCTTATATATCCGAGGTTTTACTTATATGAGGGGACTACAATAGCTACTTTTAAACAGCAAGAATCTTTTTTATCTAAAGTTAAACCTGTAATATTTGCTATACTAGGCAATAAAGATTTAGTTGTAGTTTATTTGATTGTAGCTATATTGCTCGTTATTATCGTGCCTTTGCCTCCTATGGCTTTGGATTTATTTCTTACTGTTTCTATTTCTTTATCTGTGCTTGTTATTCTTATTTCTGTTTATGTATCTAAGCCTACTGATTTGACTACTTTTCCTACTTTTTTGCTTATTGTGGTTATGTTTAGGCTAGGGCTTAATATCGCTACTACTAGAATGATACTTTCTAATGGACATGAGGGGGTAGGCTCTGTAAGTCAGATTATTGCTAGTTTTGGAGAATTTGTTGTTGGTGGGAATTTTGTTATTGGGATTATTATTTTTATTGTTTTAGTCTTGACAAATTTTATGGTCGTATCAAATGGAACCACGAGAGTAGCAGAAGTAACTGCAAGATTTAAGCTTGATTCTATTCCTGGTAGGCAATTAGCCATTGATGCAGATTTCAATGCGGGAGTGATTGACCAAGATGAGATGAAGATGAGAAGAAAAGCTCTTGACCAAGAGCTTGATTTTTACGGTTCTATGGATGGTTCTACTAAGTTTATCAAAGGTGATGCTGTTGCTGGTATCGTTATCACTATCATCAATATCATTGGTGGTATTTTAATAGGTGTGTTTCAGCATGATATGAGTGTAGGAGATAGTGCTTCTACTTTTACTATTTTAACAGTAGGTGATGGTATAGTTTCTCAAATACCTGCTCTTATGACATCTGTAGCTACTGGTATCATGGTTACAAGAGGTAGTATTTCAGAAGAAGGTAGTTTTTCTAGTGGATTAGTAAAGCAAATCTCCAAAGAAGCTCGTGCTTTGATTATCGTGGGATTAGTTCTTTTTTTATTTTCTATCGTTCCTGGTTTCCCTGCTCTTTCGCTTATATTTGTTGGGCTTGTTTTTATCACTCTTGGGGTGATTTCTCTTGAAGATAAAGAGGGTATATATAGAGTATTTCCTTTTTTAAGGACATTACTTGAAACTAGTCAAACTCCAAGCTATGATGATTACGAAGAAAAAACAGATGCAGAAAAAACAGATGAAGAAATAGCACAAGACAAAAAAGAAAATGAAAAAGAAGAAATTGATAAAGCATTAAATATGCAATTCATCCAAATAAACTTAGGTTATCAATTATTAGCTCTAGCAGATGATAAAGATGTTAATTCTAGTGGAGATTTACTAGATAGAATAAGAGGAGTGAGGAAAAACATAGCAGAACAATTTGGTTTCTTAGTTCCCTCTATCAATATGTCTGATGATTTACAATTGGCTCCTAATGAATACAAAATACTTTTAAAAGGAGTAGAGGTAGGAGGAAGCACATTAGAGACTAATATGTTTATGGCGATTAATTCTGGTATGGTTACAGATGAGATAGACGGTGTCCCCGCAAAAGAGCCTGCATTTGGGCTTGACGCATTATGGATTTCAAAAGACAAGAAAACAGAAGCCATAGAAAGAGGATACACTACAATAGAGCCATCAACCATAATGTCAACTCATGTAGAAGAATTAATCAAAAAATATGCCGAAGAGCTACTAACAAGACAAAATGTAAAAGAGCTATTAGACAGATTAGCCACAGCATACCCTGCTTTAGTGGAAGAAGCTAGTGCTTTAGATATAGGAATAATACAAGGAGTGCTAAGAGCATTATTACATGAAAAAATACCTATTAAAGATTTAGTAACCATATTAGAAATAACCCTTAATATAGGCAAACTAACTCAAGAGGTAGATATTATCACAGAGCAAGTAAGAGTAGGTCTTTCAAGAACTATTACAGATATGTATAAAGATACATCAGGTAAAATAAATATGCTAATGCTAGACACATCACTAGAGCAAACCATCTTAACAAGACTAAATGAAAACCAGCAAGTAATGCATTTAGGCTTAGATAATGACGAGCTTTCAGGATTAATAGATGATACAAAAATGCAAACAAATAATTTATTAAATATGGGCATCTCCCCTGCGATAATAATAGTAGACCCTAGTATGAGAAAGCAAATATCAGATGTATATGAGAAGTTCGGTTTAAATATAGTGGTCCTCTCTCATGCTGAAATAGATAAAAATGTTAATTTTGAAGTAATGGGAAGAATAGCTCTAAACCAAGCAAGCAATGCAGAAAATAATGATATGTTTGAATAAAAGTGATTAAAAGCTTTTTTATAAATAGTTTTGGCATACTTCTGTCAAGAATATTTGGCTTAATTAGAGATTTGCTTATGGCTAACTCATTAGGGGCTTCAATATACACAGATTTTTTTATAATCGCCTTTAAAATCCCTAATCTATTAAGAAGGATATTCGCAGAAGGAGCATTTTCTCAGGTCTTCATCCCAGCTTTTACGAGGTCTTCTAAAAAGCTAACTTTCGCTTCTTATATTTTTATTTTATTTTTATCTATCATTTCTTTTGCAAGTTTAATGGTTTATTTTTTCTCTTTTGAATTCACAAGCATTATAGCATTAGGTCTCAAAAGCGAATACATCTCACAACTACACAAAATAGTAGCCATTAATTTTTTCTATATAGTTCTAGTTTTTATATTTACTTTTATTTCTGCCATATTGCATTATAAAAAACATTTCTTCACCACATCCATATCGACTTCATTTTTAAATATAGCCATAATCATAGCCATACTATTACCAAATAATGGCAAATTAGATTTAGTATATAATATCAGCTATGCCGTCATCATAGGCGGTTTCTTGCAAGTGATTGCCCATATTTTAGCCTTATATTTTTTAAAATTATTAAAACCATTATATTATGCATTTACATCATTAAACAAAAAATACAAAAATATAAAAACAAATATAAAAACCTTCAACGAAAAACTAACCCCCGCCATAATAGGAGCCTCATCATATCAACTAGCTTCCTTTTTAGACATTTTCCTAGCAAGCTTCCTAGCAAGTTCAAGCATATCATATCTATACTTCGCCAACAGAATATTCCAATTCCCTTTCGCCCTTTTCACCATAGCCCTAAGCATAAGCATATTCCCCGTAATAGCAAAATTAATAAAAAGCAACAACAACAAAAAAGCCTTATTAATAATGAAGCAATCATTTTATGCCATAATCACCCTACTAACAAGTGCCACCATAGTAGGAATAATATTTGCAGAACTAATAATCTCAATACTTTTTGAAAGAGGAGAATTTAATGCAAAAGATGTTTTAAATTCATCTTATGTTTTAATAGCCTATCTAATAGGGTTAATCCCATTTGGACTATCGAAAATATTTTCATTATGGTTGTTCTCTAAGCAAGAGCAAAAAAAAGCAGCATTTATATCGGTGGTATCAATATCAATTAATGTCTTATTGTCGTTATTGTTGATTTATGAGTATAAAGTAGTGGGCTTGGCTTTGGCTAGTTCTATTTCGGGCTTTGTTCAATTAGGGATGAGTGTTTATTATTTTGGGTTCAATAATTTTGTATCTAATATTTTAGACTTTAAGTATAGTATTTTTTTTATTTTTATTACTGTGTTTGTAATTGTTTTTAGTGTTGGTGTTTCTTCTATTTTGTAGGTTTTACTAATAGTGCGGTATTTTTGACTTTAAAAGATTTTTATTTGCATTTAAATAAAAAACTAAAATATGAAAAAAAATTATAGTTTGCAAGTTTTGTTAAATTAGGGATGAGTAGCTTTATAAAAGATGTTAAGCATCTAATATATGGGACTAAAGTCCCATGTCCAAAAAACTATAATGCATTATTTCTCTCATAATTGTAAGCAAAAAAATTTGGTAGTCTTGCTAGGCACTCCAAAGCTGGAGCTTTGTAACGAGAGATTATCTTTATTTTGATACACCTATTATACAAATTAAGTTTTAAGTTTATATATAAAAATGCTATTTATATTTCAGCCCTCACTTATGAACCCAAAACCCACTATATTCTTTAATAGAATTACTTTCACTGTTACTATCTAAAAGAGTATATCCTTTTACATTATCATAAATATAAACATCCTTAATATCTTTAAATATATTCATATCCTTAATACTATCACTACTTCCTAATAAATGCCATCCATTACTTAGAGTATTTATATATTCTTTATTTATTATATTTTTATCTTTTTGTAATATTTCTTCTTTATCATAGTATATGGTTAGATTGTCTTCATGTTTATTGTATATAAATAATCCACTATGTTTTGGTATTGTTTTATGAGTTGATTCATCATTTATATTTATTTTATTGAATTTATTATTTGGTGTATCATAGTAATATACATAGTAGCTAGTAACAAGACGGCAACATTAATAATACTACCAGCTTATGCATGGCATAAGCTATATCCATCGGCCCAAATGCATACTTATGATGTATAATAATTGACAAATATTGCCAGGAACAGTATGGCAGTTATTAACGCAATCATGAACATATAAAGATTAAAGAAAACTCTGTCCATAATCTTTGACAATCTTTTCCATGTGAGGCCATGGTTTTCGTATTCGGCTGCCTCAACCACAGGAGGGGATCCTTTCTCTACCATTCTGAGTTTCTTGATGGATGTGTTGTCAGACAACCGTATTTCTTCAACCCTTGAATTCTTGAGGTATTTTCCACA